>NZ_JAJPWK010000010.1:0-247385 GCF_046549115.1 Streptomyces sp. x-19 | reverse complement strand
TGGGTGTGGGTGGTGGGGGTGGGGGGTTGGCCTTCCTAACGCCCCCCCCCCCCCCCACCCCCCAACCCCGCAGACCCGTCACCGCGCCCTAACAGCCCCGCGCAGCGGACCCGCCCCGCGCCGCAGGCGCAAACAACAGCAACCCCCACGGCGGGACGGCCGACCACGTGGGAAGAAGCCCCGCGCAGCGGCAACGCCCCGCCGCTGTGGTTACTTGACCGGTGCCATCTTGTCGACGATGCCGGGGTGCGCGTCGATCCACTTCTCGACGCCCTTGTCCTCGTTGCCCTTTCCGGCGTCCTGGATGTCCTTCTCCAGGCTGCCGAGCTCGTCGGGGCTCATCTTCCAGTTCTTCAGCCAGCCGGAGAACTCCGGGAACTTGTTCGGGAAGTTCTTGTTGCCGAGCGTCTTGATCTGGTTGTTGGCGCCCCAGGTGCCCTTGGGGTCGGCGAGCTTGGTGAGGTGGTACTTGCTGTAGGCCCAGTGCGGCGACCACAGGACGACCGCGATCGGCTCCTTCTTGTGGTACGCGCGGTCGAGTTCGGCGAGCATCGCGCTGGTGCCGGCCGAGGTGACCTCGTAGTCCGACAGCCCGTAGGCGGGCAGCACGGTGCTCTTCAGGCGCTGCATCTCACCGGTGCCCGGTTCGATGCCGATGATCTTGCCCTTGAACTCGTCCTTGTGGGCCCGCAGGTCGTCCATGGACTTGACGTCCTTGACGTACGACGGGACCGCGATCTCCAGTGAGGTCTTGTCGTACCAGGCACCGACGTCGACCAGGTCGTCCTTGTACTTGTCCCAGTACTGCTTCTGGGCGACCGGTAGCCAGCCGTCGGTCTCCACGTCGATCTGGCCGGTGGACAGGCCGGTCCACATCGGGCCGACGTCGAGGTTGCGCAGGTTGGGGTGGTAGCCGCGCTTCTCCAGGACGTTCTTCCACAGGTAGGCGGTGGCGATGCCCTCGTCCCACGCCGGGTAGCCGATGTTGGGGGCCTTGCCGGCGTCCTTGCCCTTGGCGTAGGTGGCGTGCGCGGACGGGGCGATCTTCTCGACCAGGCCGGGGTTCTTCTTCAGCCAGGTGCGGACGCCGTCCTGCTCGTGGCCCTCACCGGCCGACTTGATGTCGTTCTCCAGGCTGGTGAGCTGCTTCTCGTCGAGGTGGAAGTTCTTCATCCACTTCGCGACCTCGGGCATGTCCTTGCTGAAGCCCTTGCGGCCCAGCATGTGCAGGCCGTCGCCGGAACCGAACGCGCCCTTGGGGTCCTTGAGCTTGGTGAGCGGGTACTTGTCGTACGCCCAGTGCGGGGACCACAGGGTGACCGCGATCGGCTTCTTGTTGTGGATGGCGCGGTCCAGCTCGCTCAGCATGGAGGCGGTGCTGGACTCCTGCACCTGGTACTCGCCGTCGAGGCCGTAGTCCTTGAGGACCTTGTCCTTGAGGATCTTCATCTCGCCGGCGCCCGGCTCGATGCCGGTGATCTTGCCGCCGAACTCGGCGGCCTTGCCCTTGAGATCGTCGAGCGTCTTGACGTCCTTGACGTACGACGGGACCGCGATCTCCAGCGACGTCTTGTCGTACCAGGTGCCGAGGTCCTCCAGCTTGTCCTTGTACTTGTTCCAGTACTCGGCGTGGGTGGTCGGCAGCCAGGCGTTGGTCTGGACGTCGATGTCGCCGCGCGCCTGCCCGGCGAAGAGCGGACCGGCCTCCAGGGCCTGGACCTTGGGCTTGTAGCCGCGCTCCTCCAGGATCTCCTTCCAGAGGTACGTGGTGGCCTTGCCCTCGTCCCAGTTGACGTAGCCGAGGGTGATCGGCTTGCCGTTGCCGCCGGACGCGGCGTCGCCGCTCTTGCCCAGGAAGCTCATCCCGCCGGCCAGCAGCGCCAGGACGACGACGCCGACCATGGCGACCGAGGTCGCCGGCCGCCACTGCAGGAACTTCCAGCGCCCCAGCGCCGCCTGCGCCTTGGCCAGCGCCCGCCGGCCGAGCGGCGACACCCGCTGGTTGAGCGCACCGGTCATCCGGTCCAGGTACATGGCGAGGATGACCACGGCGAGGCCGGCCTCCGCGCCCAGGGCCACGTTGACCGAGCTGATGGCGTTGTAGACCGACGCACCGAGGCCGCCGCCGCCGACCATGCCGGCGATCACGACCATGGACAGCGCGAGCATGATGACCTGGTTGATGCCGGCCATGATCGTGGGCAGCGCCAGCGGCAGCTGCACGCGCAGCAGGGTGCGCCGCGGGTGCGTGCCGAACGCCTCGGCCGCCTCGACCAGTTCCCCGTCGACCTGCCGGATGCCCAGCTCGGTCATCCGTACCGCGGGCGGCATGGAGAAGACGATGGTCGCGACGATGCCGGGGACGACGCCGAGGCCGAAGAAGAGGATGCCGGGGATCAGGTAGACCATCGCCGGCATGGTCTGCATCAGGTCCAGCACCGGACGCAGGATGCCGCCGACGACCCGGCTGCGGGCCGCCCAGATGCCCAGCGGCACCGCGACCACCACGGTGATCAGGCAGGCCACCAGCACCAGCGAGAGCGACTCGATGGTCGGGCTCCACTGCTGGATGGAGTCGATCAGCGCGAAGCCGAGGAAGGTCAGCACCGCGGCCGGCAGGCCGCGCAGCCACCAGGCGAGCACCGCCAGGATGCCCGCGAGGAGCAGCGGGGCGGGGGCCGCGAGGACGGCGTGGATCGCGTCGTAGAGGCCGTTCAGGACCGTGGTGATGAGGTTGAACAGCCAGTCGAGGTTGTCGCGGAGCCAATTGACGGCGTCATTGGCCCAGCTGCCTATTTGGATCCTAGGCACCGGTGGTCACCGTCCCCTCGGTCGGAGCGGCGGACTCGGTACCGGTGGTGGCCGGCTCACCCTGGGCGGGCACGTCGAGGGGCACGGCCGGCCGGCCCGGCTCGCCGAGGACGGCCAGCAGCCGCTCCCCGGTGACCGCACCGGCCAGCGCGCCGCTCTCGTCGGTGACGGCGACCGGCACGTCGCTGGCCGAGCAGGCGGTGAACAGGTCGGCGAGCGGGGTGTCGGGGCCGACGGTGGCGGGCGCGGCCGCCTGGAAGTCGGCGGCCGTCGCGAGCTCGGTGCCGTCCTGGGTGGTCGTGCCGAGGACGCTGTCGAGGTCCGTCATGACCGCACCGGCGGTCAGCACCCGGCTGCGGTCCACGTCCTGGATGAAGGACGCGACGTAGTCGTTGGCGGGGCGGACGAGGATGTCCTCGGCGCTGCCGGTCTGGACGATCCGGCCGTCGCGCATCACCGCGATCCGGTCGCCGAGCCGCATCGCCTCGTTGAGGTCGTGGGTGATGAAGACGATGGTCTTCTTCAGCGTCTTCTGGAGCTCCAGCAGCTGGTCCTGCATGTCGCGGCGGATCAGCGGGTCGAGCGCGCTGAAGGACTCGTCCATCAGCAGCAGGTCGGCGTCGGTGGCCAGCGCGCGGGCCAGCCCGACCCGCTGCTGCATGCCGCCGGAGAGCTCGTCCGGCCAGGACTTCTCCCAGCCCTCCAGCCCGGCCAGGGCGAGCGCCTCGGTCGCCCGGCGCTCGCGCTCGGCGCTCGGCACGCCCTGGACCTCCAGGCCGTAGGCGGCGTTCTCCAGCACGCTGCGGTGCGGGAAGAGCGCGAAGTGCTGGAAGACCATGGAGATCTTCCGGGACCGGACGGCGCGCAGTTCCTTGTCGCTGAGCGAGGTCAGGTCCTGGCCGTCGAAGCGGACGGTGCCCGCGGTCGGCTCCAGCAGTCCGTTGAGCATGCGCAGCAGCGTGGACTTGCCGGATCCGGACAGACCCATGACGACGAAGATCTGACCCTCGTCCACCTCGATGGACGCGTCGATCACCGCGGCGGTGGTGCCTTCGGCCCGCAGCTCGTCCCGGCCGGCTCCGGCCTGGAGTTTGCGGACCGCGTCCTCGGGTCGTCTGCCGAACACCTTGTACAGGTGCTCGGCTTGCAGCCTGGACACATATACCTCTCTTGTCGCACGAGAAACGACCTGCCACCCCCGTAGGCAGGTCGTGGCGCGGGACGAATTCGGCTCGTCTTCACCGGTGACAAGTTGAAATCGCAACCGGGTCCGCTCCGGCTGCGCGCCTGCCCGGCTTTATGGGGCTCAAACACATCGGTGAGCCACCTCACATCACAGGCACGTTTGGGGCATACGGCATCATGCGGAGTGTGACTCGACGCCTGATGCTCCTCGACACCGCCTCCCTGTACTTCCGCGCCTATTTCGGGGTGCCGGAATCGGTCAAGGCCCCGGACGGCACCCCGGTGAACGCGGTACGCGGCCTGCTGGACTTCATCGCCCGACTCGTCCAGGACCACCACCCCGACGACCTGGTCGCCTGCATGGACTTCGACTGGCGCCCCCAGTGGCGGGTCGACCTGATCCCCTCCTACAAGGCACACCGGGTCGCCGAGGAGGCCCCCGCCGGCTCGACGGCCCCCGACGAGGAGGAGATCCCGGACACCCTCTCCCCGCAGGTCCCGGTGATCGAGGAGGTGCTCGACGCGCTGGGCATCGCCCGGATCGGCGCCGCGGGCTACGAGGCCGACGACGTCATCGGCACCCTGACCGCACAGGCGAAGGGCCCGGTCGACATCGTCACCGGCGACCGCGACCTCTTCCAGCTCGTCGACGACGCCCGCGGCATCCGCGTCCTGTACCCGCTGAAGGGCGTCGGCACCCTCCAGCTCACCGACGGCGCGGTGCTGCGCGAGAAGTACGGGGTGGACGGCCCCGGTTACGCGGACCTGGCGCTGCTGCGCGGCGACCCCAGCGACGGCCTGCCGGGCGTCCCGGGCATCGGCGAGAAGACCGCCGCGAAGCTGCTGGACGCCTACGGAGACCTGGCCGGAATCATCGCCGCCGCCCAGGACCCGACCTCCAAGATCACCCCGGCGCAGCGCAAGCGGCTCATCGAGGCGGCCCCCTACCTGGCCGTCGCCCCGAAGGTGGTCGGGGTGGCGACGGACGTCCCGGTGCCGGAGACCGACCTCGCCCTCCCGGTCGAGCCGGCCGATCCGGAGCGACTGGAGGCGCTGGCCGCCCAGTGGGGCCTGGGTGGCGCATTGCAGCGGTTGCTGGTCACGCTCCACCGATGACCTGTTAGGTTAGGTATACCTAACTGGCGGCGTGCGTCCCGCAGGCGCACCCGCCGTCGACCGCGTCAGGGGAGAACAGCCGTGGCAGCAGAGCGACCGGCCCGCAGCACGCCCACACTGCACCGCGCCCGGGTGCGGCGCACCGAGCGGCTCACCCCGCACATGATGCGCGTCGTCCTGGGCGGCGAGGGACTGGCGGCGTTCGAGGCGGGCGCATACGCCGACCACTACGTCAAGCTGGTCTTCCCGCTGCCGCACGTCAGCTACCCCGAGCCGTTCGACATGGGGCGCATCCGCGCCGAACTGCCGCGCGACCAGTGGCCCCGGACGCGCACGTACACCGTGCGCGCCTGGGACCCGGCGGCACGCGAGCTGACCGTGGACTTCGTCGTGCACGGCGACAGCGGACTGGCCGGCCCCTGGGCCGCGGCCGCCCGGCCGGGCGACGAGATCACCTTCCTCGGCCCGGGCGGCGCCTACCTCCCGGACGCGACGGCCGACTGGCACCTGCTGGCCGGCGACGAGAGCGCCCTGCCGGCGATCGCCGCCGCCCTGGCCCGGATGCCGGCGGACGCCACGGCGCACGCCTTCATCGAGGTCGCCGGCCCGGAGGAGAGCCAGGAGCTGACCGCCCCGCCCGGCGCGCGGATCACCTGGGTCTACCGCGGCACCGCCCCGGTCGGTCGCGGACTGGTCGAGGCGGTTCGGGCGCTGGAGTTCCCCCCGGGCCGGGTCCACGCCTTCGTGCACGGCGAGGCGGGCTTCGTGAAGGAGCTGCGCCGACTGCTGCGCGTCGAGCGCGAGCTGCCGCGCGAGGCCCTGTCGATCTCCGGCTACTGGCGCACCGGCCACGACGAGGACGGCTGGCAGGCCGGCAAGCGCGCCTGGAACGCCCAGGTGGAGGCCGAGCAGGAGCCCGCGGCCGCCGCCTGACCCGCACCCCCTCGGGGCGCCCCCACCGCACCGGGGCCGCCCCCGCCACGGACGCACGCACCGGGGGCGGCGCGACTCACGACGGGTCCGCGCCGCCCTCCGTCGCGCCCTCGCCCGCGCCGTCCCCCGCCGCCGGTCGGCCGCCCCGGCGCTCCTCGTACCGTCGCGCCGAGCGGTCGACGTGCGCCAGCCGCCGCAGCGCGCTGAGCACCGCGTCCCCCAGGACGGTCGCCACCACCACGCTCTCCACCAGCTCCTCCACGTCCGCGTGGCGCCCCACGTACGCCAGGTCGGCGTCGGCGACCCGCTCGCACGCCTCGGCGTACTCGTCGAGGACCTCCACGAACGCGCCCTGCCCGAGGTCCTGGAACGCGGCCAGCGCGACCGCCATCGCCTCCGCCGCCGGATGGTCCGCCCCGGCCCGCCAGCCACGCCGGCGGATCAGCTCCGCGACCGTCCGACGGGCCTCCGGCAGCGCCTCCGGGCGGCCGATCGGCACCGGCGTGATCGCGTCGTGCGCCGACCCGAGCACCTTGTGCACCGACCCCCCGGGGGCGTCCACGGCGGTCAGCACCTCGCGCACCGTCGCGACCGAGAGCCCGCCGACGTCGATCAGCCCGCGGATCAACCGCAGCCGCCGCACGTGCCCCTCGTCGTAGCTGGCCTGGTTGGGGCTGGTGAGCCGACCCGCGGGCAGCAACCCCTCGCGGACATAGAACTTGATCGTCGGGACCGCCACGCCCGTCTCGCGGCTCAGCTCACCGATGCGCATCTGACGCCCTCTCCCTGCCGGATCCCCTCGGAACCGTGCCCTGCGGACCTGCCGGGCGCCCCGCCCCACCCGGCCTTGCCAATCGACCTTCCATCATAGATAGTCGCGCTATCAGATAGCGGAGAGCTCCGCTATCCATAGTGTAGCTATCTATTCAGGGGGGTTCCTTGCGCATGTCCAGATACCGTTCGCTGCTCGGCTTCTCATGGGCGATGGCTGGACTGGCCGTGGTCGCGGCGGTCGGGATGATCGTCGACGACCGGGTGTTGGTCGGCGCGCCGATCTGGTTCAAACCGCTGAAGTTCGCGGTGTCGTTCGCCGCCTACGGGCTGACGCTGGCCTGGATGCTGTCCCGCCGCCCCGCGCCGAGCCGGGTCGGCACCTGGGCCGCGCACACCGTCGTGGTCGCCGGACTCGTCGAGATGTCGATCATCATCGGCCAGACGCTGCGCGGCCGGCGCAGCCACTTCAACGTCGAAACCCCGCTGGACCGGGGCCTGTTCCTGATCATGGGCGGCACCATCGTCGCCCTCTGGCTCGCCACCCTGGTCCTCGCCGCACTCCTGTTCCGGGCCCGCCTGGGCGACCGCGCCACGACCTGGGCCATCCGACTCGGCGCGCTGATCGCCCTGGCCGGACTCCTGCTCGGCGGCCTGATGCTGATGCCCACTCCGGAACAACAGGCCCAGAAGACCGCCGGCCTCGCCCGCACCCTCGTCGGCGCGCACAGCGTCGGCGTCCCCGACGGCGGCCCGGCCATGCCGCTCACCGGCTGGAACACCACCGGCGGCGACCTGCGCGTGCCGCACTTCGTCGGCATGCACGCGCTCCAGGCCCTGCCGCTCTTCCTCCACGGCGTCGAGGCGCTGGCCCGCCGCCGCGCCCGACTGCGCGACGCACGGGTGCGACTGCGCCTGGTGCTCACCGCGGCCGGCTTCCTCACCGGACTGCTCGCGCTGGTCACCTGGCAGGCACTGCGCGGCCAGGCCCTGATCCACCCCGACGCGCCCACCCTCACCGCACTGGCCGCCCTCGTCACCGCCACGGCGGCCGGCGGCTACGCAGCCCTCCGCCGCCCCACCCTCCAGCCCCATACCGACACCGAACGCCCCACCCAGCCAACGGAGTTGACCGCATGACCGACCGCACCCTCTTCAGCCTCGCGTTCGCCCTCGCGGCCCCGTTCTGGGCCCTGCTGATCCTCGCGCCCGGCCGCCGCTGGACCGACCGGATCGCCGCCTCACCGCTGCCCATGGTGCCGGTCATCGGGGTCTATCTCGCCCTGGCGATACCGGTCTTCCCGCAGCTGTGGGCCGCGGTCAGCCACCCGGACCTCGCCGGATTCCAACGCCTGCTGGCACTCGGCGGCGGCGCCGGGGCGATCTGGGCCCAGCTGATCGCCTGGGACCTCTTCCTCGGCCAGTGGATGTACCGCGAAGCGCGCGACCTGGGCATCCACCCCCTGGTGATGGGCCCACTCCTGGTCCTGACCATCCTGCTCTCACCCATCGGCGTCCTGCTCTTCCTGTGCCTGCGCGGCACCCTCCGCCACCGCACCGAACAGCGCCCGTCGGCGATCCCGAACTAGCCGTCCCGCACCCCAACCGGACCGCTCGGATGCCGGCACACCGGCAAACACCCGACGCCCCACGGCACTTGCTTTCCCACGCAATGGTTGACGGCGCATGCACCTGCCTGTTCCACTGGCCCCATGCGACCTCAGCAACGGCTGGTCACCCGCGACCACATCGACTTCGGTCGCGTGTGGTCCGCCTCCTGTTGCCTCTGACGCCCCGGTGCCGCGCCGGGCGCCCCGCCCCGCGCGCACCCGCATGTCGCCCTGCCGGTCCTCCCGCGCACCGCGCATGCCCTCGCCATGCCCACTGACGCATGATCGACGAGAAGACGAGGCCGCACCCATGCCTGTCGAGTTCCTCGGCATCGCCGCCACCCACGACGGCTCCGAAGTCACCCCGCGCTCCGGCGCCTCCTTCGACAAGGAGTACACCCTCAAACTCGCCCGCGCCCACGAGGAGTACGGCTGGGACCGGGTCCTGTTCGCCTACGGCTCCGGCTCCCCCGACCCCTCCCCGGCCGCCGCCTACGTGGCCGCCCACACCGAGCGGCTGCAACTCCTCGTGGCGCACCGCCCCAACGTCTCCTACCCGACGTTCGCCGCGAAGACCTTCGCGACGCTGGACCGGATCAGCGACGGCCGGCTCGCGGTGCACTTCATCACCGGCGGCAACGACCACGAACAGCGCCGCGAGGGCGACACCCTCACCAAGGACGAGCGCTACGCCCGCACCCGCGAGTACATCCGGATCGTCAAGCAGGTCTGGACGAGCCGCGACCCCTTCGACCACGAGGGCACGCACTACCGCTTCCGGGACTTCGTCTCCGACACCTTCCCCGTCCAGCAGCCGCACCCGCAGGTGTCGTTCGGCGGCTCGTCGCCCGCGGCCTACGCGGCGGGCGGCGCCGAGGCGGACATCTACTGCCTGTGGGGCGAGCCGCTGGCGCAGACCGCCGAGCAGATCGCGTCGGTCAAGGCGGCCGCCGCCGCGGCCGGCCGCACCGACGTGCCCCGGATCCAGGTGGCGTTCCGCCCGATCATCGCGCCCACCGAGGAACTGGCCTGGGAGAAGGCGCACCGCACCCTGGCCCGGATCAGGGCCCGCAAGGAGGGCGGACCGCTCAGCCGCCGCCACCCCCTGACGAACCCGCAGAACGCCGGCTCCCAAAGGCTGTTGGAGGTCGCCGCCCAGGGCGAACGGCACGACCGGGCGCTGTGGACACCGACCGCCGCGGAGACCGGCGGCGCCGGCAACTCCACCGCCCTGGTCGGCACCCCGGAGACCGTCGCCCAGGCCCTCCTGGACTACTACGACCTGGGCGTGGACATCCTCTCCGCCCGCGGCTACGACCTGCTCGACGACGCCATCGACTTCGGCCGGTACGTCATCCCGCTGGTCCGCGAGGAGGTCGCCAAGCGCGACGCCGAACGGGCGGCGCGGGGGCCGGCGGAGCGGACCGCCTCCTAGCGGCAGCCGCGCGGCCTCCACCGGGCCGCGCCGTCATCGCGGGCCCTCGCCCGCCCCGACGGCGCGGCCCGACGTCCGGCGTCAGCCGACCGAGGAGTACGCCACGACCCCGCGCAGCACCCCGTCCATCGCCTTGCGCGCGGACCGCGCCACCGTGCCCTCGGCCGGGGCCGCCGCCGCGATCTGCCCGAGGACGTCCACCAACTGCTTGCACCACCGGACGAAGTCGCCGGCCGGCATGTCGGCCTCGCCCAGCACCTCGTCGAGGCCGAAGCCGGAGGCCCAGCGGTACGCGGCCCAGGCGAAGCCGAGGTCCGGCTCGCGCTGGCCGACGCCCTCGGCCTGGCTGATCTTGTGATCCTCCTCCAGGGCGTCCAGCCGGCCCCAGATGTGCACCATCTCCGCCAGGGCGTCCCGTGCCTTGCCGGCCGGCAGCTTCGGCGCCACCGCGTCGTCCGCCTGGCGCGCCTCGTACACCAACGCCGAGGCGCAGGCCGCGAGTTCGGCGGGGCCGAGGCCCTCCCAGACGCCGTCCCGCAGGCACTCGCTGGCCAGCAGGTCCAGTTCGCCGTAGAGCCGGCCCAAGCGGCGGCCCTCGTCGGTGACGGTGTCCCCCTCCAGGTAGTCCAGCTCGGTCAGCAGCGCGCAGATCCGGTCGAAGGTCCGCGCGATGGTGTTCGTCCGGCCCTCGATCCGGCGCTCCAGCTGGTGGGTGTCGCGCCGCAGCCGGTGGTAGCGCTCCGCCCAGCGGGCGTGGTCCTCCCGCTCGTCGCACCCGTGGCAGGGATGGGCCCTGATCTCCTTGCGCAGCCGGGCGATCTCGCGGTCGTCGGCCGCCTCCGCGCGCGGCTTGCGGTGCCGCGAGGGCACCAGATGGCCGGCCTTGGTGCGCAGCGCGGACGCCAGATCGCGGCGCGACTGCGGACTGCGGGCGTTGAAGCTGCGCGGGATGCGCATCCGGTCCAGGGCCGTCACCGGCACCGGGAAGTCCATCGACGCGAGCCGCTTGACCTGCCGCTCGGCGGTCAGCACCAGCGGCCGGGGGCCGTCCTGGGCGTCCATGCCGCGGTGGCCGTTGGTCCGTCCGGAGGGCATGCCCGGGTCCAGCACCAGCGCCAGCCCGGCGTACTTGCCCGTCGGCACGTGGATGACGTCGCCCGGCCGCAGCTTCTCCAGCGCCGCCGCGGCCGCCGACCGCCGCTGGACCGCGCCCTGCTTGGCGAGTTCGGTCTCGCGGTCCTTCAACTCCCGCCGCAGCCGGGAGTACTCCTCGAAGTCGCCGAGGTGGCAGACCATCGCCTCGCGATAGCCGTCCAGGCCCTCCTCGTTGCGCTGCACCTGGCGGGTGATGCCGACCACCGACCGGTCGGCCTGGAACTGCGCGAAGGACATCTCCAGCAGCTCCCGCGAACGGTGCCGCCCGAACTGCGCGACGAGGTTGACCGCCATGTTGTACGACGGCTTGAAGGAGGAGCGCAGCGGGTACGTCCGGGTCCCGGCGAGCCCGGCCAGCGCACCCGGGTTCATGCCGCGCTGCCACAGCACCACCGCGTGGCCCTCGACGTCGATCCCGCGCCGCCCGGCCCGACCGGTCAGCTGGGTGTACTCGCCGGGGGTGATGTCGGCGTGCTGCTCGCCGTTCCACTTGACGAGCTTCTCCAGCACCACCGACCGCGCCGGCATGTTGATGCCCAGCGCCAGCGTCTCGGTGGCGAAGACGGCCTTGACCAGCCCCTTGACGAACAGCTCCTCGACGACCTCCTTGAAGGTGGGCAGCATCCCGGCGTGGTGCGCCGCGATGCCCCGCTCCAGGCCCTCCAGCCACTCGAAGTAGCCGAGCACGTGCAGGTCGTCGTCCGGGATGCCGGCCGTCCGGGCCTCGACTATCCGCCGGACCTTCTCCCGGGCCTCCGTGTCGTTGAGCCGCAGGCCGGAGTGGAGGCACTGCTGGACGGCCGCCTCGCACCCGGCGCGGCTGAAGATGAAGGTGATCGCCGGCAGCAGCCCCTCGTTGTCCAGCCGGTCGATCACCTCGGGCCGGCTCGGCGTCCAGATCCGGGCACGCTGCCGCCGCTCCCGCTCCCGCTCGGCCTCGCGCAGGTTGCGGCCGCGCCGCTTGTCCCGGCCGAACGTCGGCCGGCTGTTCTCCATCCGCGCCAGCCGCTCCAGGTCGGGGTTGACCTCCCGGCGGCCGCCGGTCGCCCCGTCCCGCTCCTCGAAGAGGTCGTAGATCCGGCGGCCCGCCAGGACGTGCTGCCACAGCGGCACCGGGCGGTGCTCGGAGACGATCACTTCGGTGTCGCCGCGCACGGTGTCCAGCCAGTCGCCGAACTCCTCGGCGTTGGAGACCGTCGCGGACAGGGACACCAGCGTCACCGACGCCGGCAGGTGGATGATCACCTCTTCCCAGACGGCGCCGCGGAACCGGTCGGAGAGGTAGTGCACCTCGTCCATCACCACGTAGCCCAGGCCGGTCAGCGACTGCGAACCGGCGTAGAGCATGTTCCGCAGGACCTCGGTGGTCATCACGATCACCGGGGCTTCGCCGTTGACGCTGTTGTCGCCGGTCAGCAGGCCGACCTTGTCTGGGCCGTAGCGTTTGACCAGGTCCTGGAACTTCTGGTTGGACAACGCCTTGATGGGCGTGGTGTAGAAGCATTTGCGGCCCTGGGCCAGGGCCAGGTGGACGGCGAACTCGCCCACGATCGTCTTGCCGGATCCGGTGGGAGCGGCGACCAGCACGCCTTTTCCGGCCTCCAGGGCCTGACACGCCTCGACCTGGTAGGGATCCAGGTCGAAGTCGTAGAGCTCCCGGAACGGCGCGAGTGCGGTGGCTTGCTCGGCCGCCCGGACTTTGGCGGCGGCATAGCGCTCAGCAGGGGACATGTCCTCGGTCATCGTGCTTACGAGACTACCGGCCACCTCTGACAACGACCGGATCTTTATGGCGGCCCTTTACCCGCCGCCCCGAGCCCGGGGCAGAAAACGCCCGCGGCCCCGGCTCGGAAGCCGGGGCCGCGAAATCCGTTCCGCGAGGGGTCACTTCACGTGATCCCGCGCTCACCCGTCACCTCACGTGACGTCGTCGTAACCGCGTCGGCCACGGTCCGTGCCGTCCTCACCGGTCTCTCCCGGCAGCATCCGGCTGGACTCGACGGGCTCGATCGCACCGACCTCGGCCGGGGTCAGGTCGAGCTCGGACGCCTCGTCGTCGGCCAGGTCCCGGTCCGGGTTGGCCCGGCTCCGACGGCGGTCGTTGAAGAGGCAGATGGCCACGGCGCCGAAGTACAGCAGCACGATCGGCGCGGCCAGCAGCGACATGGTCAGCGGGTCACCGGTCGGCGTGGCGACAGCCGAGAAGATGGTGATGCCCAGCACCATGAACCGCCACCAGCTCAGCACCCGCTTGCCGGTGAGCACCCCACCGAGGTTCAGCAGCACCAGCAGCAGCGGCAGCTCGAAGGAGAAGCCGAAGACCAGCACCATGCGCGTGACGATGTCGAGGAAGTCGTCGGCGGGGAAGAGGTTGGCCCAGTCGCTGGGCGTCAGCCCGACCAGCGCGCCCGCGGTGGTCGGCAGCACCGCGTAGGCGAGGTAGGCGCCGCCGAGGAAGAGCGGTACGCCGGCGCCCACGAAGCTCAGCGCGTACTTCTTCTCGTGCTTGTGCAGACCGGGCGCGAGGAACGCCCAGAGCTGGTAGAGCCAGAGCGGGCTGGCGGCGACCAGACCCGTCGTCAGCGACAGCTTGAGCATGATCGTGAACGGTGCCAGCAGACCGTTGGCGGTGATCTCCGCGCACGGGTGCGGCTTCCCATCGGTCGGCAACGCGTTCTTGGGGCAGCCGACCGCGTCGATGACCGGCCCCGTGATGAAGTGGGCGATCGCCTTGTACTGCCACATGGCGATGACGGTGACCACAAGGATCGCCAGCACCGATTTCAGCAGCCGGTTGCGCAGCTCACGCAGGTGTGCCGCGAGGGGCATCCGCCCCTCGGGGTCCATCTGCTGCTTGCGGGCAGACTTGAGCAACCCACTTCCTCGTCTCGTACGTCAGCCGCACCGACGGTGTCGGCACGGCCGGGATCGGCTGGGTCAGCTCTGGGTGGTGCGGTTCGGCTCGGCCACGGGGCGCGAACTCGCCACGTCGCCGGGCGAAGCCTGAATCGTACGAGGCGCCTGCTGGGCGGCGTCGGCAGGAGCCTGCGCCGCGGTGCCGCCGTCAGCCGACCGCTCCGCCTCGCCCTCCTTCTTCATCGCCTTGGCCTCGCTCTTGAGGATGCGGGCCGACTTGCCGAGCGAACGCGCCATGTCAGGCAGCTTCTTCGCGCCGAACAGCAGGAAGATCACGGCGATGATCAGCAGAATCTCGGGGAGCCTCAGGTTGGCTAGCATGTGCGACTACCTTCTCGCCGGGGCGGCGTCTCCTGTGGTGCCTGCCGATGGGGTCGGACTGGCGTCCTGGTGGTCCCTCGATCGTAACGTTCGGCGGTGAACGTCCGGCAATCCCCGTGCATACTCCGGATTGCCCACACCACCGCACGGTCTGAACCGCTCAGCAGCCTACCTGCCGGGGGCACGCAAGAGCAGGGTGCGACCGCGCTCAGGTCCGTTCGCGTCCCAGGTCGTGCATCCGCGCGGCGAGCGGCACCGCGGCCCGCTCCAGGTCCTCCGTGGCCCGCTGGATCCGCTCGGTGGCCGTGCCGACCGCCCGGGCCAGTCGCCGCACCTCGGCGAAGACGCGGACGGCGAGGACGCCGAGGACGACGAGCCCCAGGAACCCCAGGGCGATGGCGATCATGGGCCAGAGCATGCCGCGAGCCTATCCGTTCGTCCCGGTCAGCCGATGTGCAGCCGCAGCGTGCGCACCCCGCCGCCGGTGAGCAGTTCCACGATCCGCTCGCCGGCCGGCTTGCGCACCGCCCGGTCGCAGTCGGGGCAGGTGAAGGAGTAGAAGGTGGTGCGGCGGCTGGCGCCGATCGCCAGCCGGAAGGCGTCCGAGGCCAGTTCGAAACGCCCGCGGCACTCCGGACACGCCGCCTTGAAGAGCACCGGAGCGGTCATGCCCGCCAGCGTGGTCGTCACCATCGTGGTCGTCATCCTTCGCTGCCTTCTCCTACGGTCAACGGTGCGCCGGCCCGCCCACTGGACGGGCCGGTCTCACTCGCCGTACGCCGCCAGCGCCTGCCGGGCGGCTTCCCGGGCGCTCGCCTCAAGGGCGGGCGGCGACACGATCCGGCCGTCCCGGCCGAGTCGCAGGGCCAGCCGTCGCAGCGACGCCGGGTCGGGGGTGCGCAGGGTGATCCGCAGCCCCCCGTCGGGCAGTTCCTCGGCGCTGTCGTGCGGGTAGTACTCGGCGACCCACCGACCGCCGGGGCCCACCTCGATGGCGACCTCGGGGTCCTCGGCCGCGGGCTGCACCAGCCCTTCCGACAGGTCGCGCAGCTCGACCGGCGGCGGGTCGGCGGGCGCGTCCAACAGCTTGATCTCGGCGACCCGGTCGAGCCGGAAGGTGCGCCGGGCCTCGGAGAGCCGGCACCACGCCTCCATGTAGGTGTGACCGACCGCGAACAACCGGATCGGGTCCACCTCGCGCTCGGTCAGCTCGTCCCGGGCCGGGGAGTAGTAGCGCAGCCACAGCCGGCGCCGCTCGGCGATGGCGCGGTCCACGTCCGCGAAGACCCCGCCCTCGGACTCGAACGTCACCGACAGCCGGGAGCTGGCACCGGCCGCCTCACCGGCCGCCGCCTCCAGCTTGGCGGTGGCCCGCAGCAACGCCTGCCGGTCGCCCTCGCGCAGCCCCGGGAGGGTGGCCACCGCACGGGCCGCCACCAGCAGCGCGGTGGCCTCGTCGGCGGCCAGCCGGAGCGGCTCGGCGACGTCGTCGGGGTTGTGCCACCAGATCCGGTCGCCGTCGGTGTCGATGTCCATCAGGTCGCCGCCGCGGAAGCTCGTCCCGCACATCGGCAGCACGTCGAGGTCGGCGATCAGCTCGTCCTCGGTGATGCCGAAGGCGCGCGCGACGTCGCCGACGCGGGCGCCGGGGCGCTCGCGCAGGTACGTCACCAGCGACAGCATTCGGCGGGTCTGGTCGATCGCGTTCGCAGCCATGGTCCTGCTCCCCTCAGCCCTTGGCCACCGCGCGCAGCCGGTCGATGACCTCGGCCCGCAGCTCCGCCGGTTCCAGTACGACCACGTCGGGCCCGAACTCCACCAACCAGGCGTCGAGTCCGTGCCCGTAGGGGATCTCCAACTCGTCCCAGTCGCCGTCCGCCGGATGGACGGCCAGGGCGCGGGCGCGCAGCGGATAGCCGTGCCCGGCGCGGAGCTTGATCCGTGCGGTGCCGGTGGCGGCCTCCCCCGCCCAGCGCTCGACGGTCTCGCGGACGGTGACGTGGTCCGGCACCGGCGCGGTGAACTTGCCCTGCCGGGAACGGACCTTGCCGGTGATCCGGGAGAGCCGGAAGACCCGCTCGGCGCCGCGGTCCCGGTCCCAGCCGGCCACGTACCAGTGGCCGCGCCAGCACTCCAGGATCCACGGTTCGAGGTGGCGCTGCTCGGGCCGCGCGGCGTTGGACTTGCGGTAGTCGAAGACGACCGGGCGGCGGTCCCGGCAGGCCAGCATCAGCGGTTCGAAGGACGCCTCGTGGGCGGGGATCCGGGGTTCCAACGCGCTGTGCGGCGCAGCGGCGTCCACGTCGTCGACGTCCCCGGCCAGCGGCATCCCGGCCGCCCGCAGCTTCTGCAGCGCGCCGCTGGCGGCGCCGGCCAGCCGGGCCTGCTGCCAGACCTTGGCGGCCAGTCCGAGGGCGGCGGACTCCTCGGCGTCCAACGTGATCGGGGGCAGGCGGTTGCTGTCGCGCCGGGCGAGGTAGCCGACCTCGCCGTCGATGCCGTCCACGGTCTCGATGACCAGGCCCAGCTCGCGCAGGTCGTCCTTGTCCCGCTCGAACATCCGGTTGAAGGCGTCGTCTCCGGAGCCGTGACCGGCCCCCGGGCCGAACACGTCGCGGTACGCCTCGATCGACGACCGCAGCTCGTGCTTGGTCAACGGGCGTCGCGTCCCCAACAGGCACAGCGCCAGATTCATCAGCCGCTCGGCCTTGGCAATCGCCATCGACGCCCTCTCTCGTTAGCTCCCAACGGGTGACCGTACCGCCCTGGGTGCGTACCGCAAAAGCGAAAGGGTCCGCGCCGGTCGGCGCGGACCCTCACGGCGTCGTGCGGGGTCTCAGACGGAGACCAGGTCGCAGACGAAGATCAACGTCTCGTTGGCGCCGATCGCGGCGCCGGCGCCGCGCTCGCCGTACGCGAGGTGCGGCGGGATGGTCAGCCGGCGCCGACCGCCCACCTTCATGCCCTGCACGCCCTTGTCCCACCCCGGGATGACCTGACCGACGCCGAGCTTGAACTGGAGCGGCTTGCCGCGGTTCCAGCTCGCGTCGAACTCCTCACCGGTGCTGTAGGAGACGCCGACGTAGTGCACGGAGACCATGTCCCCCGCCTTGGCGACCGCCCCATCGCCCTCCCACAGGTCCACGATCTCCAGATCGGTGGGAACCGGGCCCTCGGGGAAGTCGATCTCGGGCTTGTCGATGTTCACGTATGTGCTCCTACTTGCGAATCTTTTCGATTACCGGGTCAGTCTTGCAGATCCCGAGGAACGTCCGGTCAGACCGTGCCGACGATGTCCACCACGAAGACCAGGGTGTTCTTCGCCAGCTCGTGCTGCGGGCTGGCGCCGTAGCCCAGCTTCGGCGGGATCACGATCTCGACCCGGTCACCGACGTGCTTGCCGACCAGTGCCTGGTCCCAGCCCTGGACGACCTGGCCGGTGCCGATCTGGAAGGCCGTCGCGCCACCGTGGTCCCACGACGAGTCGAACTTCTTGCCGTCCTCCCACTTCACGCCGGTGTACTGGGCGATGAGGCCGTCACCGGCCTTGACCTCCGGGCCCTTGCCCTTGATCAGCACCTGCTGCTTGAGGTCGGTGGGCGCCTTCTCCCCCTTGGGGATGGTGATCGTCGCGGCCTTGTCGTCCGCGGCCTTCACCTCCGGCATGCCGTCCTCCGGCGCCGCCTGGGTGCCCTCGGCCTTCGCCTTCTTGTCCACCTTCTTGGCGCCGACCACGTCGACGACCCAGACCAGGCCGTCCTCCGGCTTGATGCCCGACTGCGGGTTGAGGCCCTCGCCGATCAGCGCCTTGGCGGTGCCCTCGACCTCGAACCGGCCGCCGACCTTCTGCCCGGCGGCGGCGGTCAGCACCGACGGCGGCACCATCTGCTGCGTCATCTGGTCGGTGACCTCGGTGACCACCTGGGTGCGCGCCGCACCCTGCTTGGCGCCCGGCTGCGGGGTCCAGCTGCTGCCGAGGTTCTGGCCCTTCATGGTCTGCGCGGTGAAGTCCAGTCGGACCAGGTCGCCCTTGTTGACGACCGCGCCCTTGCCCTCGATGAGGGTCTTGGTGACGGCCTTGTCGGCCGGCTTGGCGTCCTTCGGCACGGAGATCGTGGGCTTCGCGCCCGGCTTGCCCGTCACCTTGACCACCGCGGCGTCGGAGGTCTTGCCGTCGTCGTTCCCGCAGGCGGCGGTGAGGAGCAGAACGGGCACCGCCAGCGCGGCAGCGGCGGCGCGGCGGGTGTGCGTGGCGAACGGACGGGGGAAGCGCCCCCCGGGAGTATTCAGCATCTGTCCAACTCGGGCTCGTGGGGAAGATGGGCAATGCCCGCCACTCTACGACCTGTCGCTGTGGCCGCTTCCGGTTAACACAACGGCCCGCCGCCGCACGACAATGCGCCGGGAGCATTCACGCTCCCGGCGCACCGCGCGGATTTCCGGCCGTCACATCCCGGCGATGAGCTTCTCCACCCGGTCGTCGACGGAACGGAACGGGTCCTTGCACAGCACCGTGCGCTGCGCCTGGTCATTGAGCTTCAGGTGCACCCAGTCGACGGTGAAATCACGACGCTGCTCCTGGGCCCGGCGAATGAAGTCGCCCCGCAGCCGCGCACGCGTGGTCTGCGGCGGAACCGACTTCCCCTCGAAGATCTTCAGGTCGTTGCAGATCCGGGCCGCCTGTCCCTTCCGCTCCAGGAGGTAGTAAAGCCCCCGGCGGCGGTGGATGTCGTGATACGCGAGGTCTATCTGCGCCACGCGCGGATGGGACATGCTGATGTTGTTCTTCGCGCGGTACCGCTCGATGAGCTGATGCTTCATCACCCAGTCGATTTCCGTCGCGATGCGATCGAGTTCCTGGTCGCGCACGGCTTCGAGGGTGCGGCCCCACAACTCCAGGACGCGTTCGACGGTGCCCGTGCGGATTCCGCGACGGTCACAGAAATCCACGGCCTTTTCGTAGTATTCCTGCTGCACTTCGAGGGCGGACGCCTCGCGCCCGCTGGCCAGCCGCACCTTGCGCTGACCGGTGGTGTCATGACTGACCTCACGGATCGCCCGGATCGGGTTCTCCAGCGTCAGATCGCGCATGACGGTGCCCGCCTCGATCATCCGCAGCACCAGGTCCGTGGCCCCGACCTTGAGCATCATCGTGGTCTCGGACATGTTGGAGTCGCCGACGATGACGTGCAGCCGGCGGTAGCGCTCGGCGTCCGCGTGCGGTTCGTCCCGGGTGTTGATGATCGGCCGGGAGCGGGTCGTCGCCGAGGAGACGCCCTCCCAGATGTGCTCGGCACGCTGGCTGACGCAGTAGACCGCGCCGCGCGGCGTCTGCAGCACCTTGCCGGCACCGCACAGCAACTGCCGGGTGACGAGGAACGGAATGAGGATGTCCGCGAGCCGGGAGAACTCCCCGTGCCGGGCCACGAGGTAGTTCTCGTGGCAGCCGTAGGAGTTTCCCGCCGAATCGGTGTTGTTCTTGAAGAGGTAGACGTCGCCCGCGATTCCCTCCTCGTGCAGGCGGCGTTCGGCGTCGACGAGCAGACCTTCGAGAATGCGTTCGCCGGCCTTGTCGTGGGTGACCAGTTCGGTCACGTTGTCGCACTCGGGAGTTGCGTATTCCGGGTGCGACCCCACGTCCAAGTACAGGCGGGCGCCGTTCCGCAGGAAGACGTTGCTGCTGCGGCCCCATGACACGACACGGCGGAAGAGGTACCGCGCCACTTCGTCAGGTGACAGTCGGCGCTGTCCCCTGAACGTGCACGTGACGCCGTACTCGTTCTCCAGCCCGAAAATGCGGCGGTCCATGACTGAACATTACGCCTGATGGCCTGCTCTGAAACCGGGTTCGACGGCCCCGTTTCGATCATTTTCCGCCCGGACCGCGTCGTCGACGGGTGCCACCGGATCGCCCAGGAATCGCTTCATCGACAAAAGCACCAGCAGACCGGCGACTCCGGAGACACCGGCGACCGCGAACCCCGCGGCCGGTCCACCGCTCTCCAGCGCCGGGCCGGCCACCGAGGCGCCGGCGGCCGAACCGACGCCGAACGTGGTCACCAGCCACGAGAACGCCTCCGTCACCGTCCCCTTGGGCGCGTGCCGGTCCACCACCACGAACGCACAGGCCAGCGCCGGCGCCAGGAACACCCCGGCAAGCCCGGTCAGCGCCGTCATGCCGGCCACCCCGGGCACCAGGAACAGCGGAAGATAACCCAGCGCCAACAGCCCCACGAGCAGCCGCAGCCGCGACTCGGGGCGCCCGGGCCACTGGCGGGCGCCGTAGACCAGACCGCCGGCCAGCGCCCCCACGCCCAGCGCGGAGAGCAGGTAGCTGGAGACCATGCCGCCGCCGTGCAGGTCGGCGTAGGCCACCGCCGCCACCGCGATCGACCCCAGCGCCAGCCCGACGAAGAAGAACGCGCCGACCAGCACCAACAGTCCGGGCGCGCGCAGAGCACCGAGCCAGTGCGCCTCCCGGGGCGCACTGCGCCACTGCCGCGACGGTGCGGAGACCGCGACGGAGAGCGCGCCGAGCACCCCGATGCCGTTGATCACCAGTAGTGCCGCCGCGGCCGACCAGGCGGCCACGCACAGGGTGACCAGCAACGGGCCGACCGCGAACATGACCTCCTGCGCCACCGCGTCGAGCGCGTACGCGGCGTGCACCCGGTCCGTCCGCTGGAGCACCGCCGGCCACAGCGCCCGCAGTCCGCCCTCCAGCGGCGGGGTGAAGAATCCGGCGATCACCATCGCGATGTAGGCAGGCCACCGCGGCTCCACCCCGACGGCGGCCAGCAGCGCCATGCCCAGGCCGGAGAGCACCGAGGCGGGCAGCATCACCCGGGGCTGGCCGTAGAGGTCCACGGCGCGGCCGAGCAGCGGCTGACCGAGGGCGTTGCAGACGCCGTAGATCGCCGAGAGCGCGCCGGCCAGGGCGTAGCTGCCGCCCTGGCCGCGCACGAACAGGACCACCGCCAGCGCGGCGGTGGCGTTCGGCAGCCGCCCGACCAGGGTTCCGACCAGCAGCCGTGCGGCATACCGGGTCTTGAGCAAATCCGCATATCCGGCGGCCACGCCCACCCCTCTCCGCCCGGTCCACGCCAGGGCGTGTTACGTATAACGTGTGGCGTCATAAGTACCATGACGGCAACCCGCGGGTCCACCCCCGCAGTGTCGGACCAAGGAGTGATGCGCCCGGTGACCAGCGACGAGGCCGCACCCGGCGACCCACAGCACCTGCCGGACGGCTCGCCCGCCCGGGCCGCCGCACGGGTCACCAGCCGCGACGTCGCACGCGCCGCCGGCGTCTCACAGGCCGCGGTCTCCCTGGTCCTCGGCGACAAGTGGCGCGGCCGGGTCTCCCCCGGCAAGGCAGAGGTCGTCCGAACCGTCGCCCGCGAGCTGGGCTACCGCCCCAACCTCGCCGCCCGCAGCCTGCGCACCGGGCGCACCCGCACCGCGCTGCTCGTCGTCCCGGCGCTCACCACCGAGTTCTTCGCGCGGGTCTACACCGGCGCCGCACGGCTCGCCGCGGACCACGATTTCGGCGTGGTGCTCTACCCCTCCCCCGAGGGCAACGGAGTGGCCCCCAGCCCCTTCGACTCCGCCTCGGCCGCGCTGGACGGCGTCATCGCCTCGTCGATGGCGGCCGACGCACTCGCCGCGCTGCGCGGTGCCGGGTTGCCGCTGGTGATGCTCGACAGCGACCCGGACGACCCCACCGCCGCGGCCGCCGTCAACCTCGACATCGCCGACGGCGCACGGCAGTTGGCCACCCATCTCACCGGACTGGGCCACCGACGGATCACCCACCTCGCCGCCGACGTGGAGTCCTGGACCTTCGCGGTCCGCGCCCGGGCCCTGGCCGACATGCTGGCCGACGTCCCCGGCGCCGTGCTGCGCCGCCAGCCCTCCGCACTGGGCGTGGACGCCGGCCGACGGGCCGCGCACGCCGCGCTGACCGCCCCCGGCCCCCGCCCCACCGCGCTGCTCTGCGACGACGACATCATCGCCGCCGGCGCCTGCAAGGCGGCCCGCCGGCTCGGCCTGCGGATCCCGGAGGACGTCTCGGTCACCGGCTTCGACGACCTGGCCCTCGCGGTCGCCGTGGAGCCGGAACTGACGACCGTTCGACTGCCCGCCGAGGAGTTCGGGGAGGCCGGGATGCGGGCCCTGATGGCCGTTCTGGACGGCACCCCGGTCGAGGCCGCCACCCTGCCGGTCGCCCTCGTGCCGCGCGGCTCCACGGCCCCGCCGCCGGACGCCGGACACAACGCCGCGCGCCCCGGCGGGCGATGACCCACCGGGGCGCGCGGTCCGTGCCGTGCGGCCCGGAAGCGGAGGAACTGCCGGTCAGTCCTCCGCGTCGGTGTCCTTGCCGGTGCTCTTGCCGCCCTTGCCCGACGGGGCGTCACCCGAGGACTCCCCCGCGTCCGCCGCGGGCTCGTCCTTCTCCTGCTCCGCGTCGGCGTGCTCGTCCAGCAGCCGGGACAGCTGACGCCCCAGGATCCGCTTGAACTTCCGCTTCTGTGGACGGGTGCGGTCCAGCACCGCGACCTCGAGCTGCTCGGCGGTCAGCGTGCGCTCGCCGCCGTTGGTGTCCCGGGAGAGCGAGTCGACGGCCAGCCGCAGCGCCTCGGCCAGCGACATTCCGTCGCGGTGGCGCTGGTCGAGGTAGGTGCTGATCTGGTCGGCTTGGCCGCCCACCGCGACCGAGCCGTGCTCGTCCACGATCGAGCCGTCGTGCGGCAGTCGGTAGATCTGGTCGTCCTCGGGGGCGTTGCCCACCTCGGCGACGATCAGCTCCACCTCGTAGGGCTTCTCGGCGGCGCTGGAGAAGATCGTGCCGAGCGTCTGGGCGTAGACGTTGGCCAGCCCTCGGGCGGTCACGTCCTCCCGGTGGTAGGTGTAACCGCGCAGGTCGGCGTAGCGCACGCCACCGATCCGCAGGTTCTCGAACTCGTTGTACTTGCCGACCGCCGCGAAGGCGATCCGGTCGTAGATCTCGCTGACCTTGTGCAGGGCGCGGGACGGATTCTCGGCGACGAAGAGCACGCCGTCGGTGTACTGCAACACCACGACGCTGCGCCCGCGCGCGATGCCCTTGCGGGCGTACTCGGCGCGGTCGGCCATGGCCTGCTGGGGTGAGACATAGAACGGCGTCGACACCGGCTATCCGTCCCTTCCTGTCAAAAGCTCTCTCGCTGTCTGGGGGCGCACCACGAAACCATCCGTCCCGTCAGAGCAGCGCGGCGCGCGGGCCGTCGGGCTGGTCGAGGCGCCGCTCGTGCACGGCGCGGACGATCTCCGAGACCTCCGCCTCGGTCAACTTCTTGAATCCCTCTTCGGTGATGACCGTGACGATCGGGTAGATCCGCCGCGCCAAGTCCGGACCGCCGGTCGCCGAGTCGTCGTCGGCGGCGTCGTAGAGCGCCTGGACGACGGCGGTGGCGGCCTGCTGCTCCGTGAAGTCCTCGCGGAGCAGCTTCTTGAGCGCACTGCGCGCGAAGACCGAGCCGGAGCCGGTCGCCGCGAAGCCGTGCTCCTCCGAACGCCCGCCGGTGACGTCGTAGGAGAAGATCCGGCCCGTCTCGCGCTCCAGGTCGTAGCCGGCGAAGAGCGGCACCACGGCGAGGCCCTGCATGGCCATCCCGAGGTTGCCGCGGATCATCGTCGAGAGTCGGTTCGCCTTGCCCTCCAGGGAGAGTTGGGCGCCCTCGACCTTCTCGAAGTGCTCCAGCTCCAGCTGGAAGAGCTTGACCATCTCGATCGCGAGGCCGGCCGTGCCCGCCATGCCGACCGCCGAGTACTCGTCGGTCGGGAACACCTTCTCCATGTCGCGCTGAGCGATGACGTTGCCCATCGTCGCCCGGCGGTCACCGGCGAGCACCACACCGCCGGGGAACGACACCGCCACGATGGTCGTGCCGTGCGGTGCCTCGATGACGCCCTGCACGGGCGGCAGCGAGCGCTTGCCGGGCAACAGCTCGGGCGCCTGTTGCCCGAGGAAGTCCATGAATGACGAGGATCCAGGCGTCAGGAAGGCAGCTGGCAGACGCCCGGTGCTCGGTGTATTGGCTTCCACACGTTTCCTTCCGGATACTCGGCCGCCCGCCCCGAAGTACGTCCGGCCGATCCTTGAATTGACCCAAGGCTGCATTGCAGCTGAAGCAGAGTACGACTGGGACCCTACCCGTCCCGAAGCCGTGATCCACATGTCGGGATCCGGTATCGAACGGGCCGGGCAGAATCCGCCCGAAGCCGTGCGCGCCGACCGGGCGCCGTACGCGGGAATTTCTTTTCGCACCGCGCACGGCACACCGGCCGGCGAGCATCAGAGATAAGCGCCCGATTTGCGCTTACTGTCCGCCTTTTTGGACAAATGACCGCACGAAGTCCTCGGCATTCTCTTCGAGGACGTCGTCGATCTCGTCCAGGACGGAATCCACGTCGTCGGACAATTTCTCCTGGCGCTCCTTGAGGTCCCCCGACGCTTCCGCGTCCTGGGCCTGCTCCTCGACCTCTTCGGTGGACCGGGTGGCCCGCTGCTGTCCGCCGCCGCTGTCCTTGGTCGCCATATCCCTCACCCCGCTCGGTTTGCCCCGCTCGATGTGACCTTCAAGATCCGACCCTACAAGCAGGGTCCGACATCGGCCCTGCACTTGCTGCAACGCCCGAGAGTCACCTGAATGATTCCCGCGGCGGGGCCGATTCAGCCGTCGATCGACTGCGGATCATGGTGTATTTGCCATGAACCTGCCCCTCGTCAGCGTCCGGACAACGTCCTGACCAGCTCTTCTGCCGTGCGGCAGCGGTCCAGTAGCTCCTTCACGTGCTTACGGGTCCCGCGCAGGGGCTCCAGTGTGGGCACCCGTTGCAGAGAGTCACGCCCGGGCAGGTCGAAGATGACCGAATCCCACGAGGCGGCGGCCACGTCGTCCGCGTACTGCTCCAGGCAGCGGCCGCGGAAATAGGCCCGGGTGTCCTCCGGAGGCTTCAGCTCGGCCTGCTCCACCGTCGGCTCGTCCAACAGCCGCTTCATCCGGCCGCGCGCCACCAGGCGGTTGTACAGGCCCTTCTCGGCGCGCACGTCGGCGTACTGGAGGTCGATGAGGTGCAGCCGGGCGGCGTCCCAGTCCAGGCCGTCCCGGCGGCGGTAGCCCTCCATCAGCTCCCGCTTCGCGACCCAGTCCAGCTCGCCCGCCAGGCTCATCGGGTCGTTCTCCAGCCGGCCCAGCACGTCCTCCCACCGGGACAGCACGTCCCGGGTCTGCTCGTCCGCGTCCGCGCCGTAACGGTCCTCGACGTACTTGCGGGCCAGCTCGAAGTACTCCATCTGGAGCTGCACCGCGGTCAGGGTGCGCCCGCTGCGGAGCGTGATCAGATGGCGCAGCGACGGGTCGTGCGAGACCTGGTGCAGGGTGCGGACCGGCTGGTCGACGGCGAGGTCCACGGCGATGAAACCGTCCTCGATCATGGACAGCACCAGCGCCGTCGTGCCCAGCTTCAGGTACGTCGAGATCTCGGAGAGGTTGGCGTCGCCGATGATCACGTGCAGCCGGCGGTACTTCTCGGCGTCGGCGTGCGGTTCGTCCCGGGTGTTGATGATGGGCCGCTTGAGGGTCGTCTCCAGGCCCACCTCCACTTCGAAGTAGTCGGCGCGCTGGCTGATCTGGAAGCCGTGCTCGCGGCCGTCCTGGCCGATCCCGACCCGGCCGGCGCCGGTGACCACCTGCCGGGAGACGAAGAACGGGGTCAGGTGGCGCACGATGTCCGAGAACGGGGTCTCCCGCTTCATCAGGTAGTTCTCGTGCGTCCCGTAGGAGGCGCCCTTGTTGTCGGTGTTGTTCTTGTAGAGGTGGATGGGCTGGGCGCCCGGGACCTGCGCCGCGCGCTCGGCGGCCTCCGCCATGATCCGCTCGCCGGCCTTGTCCCACAGGACCGCGTCGCGCGGATTGGTGACCTCGGGCGCGCTGTACTCGGGGTGGGCGTGGTCGACGTAGAGCCTGGCCCCGTTGGTGAGGATGACGTTGGCCAGGCCGATGTCCTCGTCCGTGAGCTGGCTGGAGTCGGCGGCCTCACGGGCGAGGTCGAAGCCTCGCGCGTCCCGCAGCGGGTTCTCCTCCTCGAAGTCCCAGCGAGCACGTCGTGCCCGGTGCATCGCCGCCGCGTACGCGTTGACGACCTGGGACGAGGTGAGCATGGCATTGGCGTTCGGGTGACCGGGGACGGAGATCCCGTACTCCGTCTCGATACCCATTACTCGCCGTACGGTCATGCGGCCCTCCTTGCCCGGCGGCGCCCCCGGATGGGGCAGGCGCTCAAAAACCGCTGCACTTCCGGTTCCCGTGCGTTCCCCGCACCCGCACAGCGAGACGCAGCGGTACCGAAGAGCCTAGAACGCCTTTGCGGCGCTGGGGAGATCATTACAGTCATTGCTCCAGTCCGGTTTTCCCTGGTCCGTCGCCGGACCGCCCCAGCGGCCCGCGCGCCCCCGGAAAAGCGTCCGGCTGCGGACGCCCCATCCAGGACATCCGCAGCCGGAGAGCGGTGTTACAGGTATTGGCCGGTATTCGCCACCGTGTCGATGGAGCGACCGGTGTCCGCGCCCTGCTTTCCGGTGACGAGGGTCCGGATGTAGACGATCCGCTCGCCCTTCTTTCCGGAGATCCGCGCCCAGTCGTCCGGGTTGGTGGTGTTGGGCAGGTCCTCGTTCTCCTTGAACTCGTCCACGCACGCCTGGAGGAGGTGCGCGACCCGCAGACCCTTCTGGTTGTGCTCCAGGAAAGCCTTGATGGCCATCTTCTTCGCACGACCCACGATGTTTTCGATCATCGCGCCGGAGTTGAAGTCCTTGAAGTAGAGGACTTCCTTGTCACCATTGGCGTAGGTGACCTCCAGGAAACGGTTTTCCTCGGATTCCGCATACATCTGCTCGACGACCGACTGGATCATTCCGCTGACCGCAGCCTTACGGGAATTCCCGTGCTCGGCGAGATCGTCGGCGTGCAGCGGGAGCCTTTCCGTGAGGTACTTCGAGAAGATGTCCTTGGCGGCCTCCGCGTCCGGACGCTCGATCTTGATCTTCACGTCGAGGCGGCCGGGGCGCAGGATCGCCGGGTCGATCATGTCCTCGCGGTTCGAGGCACCGATGACGATCACGTTTTCCAGGCCCTCGACGCCGTCGATCTCGGAGAGCAGCTGCGGGACGATGGTGTTCTCCACGTCCGAGCTGACCCCGGATCCACGGGTGCGGAAGAGGGAGTCCATCTCGTCGAAGAAGACGATGACGGGCGTGCCCTCGCTCGCCTTCTCCCTGGCGCGTTGGAAGACCAGGCGGATGTGCCGCTCGGTTTCGCCGACGTACTTGTTGAGCAGCTCGGGGCCCTTGATGTTCAGGAAGAAGCTCTTCCCCGCGGGCTGCCCGGTCACCTCGGCGACCTTCTTGGCAAGGGAGTTGGCGACCGCCTTGGCGATGAGCGTCTTGCCGCAGCCGGGCGGGCCGTAGAGCAAGACGCCCTTGGGCGGGCGGAGTTCGTGCTCCTTGAAGAGGTCCGGGTAGAGGTAGGGGAGCTCGACCGCGTCCCGGATCAGCTCGATCTGACCGCTCAGACCGCCGATCTTGGTGTAGTCGATGTCCGGGACCTCTTCGAGGACCAGCTCCTCGACCTCGCTCTTGGGAATGACCTCGTAGACGTAGCCGGAGCGGGAGTCGAGCAGCAGGGCGTCGCCGGGGCGGATGGTGATGTCCAGCAGCGGCTCGGCGAGCCGCACCACCCGCTCCTCGTCGGTGTGCCCGATGACCAGCGCGCGCTCGCCGTCCTCCAGGACTTCCTTGAGGGTGACGATGTCGCCGGCGCTCTCGAACTGCATGGCCTCGACCACGTTGAGCGCTTCGTTGAGCATCACTTCTTGGCCGCGCCGGAGGTCCTCGGCCTCGACGCTGGGGCTGACGTTCACCCGGAGCTTGCGGCCCCCGGTGAAGATGTCGACGGTGCCGTCCTCGTTCGCCTGCAGGAAGACACCGAAACCGGCCGGCGGCTGTGCGAGCCGGTCGACCTCTTCCTTGAGGGCCACGATCTGGTCGCGGGCCTCGCGGAGCGTATTGGCGAGGCGTTCGTTCTGGGCGGACACGCCGGCCAGGTTGGTCTGCAGCTCGACGATCCGCTCTTCGAGAATCCTCGTGTGCCGCGGAGAGTCGGCGAGCTTACGTCGCAGGACGGCGATCTCCTGCTCAAGATAGGCAACCTGACCGGCTGGATCTTCAGACCCGCGCCCCGGCCGGATGCCGCGGTTGATGTCGTCGTCGTGGGCTGCCACGGTCCTCACCTCCTCCAAGGAGCTGGACGCTTCCAGACCCTACCTGGGCCGGTGCAGGTTGAAACCCCTAGATCGAAAAGACTGTCGGGGTGTGTCCGATCTTCACCCTTGCGCACGTCCTCACGCCAAGGGAATACCCACCCAACAACATCGGAAAGCGAGCGGTTGTATCGTCGAGTCGGTCAACACCCGTCAGGGCTGGCGCCACTTAGACAAAAACGATTCACGTAAGCAGGAACGGCAGGCGACATGACTGCGCAGGACGAAGCACCGGAGCTGGAAGTCTGGATCGACCAGGACCTGTGCACCGGGGACGGGATCTGCGCGCAGTACGCGCCCGAGGTCTTCGAGCTGGACATCGACGGGCTGGCCTATGTGAAGAGCGCCGACGACGAGCTGCTACAGGACAAGGGCGCCACAACGCCCGTCCCGCTGCCGCTGCTCACCGACGTGCGCGACTCGGCCAAGGAGTGCCCCGGCGACTGCATCCACGTGCGCCGGGTCTCCGACCACGTCGAGGTCTACGGACCCGACGCGGAGTGACGAGCTCCGCTGACCCGGAGTGGACGCCGTGCGTACGCGGCGTAGGCAGGACGCGGCAGATCGCCGTAGACGTCCGCACCGAGTGACGGATCAGGCACCTTCGGTCGCGGTGGAGGCGGGGAGTTCGCTCTGGACGAACTTCCCGCCTTGCCATTGCCACTTGACGGTCTTGTGCACGTCCGGCATGTAGCGCGGCACGGAGGCCGAGGAATAGCCCTGGAGGGTCGCGGAGACGGCCCGGCCCTGGAGGGTGAGGTCCTGGACCGAGAGCCGCTGCGCGGGCGCCAGGAGGGTCGCCACGATCCGCGGTGCGGCCTTGGGGTCGGACGGCTGGGCGAGGACGTAGACGCCGCTGGGTGGGCTGCCGGCCTCGGTGTGGCAGCGGACCACGGCGACGGTCTGGGTGCCGCCGGCGCCGTCGAGGTCGCCGGAGACCTTCTGGACCACGTCGAGGCGGTTGGGTCCGCAGTTGACCGGGAACGTCACGCGGCTCGGGTCGGGGGGCGCGGCGGCCGGGGCGGAGGCGGTGCCGGCGGCTGTGGCGGTGGCCGCGGAGGGCTGGAAGAGGGACGAGACCGCGATCACCGCGGAGACGGCTGTGGCAGTGGCGAGCCAGTGCATGGGGTGGGGCTGGGTGTGCAACAGGTCCTGGCCTGCCAAGGGCTGCACTAGGGGTAACTCCTGTGAGGTGCTGTGGCGGTGGGAGTGCCCAGCATCGTTCCACAGCCGGGGGCAGCAAGGAACCGGCGGGGGCGGAGTTTGCGGAGTTTTCCGTACCGGTCCGCAGGCAGAACGAAACGGCGCCGCCGACGGTTCCCGCAGAACGGGAACTCGTCGGCGGCGCCGGTCGGTTCGGTGGCCTGCCAGAGGCGTCAGTCGCGCTCGGGCGAGCCGTCGGTGAGGTCGGCAGCGGTCCCGTCGGGCTTGTCGGCGGCGGTCTTCTCCCGCCCCGGTCCGCTGTAGTCCTCGCCGTAGGCGCCCTTCGCGGGCCGGCGACGGCGCAGCGGGGGCTCGACGCCGTCGGCCAGCCGGCGGGCGGTCAGCAGGAAGCCGGTGTGGCCGATCATGCGGTGGTCGGGGCGGACCGCGAGGCCCTCCACGTGCCACGTGCGGACCATGGTCTCCCAGGCCGACGGCTCGTTGAACGTGCCGTGTTCGCGGATCGCCTCCACCGTGCGGGCCAGCTGCGTGGTCGTGGCCACGTAGGCGCAGAGGATGCCGCCGGGCACCAGGGCCTTGGAGACGGCCTCCAGGCACTCCCAGGGGGCGAGCATGTCCAGGATGACCCGGTCGACGTCGGTGTCGGAGAGGTTGTCCTGGAGGTCGCCGACGGTGAGCGTCCAGGCGGGGTGCGGACCGCCGAAGTAGCGCTCCACGTTCTGGGTGGCGATCTCGGCGAAGTCGGCGCGGCGCTCGTAGGAGTGCAGCATGCCGTCGTCGCCGATGGCGCGCAGCAGGAAGCTGCTGAGCGAGCCGGAGCCCACCCCCGCCTCGACGACGCGGGCGCCGGGGAAGATGTCGGCCATCGCCAGGATCTGCCCCGCGTCCTTGGGGTAGACCACGGCGGCACCGCGGGGCATGGACAGGACGTAGTCGGGGAGCAGGGGACGCAGCGCGAGGTAAGCGACGTTTCCGGTGGTACGGACAACACTGCCCTCGGGCGCGCCGATCAGCTCGTCGTGGGGGAAGGCTCCCTTGTGGGTGTGGAAGCTCTTGCCCTCTTCGAGCGTGAAGGTGTAGTGGCGTCCCTTGGGGTCGGTGAGCTGGACCTGGTCCCCGACCTTGAAGGGCCCGCGACGGCGGGCGGCACCGGTCGGTTCGGACATGTGACCAGCCTACCGGCCGTTCCGCGTCCGCCGTACCACGGGCACGGGTCCCGGCCCCCGCACCGGCCGCGGAGCGGGCCTGCGGCGCACCACTCGGCGGTGCCGGCGGGCGAGCGCCTACGGGTGCGTCGAACGGGGCCGGCCCCCCGGCTGGGGGCTACCCGGGGGCGGTGGCGGGGAACCGCGCGCGGCGGTGGGACGCGGGCACCGGCGGGGCAGGTCGGGCGCCCGGCCCCGGGGCGCCGGAGTCCGTCCGGCCCCGGTGCGCCGGAGTCCGGGTGCGGCCGGACCGCGGGGCGTTGGGGTTCCGGAGCGGCCGGGGCCAGGGGCTGCGGGGCCCGTCGACCGGTTCCCGCGCGATGGGTTGTCCCGGCGGTCCCTGGGTGGTCAGGACGGGCGGGCCATGGCGGCGACGAAGGCGCGTTCCACGTCGGCGGTGGTGAGGACGCCGTAGATCGCACCGGTGGGTTCGACGACGAGGTACTCGGTGGCGGGGGTGGCCCGGAGGTGGTCCAGGAGGGCCTCGCCGGAGAGTTCGGCGGCGACCCGCATGCCGTCCTTGAGGTCCTGGGCGAGGGAGCCGACGGACACCCATGGGCGGCGGTGTTCGGGAATGCCGACGAGGGCGGCCTCGCGCACCAGGGCGGTGGGGAACCCCTGGCGGTCGACGACGACCAGGGCGCGGGCCCCGGCGTCGTTGGCGCGGCGCAGCGCCTCGGAGAGCGGGGTGTCGGCCTCGACGGGGATGGCGCGCCGGGTGAGCGTGCGGGCGGTGAGGTCCGGGAGGCGCTCGCGGAGCCGGGCCATGCGCAGGCTGTTGCCGGCGCCGGTCCAGATGATGGCGGCGAGGATCGCGGCGAGCAGCGCGTCGGTGAGCGAATCGGCGCCGCTGAGCTCCTCGGGGGCCCGGCCGAGGGCGCCGGTGCGGGTGAGCAGCGGGAGGCCGATGAGGACGGTGACGGCCAGCGCGCGACCGACCCAGGCGGCGGCGACGGTGCCGCTCATCGGCTTGCCGGTGATCTTCCAGACGACGGCGCGCAGCATCCGGCCGCCGTCCAGCGGGAGGCCGGGCAGCAGGTTGAAGACCGCGACGATGAGGTTGGAGACCATCAGGCCGGCGAGCAGGACGCCGGGGACCGTGCCCGGTTCGACCACCTGCATGCCCGCGTAGAAGACGCCGGCGAGGACGAGGGAGAGGAGCGGGCCGACGAAGGCGAGGACGAACTCCCGTCCAGGGGTCTCGCTCTCCTTCTCTATCTCCGAGACGCCGCCGAAGAACTGGAGCTGGATCCGGCGGACCGGGAGCTTGAACCGGAGCGCCGCGACGGTGTGCGCGAGTTCGTGGACGAGCACGGAGGCGTAGAAGGCGACCGCGAAGAAGAGCGAGACCAGGTAGCGCGCGGCGCCCAGTTCCGGCAGGATCCGCTCCAGTTGGCCGCCGAAGACCCAGGTGATCAGGGCGGCGACCAGGAACCAGCTAGGTGCGACGTAGACCGGCACGCCGAAGGGACGGCCCATGAGGATGCCGCCGCCGGGGGCCTTCGGGCCGGTGTCGCGCCGGTCGCCGCCCCGCGGTGCGCCCGGGGGCGGCGCCTGGGGCCCGTCGGGTGTGCGCTCGGGCGGCTGGGGCGGCCGGTCCTGCCCGGACTCCTGGGGGTCCTGCGGCTTCCCGCTCTCGTCCACGACGTCCCCTCGTTGAATGCGGCTTCGGCACCTGCACCGTCTGACAACTCGATCATGCAGGGCAAAGGTGTCCGACGTCGATGGTATGCGGAGCTTCCGGCCGTGATCGGTTGCGGGGGCGGACCTGGCGGTGGGCTCACCGTCGGTGACGCGAGCGCGCTTGTCAGTGGCGGGCCGTAGGGTTCTGTGGCATGGGATCGAGCACGGAGATGACCGAGGCGGACGTGCCGGGCGGCGGGCCGGAGTCGGCGGCGGGGCCCGCCGGGGGTTCGGCGCCGGCGGGGGCCGTGGTGCCGGCGCAGGGCGGGGCGCAGCCACCGGTGGCGCTGTCGCCGTCGCGCGCCAGCGACTTCATGCAGTGCCCGCTGCTCTACCGCTTCCGCGTGATCGACAAGCTGCCGGAGAAGCCGAGTCCGGCGGCGACCCGCGGCACGGTGGTGCACGCGGTGCTGGAGCGGCTCTTCGACGCGCCTGCGGGGCAGCGCACGGCGGCCGGGGCCCGCGCGCTGGTGCCGGCGGAGTGGGAGAAGTTGCTGGCCAAGCGCCCGGAGCTGGCCGAGCTGTTCCCCGACGACGCGGACGGGGCGCGGCTGGGCCAGTGGCTGGCGGAGGCCGAGGCGCTGGTGGACCGCTGGTTCACGCTGGAGGATCCGACGCGGCTGGAGCCGGCCGACCGCGAGCTGTACGTGGAGACGGTGCTGGACTCCGGGCTGCGGCTGCGGGGCTTCATCGACCGGGTCGACGTGGCGCCGACCGGCGAGGTGCGCCTGGTGGACTACAAGACCGGGAAGGCGCCGCGTCCGCAGTTCGCCGAGGGCGCGTTGTTCCAGATGAAGTTCTACGCGTTGGTGGTGTGGCGGCTGCGGGGCGTGGTGCCGCGCCGGCTCCAGCTGGTGTACCTGGGCAGCGGCGACGTGCTGACGTACGACCCGGACGAGCGCGATCTGCGGGGCGTGGAGCGGAAGTTGCTGGCGCTGTGGGAGGCCATCCGGCAGGCGACGGAGACCGGTGACTGGCGGCCGCGGCCGACGAAGTTGTGCGGCTGGTGCGACCACCAGGCGCACTGTCCGGAGTTCGGCGGCACTCCCCCGGTGTATCCGTTGTCGGTGCGGGGGCCGGGTGAGTCGGCCGGGGGTTCGGGGGCCGCCGCCCAGGAGACGCCGTCGTCGCCGGTGCGCCCGGCGGAGGGCGGGGGCGAGCCGCAGGGCAGAATGGAGCGGATCGAGTAGATCGCCGCCCGTTGAAGGAGAGCTTGTGGCCATCCGCGTCCTGCTGGTCGACGACCAGCCCCTGCTGCGTACGGGTTTCCGGATGATTCTGGAGGCCGAGCAGGATCTGGCGGTCGTCGGTGAGGCGGGCGACGGGCTCCAGGCGCTGGAGCAGGTGCGGGCGTTGCAGCCCGACGTGGTGCTGATGGACATCCGGATGCCGCGGATGGACGGCGTCGAGGCGACCCGGCAGATCACCGGCCCGGCCAAGGACGGTCCGGCGAAGGTGCTGGTGCTGACCACGTTCGACCTGGACGAGTACGTCGTCGAGGCGCTGCGGGCCGGGGCCAGCGGGTTCCTGCTCAAGGACGCGCCGGCCAACGAACTGGTGCAGGCGATCCGGGTGGTGGCGGGGGGCGAGGCGATGCTCGCGCCGAGCATCACCCGCCGGCTGTTGGACAAGTACGCCGGGCACCTGCCGTCGGGTGAGGAGCCGGTGCCGGACACCCTCCACACGCTCACCGAGCGGGAGGTGGAGGTGTTGAAGCTGGTGGCCCGCGGGTTGTCGAACGCGGAGATCGCCGCGGACCTGTTCGTCAGCGAGACGACCGTGAAGACACACGTGGGGCACGTGCTGACGAAGCTGGGGCTGCGCGACCGGGTGCAGGCCGCGGTGTACGCCTACGAGAGCGGGCTGGTGCGGCCCGGCGCGCAGTAGTCGGGGCGCGTGCGGTCGAGGTGCGAACGGCGGCGGGGCCGGTCTGGGTGTCCCCGGACCGGCCCCGCCGTCCGTCGTCCGTGCGCGCCGGGCCGGCTCAGGCGCCGGCGGACTTGCTGATCTCCCAGAAGCGGAAGACCGTCGAGGAGTCCAGGGTCCATTCCAGGCCGGCGATGCCCTGGCGGGCCACCGCGTACTGCTTGCCCTGCCAGATCGGTATCACCGGCAGGTCCTGGGCGACGATGTCCTGGAGCTCGCGGAAGGCGGTCTTGGTGGCGCCGCGGTTGGGCTGGTCGGCCGTCTCGGGCAGCAGCCGGCCGGTGATCTCCGGCGAGCTGTAGTGGTTGCCCAGCACGCTGTCCTTGCCGAAGAACGGCTGGGTGAAGTTGTCCGGATCCGGATAGTCGGGGATCCAGCCCTTGACGTAGACGCCGAACCGGCCGGCGGCCATGCCCTCGTCGTACGCGTCGGTGGGCACGCTGCGCACCTTGGCCTCGAACAGGCCGCTGGCGTTGAGCTGGCCGGCGATCTCCTGGACGGCGGGGACGGTGCCCGGGCCGAACCGGTCGGGGGTGGCCCACAGGGTGAGCGGGACCTTGCCCTGGAGGCCGGCGTCGCGCAGGGCGGCGGCGGCCTTGTCGGGCTGCGGGCGGTCCCCGTAGGTGTTGAAGAAGGCGGTGTTGTGGCCGGTGATGCCGGCCGGGACGACCGAGTAGAGCGGTTCGGCGGTGCGCTGGTAGACGTCCCGGACGAGGGTGGAGCGGTCCAGGAGGTAGGCGATGGCCTTGCGGACGCCGAGTTTGCCGGCTACCGGGTCCTTGAGGTTGAAGACCAGGTGCATGACCTCGGCGCTGCCGCCCTCGACGACCTGCGTGCCGTGCTGCTGGTGCAGGGACGCCCGGTCCAGTGCGGCGATGTCCTTCATGGCCAGGCCGCGGTAGGCGACGTCGATGCTGCCGCTCTGGACGGCCTTCTTGAGCTGGTCGCGGTTGGTGAAGAACTTCAGGGTCATCCCGGAGTTCTTGGCCTTGGCGGGGCCCTTGTAGGAGGTGTTGACGGAGAACTTGGCCTGCCGCGGGCCGTAGGAGTCCAGGGCGTAGACGCCGGACCCGATGGCCTTGCCGTCGGTGCGCAGCCGGTCCGCGGGGTAGGCGGCGTGGTCGACGATGGAGCCGGCGCCCGAGGCGATCTTCATGGGGAAGGTGGCGTCGGGCGTCTTGAGGTGGAAGACCACGGTGCGGTCGTCCGGGGTCTGGACGTCGTCCAGCGCCGCGAACATCACGGCGGGGCCGTTCTTGTCCTTGATGCGCTTGATGCGGTCGAAGGAGAACTTGACGTCCTGGGCGGTGAGCTTGTCGCCGTTGCTGAAGGTCAGGCCCTCTTTGAGGGTGCAGCGGTAGACCTTGCTGTCGGAACCGGTGAAGCCGCAGCTCTCGGCGGCCTCCGGTTCCGGGGTGGTGCCGCCCTTGGGGAAGCTGAGCAGTGACTGGAAGACGTTGTTGAACAGCAGCCAGGAGCCGGGGTCATAGCCCGAGGCTGGGTCGGTGGCCACGACCTTGTCGGTCATGCCCATCACGACGGGCTCGCCGTGGCCGGACGACTCCGAGGTGTCCGTGCCGCACCCGGCGACCGCGAGCAGGACTGTCGCCAGTCCCGCTCCGATCGGGGCGGACAGCCACTGGTCACGCTTCACTCGGTGGTTCCTCACGTTCTGGTGGTGCCGGTCGGGCCGCGGCGGGGTGCCGCGGCGGGGACGGTTCGGTGCGGGGCGGGGCGGGGCGGGCGGTCAGCTGGAGACGCCGCGGCCCAGCTCCCAGATCTGGAGCGCCGAGGAGGAGTTGAGGGCCCATTCGACGCCGGTGATGTTGTCGCGGGCGGCGACGTACTGCTTGCCCTGCCACAGCGGCAGGTAGGGGACGTCGTCGGCCAGGATGTCCTGGGCCTGCTTGAAGCCGGCCGCGGCGGCGTTGCGGTCGGTCTGCTGGCGGGTCGCCGGGATCAGCTGCGACTCGATCTTCTCGTTGCGGTACGGGGAGTTGAGGAAGTTCCCCTTGCCGACGAACGGTGCGATGTAGTTGTCCGCGTCCGGGATGTCGGCGAACCACCCCATGCCGAAGGCCGCGTACTTGCCCGTCGACTCGTCGGTGCGGAACGTCTGCCAGCGGTCGATGCCCTTGATGCTGACGTCGAACAGCTTGGTGCTGTTGAGCTGCTGCTGGAGGGCGGCGAACTCCTTCGCGGTGTTCGGCCCGTAGTGGTACTTGCTGTAGGTCAGGGTGAACTTCACCGGGGTGGTGATGTTCGCCTGCTGGAGCGTCTGCCGGGCCGCGGCGACGTCGGGGTCGCCGTACTTCGTGTAGAACGAGTTGATGTGCCCGGTGAGGCCGGAGGGGACCAGCGAGTACAGCGGGTCGCCGGTGTACGCGTAGACGTCGCGCACCAGCTGGGAGCGGTTGACGACCTGCGCTATCGCCTGCCGGACGGCCTTGTTGGAGACCGACGGGTCCTTGGTGTTGAAGGCGAGGTAGCGGATCTCCTGGCCCGGCATCTCCTGGAGCATCAGGTGCTTGTCGCGGGAGTTCTGCAGGCTCTTGACCTGGTCGGGCGTCAGGCCGCGGCTCAGCAGGTCGATGTCGCCCTTGCGGAGCGCCGCCTCCATGTCCGCGGAGTCGTCGAAGAACCGCATCTCGACCTTGTCGTTCTTCACCGTCAGCCCGCCCTTGTACTCGGGGTTCTTGGTGAAGACGGCCTTGGTGAGGCGGTTGCCGGCGTGCTCGGTCGTGAGCGCGTAGGGGCCCGAGCCGACGGTCTCCCAGCCCTTGTAGAGGCTGTTCTTCGGGTAGACCTGACTGTCGACGATGGCGGCGGCGGGGGTGGCGAGCTTCTGCGGGAAGGTGGCGTCCGGCTTGGTGAGGTGGAAGACCACCTCGCTGTCGCTGGGCGTCTCGACCCGGTCGATGTCGTCGAGCAGCGACACCGGACCGTTGGTGTAGTTGATGGTCCGCAGCCGGTCGATGGAGAACTTCACGTCCTGCGCCGTCAGCGCGTGCCCGTTGGAGAACTTCAGGCCGCTGCGCAACGTGCACCGGTACTGCTCGTTCTGGGTGTCGCGGAAGCCGCACGACTCGGCGGCGTCGGGCACCACGGCGGTGCCGGTGCGGGGCAGCCGCATCAGCGTCTGGAAGGTGCTGCGCAACACGTTCCAGGCGTCGACGTCGTACGCCTGTGCCGGGTCGAGGGGCGCGGGCGCCGCCTTGGTGGCCTCGATCTGGGAGGCGACGCCGACGACGATCGGCGAGCCGCTCGAGCCCGCGCCGTCGGTGTTGCCGCAAGCAGCGAGAGCCGGGGCGAGGAGACCGGCCAGCGCCGGCAGCACCAAGGTCTTGCGATTCATCGTCGGCAGGTTCCTTATCAGCGCAGAGGTGTTGCTCGCGTCGAGATTAGTAGGCGCCGCCAGCGGGTCATCGACGCAAGGAAGTTACAGCGATATGGCGGTCGGATAACGGGGACTCGGTGATCGATATCCGGACGGCGGAACGTATCGCACGTTGCCCCACCAATCCGGACACTTACCCCCGTAGAAACCACCGGAGGACCCCTTTGGAACACCGGCCGAGCCCCCTGTCGACGGCCCGACGCGTGAGAAACGTCACGCATCTTAGCGGTCCGGTCGCCGGGTGAATTCCCCCGGGTATTCGTCACGGAAAATAAGCGGCCCGCTGCCGTGAGTTCCCGGGCATTGCGTGCAATACGCTCAGTGCACGACCCCTCGGCTTTCCGTGATGAGCGCCTGGAGAAAAGGGAGATCGACTTCTTCGAGCGAGCGCACCACGGTACGCCCCGGAGCTGCGGGAACGGGTGTCACGGAGGGCACCGCGACCACCCGGCAACCGGCCGCCTCGCCCGCACGCACGCCGGTCAGGGTGTCCTCGACGACGGCGCACCGGGCAGGGTCGACGCCCAGTCGCGCGGCGGCGGTCAGATACGGGTCCGGGTGCGGCTTGGTCCGCATCAGGTCGTCGCCGGCGACGACCAGCGCGAAGTTCTCCGGGCCGAGGGAGTGCAGCATCTGCTCGATGACGGTCCGGTGCGAGGCGGAGACCAGCGCGGCGGGCAGCCTGTGGGCGGCCAGCTCGGACAGCAGCCGGCGGGCGCCCGGCATCAGCGGCACCCCGCGGCCGATGCGGGCCACGAACGCCTCGTTGAGCAGGGTGCTCAGCTCCGTCAGGCCGATGTCCGCGCCCGTCTCGCGGAGCAGGTAGCCGGCGCTGCGGGACATCGGCCCGCCGACCACGACCTCCCGGTGGCGGTCGTCGAGGGTGTGGCCGAGGCGGGCGAAGACCTCGGCCTCGGCCTCCCACCAGAAGCCCTCGGTGTCGACGAGCGTGCCGTCCAGATCGAGGAAGACGGCCTGGAGGGTCGCGGCTTCGGCCGAGCGGGTGCCGACTGCGGGGATGCTGCTGGTCATCCATCCACCTCCCTGAGGACGCCCCCGGAGGGACGAAAGGGCCGGCCGCCTCCCCGGTGGGGGGAAACGACCGGCCACTACCGGACCGATAAGTGTACGACCGAGTGCGGCGAAACGCCCGGGGAGTGCGGAGGATCCGCTTCCCCGGGCGTCCCGCCGGGACCGCCGCTACGGTGCGTCACCGCCGGAGCCGGGACGTACCCCGGGCCCCGGACGCGCCACCGCACTACCGCGCGTTGAAGTACTTGGCTTCCGGGTGGTGGATGACGAGGGCGTCGGTGGACTGCTCGGGGTGGAGCTGGAACTCCTCGGAGAGCTGGACGCCGATCCGTTCGGGCTGGAGGAGGTCGGCGATCTTGGCGCGGTCCTCCAGGTCGGGGCAGGCGCCGTAGCCGAGGGAGAACCGGGCGCCGCGGTACTTCAGCGCGAACATGTCCTCGACGTCGGCCGGGTCCTCCCCGCCGAAGCCGAGTTCGCCGCGGACCCGGGCGTGCCAGTACTCGGCCAGCGCCTCCGCCAACTGCACGGACAGACCGTGCAGTTCGAGGTAGTCGCGGTAGGAGTTGGCCTCGAACAGCTCTGCGGTGGCCGCGCCGATCCGCGAACCGACGGTGACGACCTGGAGGCCGACCACGTCGGTCTCGCCGGAGTCCTCGGGGCGGAAGAAGTCGGCCAGGCACAGGCGCCGACCGCGCCGCTGCCGCGGGAAGGTGAACCGCGTCCGCTCGGTGCCGTCCTCGCCCAACAGGATCAGGTCGTCGCCCTTGGAGACGCACGGGAAGTAGCCGTAGACGACGGCCGCCTCCAGGAGGTTCTCGGTCTGGAGCTTGTCCAGCCAGCCGCGCAGCCGCGGCCGACCCTCGCTCTCCACCAGCTCCTCGTAGCTGGGGCCCTCGCCGGTGCGGGCCTGCTTGAGCCCCCACTGACCCTTGAACAGGGCGCCCTCGTCCAACCAGGAGGCGTACTCCTTGAGCTGGATGCCCTTGATGACCCGGGTGCCCCAGAACGGCGGGGTGGGCACCGCGTTGTCGACGGCCACGTCGGAACGGATCGCGCCCTGCTCCGGCTCCGGCTCCGAGACCTGCACGTCCCGCTTGGCCACCCGCCGCTGCTTGAGCTCGGGCAGGGTGGCGCCGGGCACCCCGCGCTTGACCGCGATCAACGCGTCCATCAACCGCAGACCCTCGAACGCGTCCCGGGCGTAGCGGACTTCGCCCTCGTAGATCTCGTGGAGGTCCTGTTCGACGTAGGCGCGGGTCAGGGCGGCACCGCCGAGGATGACGGGGTAGTCGGCGGCCATCTTGCGCTGGTTGAGCTCCTGAAGGTTCTCCTTCATGATCACCGTGGACTTCACCAGCAACCCCGACATGCCGATCACGTCGGCCTTGTGCTCCTCGGCCGCCTCCAAGATCGCCGAAACCGGCTGCTTGATCCCGAGGTTGACGACGTTGTAGCCGTTGTTGGACAAGATGATGTCGACGAGGTTCTTACCGATGTCATGGACGTCGCCACGCACCGTGGCCAGCACGATCGTGCCCTTGCCCTCATCGTCGGACTTCTCCATGTGCGGCTCCAGATAAGCCACCGCACCCTTCATCACCTCGGCCGACTGCAACACGAACGGCAACTGCATCTGACCGGAGCCGAACAGCTCACCGACCACCTTCATACCGTCCAGCAACGTCTCGTTGACGATGTCCAACGCCGGACGCTCGGCCAACGCCGCCTCAAGATCGGCCTCCAGGCCGTTCTTCTCCCCGTCGATGATCCGCCGCTTGAGCCGCTCGTCCAACGGCAACGCCGCCAACTCCTCGGCCTGACCAGCCTTGAGCGACTTGGCCGTCGCACCCTCGAAGAGCTCCATCAACTTCTGCAGCGGGTCATAACCCTCGGCCCGCCGGTCGTAGATCAGATCCCGCGCCACCGTGACCTGCTCCTCGTCGAAGCGCGCGATCGGCAGGATCTTCGAGGCGTGCACGATCGCGGAGTCCAGGCCCGCCTTGACGCACTCGTCCAGGAAGACGGAGTTCAACACGATGCGCGCGGCCGGATTCAGGCCGAAGGAGATGTTGGACAGTCCCAGCGTGGTCTGGACGTCCGGATGCCGCTTCTTCAGCTCCCGGATCGCCTCGATGGTGGCGATGCCGTCCTTGCGGGACTCCTCCTGACCGGTGCAGATGGTGAAGGTCAGGGTGTCGATGAGGATGTCCGACTCGAGAATGCCCCAGTTGCCCGTCAGGTCGGCGATCAACCGCTCGGCGATCTCCACCTTCTTCTCCGCCGTGCGCGCCTGACCCACCTCATCGATGGTCAACGCGATCAACGCCGCACCATGCTCGGCCGCCAGCCGCGTCACCTTCACAAACCGCGACTCCGGCCCGTCACCATCCTCGTAGTTCACCGAGTTGATCACCGCACGGCCACCGAGCTTCTCCAGGCCCGCCTGGATCACTTCCAGTTCGGTGGAGTCCAACACGATCGGCAACGTGGAGGCGGTGGCGAAGCGGCCGGCCAGCTCCGCCATGTCGGCCACACCGTCGCGACCCACGTAGTCCACGCACAGGTCGAGCAGGTGCGCGCCCTCGCGGATCTGCTCCCGGGCCATCTCCACACAGTCGTCCCAGCGACCGTCCAGCATCGCCTCACGGAACTTCTTCGACCCGTTGGCGTTGGTCCGCTCACCGATCGCCAAGTAGGAGGTGTCCTGACGGAACGGCACCGTCTGGTAGAGGGAGGCCGCACCGGGCTCCGGACGCACCACACGCTCACTCAGAGCGGCCCCCCGCACCCGCTCCACCACCCGCCGCAGATGCTCCGGCGTCGTACCGCAGCACCCACCCACCAACGACAGCCCGTACTCCCGCACGAACGTCTCCTGCGCATCGGCCAGCTCGGCCGGCGTCAGCGGATAGTGCGCACCGTCCTTGCCCAACACCGGCAGACCCGCATTGGGCATACACGACAACGGAATACGCGAATGGCGGGCCAGATAGCGCAGGTGCTCGCTCATCTCCGCCGGTCCGGTCGCACAGTTCAGACCGATCATGTCGATGCCCAACGGCTCCAACGCCGTCAGCGCCGCCCCGATCTCCGACCCCAGCAACATCGTGCCGGTCGTCTCCACCGTCACCGAACAGATGACCGGCAGATCCGTACCAGTCGCCACCAGCGCACGCCGCGCGCCCAGCACGGCGGCCTTGGTCTGCAACAAATCCTGCGTGGTCTCCACCAGCAACGCGTCCGCACCACCGACGATCATGCCCTCGGCGTTCTGCTGGAAGGCATCGCGCAACGTCACGTAGTCGACGTGCCCCAACGTCGGCAGCTTCGTGCCCGGCCCCATCGAACCCAACACGAACCGCTGCTGCCCGCTCGACGCGGTGAACTCGTCCGCGACCTCCCGCGCGATCGCCGCACCGGCCTGCGACAGCTCGAAAACGCGATCGGCGATGTCGTACTCCGCCAACGCCGCGAAGTTCGCACCGAAGGTGTTGGTCTCCACACAGTCCACACCCACCGCGAAGTACTCCTCGTGCACCGAACGCACGATGTCCGGCCGGGTGAGATTGAGGATCTCGTTGCAGCCCTCCAGCTGCTCGAAGTCCTCCATGGACGGATCCTGCGCCTGCAACATCGTGCCCATCGCACCGTCGGCAACCACGACCCGGGAAGCAAGCGCTTCGCGGAACGCGGTGACGCGGGACGAGCTGGTGGACGAGGGCGTATTCGAAGCCATGGAGGTGCTCCCGTGGTTGCGACGGCTGTCGGCTTTGCACCCCTCCTGAAGAGGGCGCACCCGGCCAGCGTAGCTTCCGGGCCGGGACAGGTGTTCACCATTCCACGGCGTGGACAGCGGCGCCTGAGCGCGGCTCGGTCCGTTATCCATGATCGTCGAAGGCCCAACCCACTCCCCACGGTCGGCATGGGCCGATATCGTTCAGCATTGTCGAACCAGATACTTCGGAGGTCGCCCGATGGCACGCACCATCCAGTCGCTGGAGCGAGCAGCCGCCATGCTGCGGCTGCTCGCGGGGGGAGAACGGCGACTGGGCCTCTCCGACATCTCCTCCTCTTTGGGGCTGGCCAAGGGGACCGCCCACGGCATCCTGCGCACGCTCCAGCAGGAGGGCTTCGTGGAGCAGGACCAGGCTTCCGGCCGCTACCAGCTCGGTGCCGAGCTGCTGCGGCTGGGCAACAGCTACCTGGACGTCCACGAGCTGCGGGCCCGCGCCCTGGTGTGGACCGACGACCTGGCCCGCTCCAGCGGCGAGAGCGTCTACCTGGGCGTCCTGCACCAGCAGGGCGTACTGATCGTGCACCACGTCTTCCGCCCCGACGACAGCCGGCAGGTGCTGGAGGTCGGCGCGATGCAGCCGCTGCACAGCACGGCGCTGGGGAAGGTGCTGTCGGCGTACGACCCGGTGGCGCACAGCGAGGCCGTGGAGACCGGCCGGGAGGCGTTCACGCCGCGGACCACGACCGGCCTGGCGGACTTCGAGACGGTGCTGGACCTCACGCGGGCGCGCGGCTGGGCCGCGGACGTGGAGGAGACCTGGGAGGGCGTGGCCTCGATCGCCGCTCCGATCCATGACCGGCGCCGGATGCCGGTGGGCGCGGTGGGGGTCACAGGGGCCGTGGAGCGGGTGTGCCGCGACGGCGAACTGCGGCCGGAAATCGTCGCTGCTGTGAGGGATTGCGCACGTGCGGTCTCTCGCGACCTGGGCGCAGGGCGATTCTGACCCCCTATGTCTCAAATGTTCACCTAAGTTTTTCGCCACAGAACCCTTGACGAGGTCTGGGAGGTAAATAAAACTGCCGTTCGTCGGTCGGCATTGCCGAACACCTAACGGCAATAAGCGTTAGGGTGTGGACTGCCGCGGGCCGACCAACGCCCTCTCGGAGGGTGCGGACCACCGGAGGGACCCGGGGTTCGCCTTCCCCTGGACGAAGGACAAAGGAGTCGCGGGTGTCCAGCTCCGACATCTTCATCAGCGAGACCATCGGTACCGCTGTTCTGGTCTTGATGGGCGGTGGTGTCTGCGCCGCCGTCACCTTCAAGCGTTCCAAGGCGTTCAACGCCGGATGGGTCGCCATCGCCTTCGGGTGGGGCTTCGCCGTGCTGACGGGTGCCTACATCGCCGCGAAGTCCGGCGCACACCTCAACCCGGCCGTCACCATCGGCATCGCGATCAAGGGCGGCATCGAGTGGAGTCAGGTGCCGGTGTACTTCGCCGGTGAGCTCCTCGGCGCCCTGATCGGTGCGGTGCTGGTGTGGCTGGTCTACTACGGACAGTTCCGGGCGCACCTGACCGACCCCGAGGTGCTGGCCGGTCACAACGGCGAGGAGGGCATGGTCGACCCGGCCGCCGCTCCGAAGGCCGGCCCGGTGCTGGGCATCTTCTCCACCGGCCCGGAGATCCGGAACGTGGTGCAGAACCTCGTCACCGAGATCATCGCCACCATCGTGCTCGTGCTGGCGATCCTCACCCTCGGGCTGAGCGACAACGGCAAGGGCGTGGGCGCGATCGGCACGCTGCTGGTCGCCCTGGTCGTCACCGGCATCGGCCTGTCCCTGGGCGGTCCGACCGGGTATGCCATCAACCCGGTCCGCGACCTCGGTCCGCGCATCGTGCACGCGCTGCTGCCGCTGCCGAACAAGGGTGGTTCCGATTGGGGCTACGCCTGGATCCCGGTGGTCGGCCCGCTGATCGGCGGCGCCCTCGCCGGGGGCATCTACCAGTTGGCGTTCGCCTGAGCCGCCCCGCCCGCCCCGCCGCCCGCACCGAACCTTGGAGCACACCATGAGCGACACCCCCAGCACCTCCTCGCACGGCCACGGTCCGTTCATCGCCGCGATCGACCAGGGCACCACCTCCAGCCGCTGCATCGTCTTCGACCGGGACGGTCGGATCGTCTCGGTCGACCAGAAGGAACACGAGCAGATCTTCCCCAAGCCGGGCTGGGTCGAACACGATGCGGCCGAGATCTGGGCCAACGTCCAGCAGGTCGTCGAGGGCGCCATCGACAAGGCCGCGCAGAGCAACCCCGGCTTCACCTCGGCCGACGTCAAGGCGATCGGCATCACCAACCAGCGCGAGACCACCCTGCTCTGGGACAAGAACACCGGTGAGCCGGTCCACAACGCGATCGTCTGGCAGGACACCCGCACCGACGGGCTCTGCCGGGAGCTGGGCCGCAACGTCGGCCAGGACCGCTTCCGTCGCGAGACCGGCCTGCCGCTGGCCTCGTACTTCGCCGGCCCGAAGATCCGCTGGCTGCTGGACAACGTCGAGGGGCTGCGCGAGCGCGCCGAGCGCGGCGAGATCCTCTTCGGCACCATGGACTCCTGGGTCATCTGGAACCTCACCGGCGGCGTCAACGGCGGTCGGCACGTCACCGACGTGACCAACGCCTCGCGCACCCTCCTGATGAACCTGCACACCCTGCAGTGGGACGAGCGGATTCTGGACTCGCTGGGCATCCCGGCGGCCCTGCTGCCGGAGATCCGCTCCTCCGCCGAGGTCTACGGCACCACCGCCGCCGGGGTGCTCGAAGGCGTCCCGGTCGCCTCCGCACTCGGCGACCAGCAGGCCGCGCTCTTCGGCCAGACCTGCTTCGCCGAGGGCGAGGCCAAGTCCACGTACGGCACCGGCACCTTCATGCTGATGAACACCGGCCACCAGCCGGTGAACTCCTACAACGGGCTGCTGACCACGGTCGGCTACCGGATCGGCGACCAGCAGCCGGTCTACGCCCTGGAAGGCTCCATCGCCGTCACCGGCTCGCTCGTCCAGTGGATGCGCGACCAGATGGGGCTGATCAACAGCGCGGCCGAGATCGAGACGCTGGCCAGCACCGTCGAGGACAACGGCGGCGCGTACTTCGTGCCGGCCTTCTCCGGCCTGTTCGCCCCCTACTGGCGCTCGGACGCCCGCGGCGTCATCGCCGGCCTGACCCGGTACGTCACCAAGGCGCACATCGCCCGTGCCGTCCTTGAGGCCACCGCCTGGCAGACCCGCGAGATCACCGACGCCATGACCAAGGACTCCGGCGTCGACCTGACCGCGCTCAAGGTCGACGGCGGAATGACCTCCAACAACCTGCTGATGCAGACGATCTCGGACTTCCTGGACGCCCCCGTGGTGCGCCCGATGGTCGCCGAGACCACCTGCCTCGGCGCTGCCTACGCGGCCGGTCTGGCCGTCGGCTTCTGGTCCAGCACCGACGAACTGCGCGCCAACTGGCGTCGGGCCGCCGAGTGGACCCCCCGCATGGACGCGGCCATCCGTGACCGCGAGTACAAGAACTGGCTCAAGGCCGTTGAGCGGACCATGGGCTGGCTCGACGACGAGAGCTGACGAGGAGCACATCATGAGCACCCTGCAGAGCGTCCCGGCCCTCGGGACGCACCCGGCCGCCGGTTCCCTGCCGAGCCGCGCCGAAACCCGGGAGCAGCTGTCCAAGGCGACGTACGACCTCCTGGTGATCGGCGGCGGCATCCTGGGCATCTCCACCGCCTGGCATGCCGCGCAGGCCGGACTGCGGGTTGCCCTGGTGGACGCCGGCGACTTCGCCGGCGCCACCTCCTCCGCGTCCTCCAAGCTGCTGCACGGCGGTCTGCGCTACCTGCAGACCGGCGCGGTCAAGCTGGTCGCGGAGAACCACTTCGAGCGGCGCGCGGTCTCCCGCCAAGTGGCCCCGCACCTGGCCAACCCGCTCACCTTCTACCTGCCGGTCTACAAGGGCGGCCCGCACGGCGCGGCCAAGCTCGGCGCGGGCGTCTTCGCCTACTCCGCGCTGTCCGCGTTCGGCGACGGCGTCGGCCACGTCATAAGCCCGGCCAAGGCCCAGCGGGACGTGCCGGAGCTGCGCACGGAGAACCTCAAGGCCGTGGCCGTGTACGGCGACGACCAGATGAACGACTCCCGGATGGCGCTGATGACCGTCCGCGCGGCGGTCGAGGCCGGCGCCACGGTCCTCAACCACTCCGAGGTCACCGGCCTGCGCTTCACCCAGGGCCGGGTCACCGGCGCCGAGCTCAAGGACCGCCTGGACGGCAGCGAGTTCGGCGTCAACGCCCGCCTGGTGCTCAACGCCACCGGCCCCTGGGTCGACCACCTGCGCAAGATGGAGGACCCCAACGCGGCCCCCTCCATCCGCCTGTCCAAGGGCGCGCACCTGGTCCTCAAGCGCACCTCCCCCTGGAAGGCCGCGCTGGCCACCCCGATCGACAAGTACCGCATCACCTTCGCCCTCCCCTGGGAGGACATGCTGCTGCTCGGCACCACCGACGAGGGGTACGAGGGCGACCCGGCGGACGTCTCGGTCACCGAGAAGGACACCGCCCAGATCCTGGACGAGGCCGCCTTCTCCGTCCGTGACCAGCAGCTCTCCCGCGACCTGATCACCTACTCGTTCGCCGGTCTGCGGGTGCTGCCCGGCGGCCCCGGCGACACCTCCAAGGCCAAGCGCGAGACGGTGGTCACCGAGGGCTCCGGCGGGATGCTGTCGGTCGCCGGCGGCAAGTGGACGACCTTCCGGCACATCGGCCGCACGGTGATGAACAAGCTCGCCGCCCTGCCCGGCCACCCGCTGGCCGAGGACATGGAGCCGATCTCGCAGCTGCCGAAGAAGCTCCCGCTGCCCGGCATCGCCAACCCCAACGCGGTCGCCCACCGACTGCTGGTCGACGGTGGTACGCCCGGCCCCCGGATGGCCGCCGACACCGCGCGGCACCTCGCCACGCACTACGGCTCGCTGTCGTTCGACATCGCCCGGCTGGCGAACGAGGACCCGGCGCTGGCCGAGCGGATCCACCCGGACGCCCCGGAGATCTGGGCGCAGGTCGCCTACGCCCGGGACCACGAGTGGGCCGAGACCGTCGACGACGTACTGCGCCGCCGGACCACGCTGACCATCCGCGGGCTGGACACCGAGGGCGTGCGGGCCCGCGTCAAGGGCATGCTGGAGGACTGACGGACCCTCGACCGAGCGATCGGTGAACGGCGGTGGGACGGCCGGGAGGCCGCCCCACCGCCTTGCACGCAGCACCACGGCGCGTGTCCCGGACGGGGCGCGCGCCGCGGTGCTTCTGCCGCACGGGTGCCACGGTGCCGACACACCGCGGCAACGTCCGGCGCGCACAGTGGGAGGACCCGCCGGCGGGCCGGCAGTGCGCCCGTCCGCCCGGCCGGAACCCACGCCGGAAGGACACCATGCGATTCTCCGTGCTCTCGCTGATCGGCCACGCACCGCACCCGCTGACCGGTCACCTGCCCTCCCCCGCCGACCGGTTCGCGGAGGTCGTCGAGACCGCCGTGGCGGCCGAACGGCTCGGCTTCGACGCGTACGCCGTCGGTGAACGGCACGCCGGGCCGTTCCTGTCCTCCAGCCCGTCGGTGGTGCTGGGGGCGCTGGCCGCCCGGACCTCCCGGATCCGGCTGCTGACCGGGGTGACCGTCGTGGCGGTCCTCGACCCGGTGCGGGTCGCGGAGGACTACGCCACCCTCAGCCACCTCGCCCGCGGCCGTCTCGAACTCGTCGTCGGCAAGGGCGCGGAGGCCGGCCACTTCGACCTCTTCGGGCTCGACGAGGCGCGGCAGTGGGACCTCCAGGCCGAGAAGTACGAGCTGCTGCGCCGGTTGTGGAGCGAGGAGCACGTCGACTGGTCGGGCGAGTTCCGGCCGCCGCTGAAGGACGTGACGACCGTGCCGCGCCCGTACGGCGGTCCGCCGCGGATCTGGCACGGCTCGGCCACCAGCCGCAACTCCCCCGAGCTCGCGGCGAAGCACGGCGATCCGCTGTTCACCGCCAACGCCGTCCAACCGCGGGCCGCGTACGCCGAGTTGATCGCGCACTACCGCGAGCGGTTCGCCGCGTACGGCCACGATCCGGCACGGGCCCGGGTGGCCGCCGGCTCCGGCGGGCTGCTGCTCGCCGACAGCGAGCGGGCGGCGATCGCCCGCTACAAGGACCTCTACGAGGCGAAGGTCGCCCAGACCTTCCGACCGCACCTGGCCGGCAAGGCCGGGTACAACACCCCGTTCCGCACCATCGAGGACGCCATCGCGAACGGGCCGCAACTGATCGGCTCGCCGCAGCAGGTCATCGACAAGATCCTCGGCTACCACGCGGTGTACGGGCACGACCTCCAGTCGATCACCGTCGACGGCTTCGGCCTGGAGCACGGCGAACAGTTGGAGACATTGCAGCGGTTCGCCGAGGAGGTCGCGCCGGTGGTCCGGCGCGAGGCGCCCAGCACGCTGTGGGAGGACGCGGCGGGCGGGATCGGGGTGGACGGGGACGGGCGCTGACCGGGCGCCGCGGGTCATAATGCCCCAGACATCGGAGGTCTGGGGCCGCACCCCGCGGCGTCCGGGCGGGTCCGGACGGGAAGGACGGCCATGGCGGTCACCGACGAGGCCATCGAGAAGATCAAGGGGATGATCGTCTCCGGTGCGCTGCGGCCGGGCGACCGGCTGCCCAGGGAGAGCGAACTCGCCGCGGAACTGGGGCTGTCGCGCAACTCCCTGCGGGAGGCGGTGCGCGCGCTGTCGCTGATCCGCATCCTGGACGTCCGGCAGGGCGACGGCACCTACGTCACCAGCCTGGACCCGCAACTCCTGCTGGAGGCGATGAGCTTCGTGGTGGACTTCCACCGCGACGACACGGTGCTGGAGTTCCTCGCCGTGCGCCGGATCCTGGAGCCGGCCGCCACCGGCATGGCCGCCGGGCGACTCCCGGCGTCCGAACTGGACGCCCTCCAGGCCGCGTTGGACGCACTGGGACCCGAGCCGGCGCTGGAGGAACTGATCGCCGGCGACCTGGAGTTCCACCGTCGGATCGTCGCCGCGGCCGGCAACTCGGTGCTCTGCTCGCTGTTGGACGGCCTGTCCGGGCCGACCACCCGCGCCAGGATCTGGCGCGGGCTGACCCAAAAGGACGCGGTCGCCCGCACCCTCGCCGAGCACCGGGCGATCCTCGGTGCGCTGCGCGACGGGGACGCCGAGGCGGCGCGGGCGTGGGCGACGGTGCACGTCGCCAGCGTGGAGCAGTGGCTGCGGGCGTCGCTGTGAGGACGCCCGCGGCCACCGCTCAGGCCGCGAAGCCGCCGTCGACGGCGAGCGCGGCGCCGGTGACGTACCGGCCGCCGTCGCCCGCCAGGTGGGCCACCATCGCCGCCACGTCCGCCGGCTGCCCGTAGCTGCCGAGCGACGTCAACTGGGCCTGGAGGGCGGCGCCCTCGCCGTCCGCGGGGTTCATGTCGGTGTCGACGGGTCCCGGCAGGACGAGGTTGACGGTGATGCCGCGCGGCCCCAACTCCCTGGCCAGCGCCTTGGTCAGGCCGCCGAGCGCGGCCTTGCTGGTGGCGTAGAGGGAGCCGCCGGGGAAGGGGGCCCGTTCGGCCATGCAGCTGCCGATCGAGATGATCCGGCCGCCCTCGGTCAGATGGGCGGCGGCGGCCTGCGCGGCGAGGAAGGGGGCTCGGACGTTGACCGCCAGCACCCGGTCCACGTCGTCGAGCGCGATCCCCTCGAAGGGGCCCATGACGCCGGCGCCGGCGTTGTTGACGAGGACGTCCAACCGTCCGAACCGGTCGGCCGCGGCGGCCACCGAGGCCCGCACCGCCTCCGGGTCCGCGCCGTCGGCGCGGACCGCCCAGGCCCGCCCGCCGGCCCGCGCGATCTGCCGGACGACCTCGGCGGCCAGGTCGTCCCGGTGCTGGTAGGTCAGCGCCACCGCCGCCCCGTCGGCCGCCAGCCGGGCCGCGATCGCCGCGCCGATGCCCCGGCTGCCGCCGGTCACCAGGGCCGCCTTGCCGGACAGCGGGCGGGTGCCGGGCACCGGGGTCGCGGACGCCGTGGTCGTCGTCATCGTCATCACCTTTGTCTCACGTTCCTCTTCGAGCCGTTCGTACCGGGTTGATGCGATAGCGGTCTATGAGCGCCGGTTCGTGGCGCTCCGCTCGCTTCCGTCGCGGTACGGCTCGATCCTCCGGCAGCGCGGTGGGCGGTGCTGGCGGAATCCGGACGGCTAGTCCACGCCGGACGGGGGCCGGGCGTCGAGGCCGTAGACGCGGGTCGCGGTGCCGCCGAAGGCCGCGGCGCGTTCCGGGCCGGTGAGGTGGTCGGTGGCGGCCTCGGCGAGCGCGACGACGTCCCCGTAGCCGGCGGCCAGGGTGCAGACCGGCCAGTCGGAGCCGAACATCACCCGCTCCGGGCCGAACGCGTCCAGGACGTGCCGGGCGTACGGCAGCAGGTGCGACGGCCGCCACGCGTGCCAGTCGGCCTCGGTGACCAGGCCGGAGAGCTTGCAGGTGACGTTCGGGAGGCGGGCGAGGGCGGTGAGCGCGGCCGCCCAGGGCTGCCACGCGCCGCGGGCGATCGCCGGTTTGCCGGCGTGGTCCAGGACGAAGGACAGCTCCGGCAGGGCCCGCACGACGGCGTGGGCGGCGGGCAGTTGGCGCGGGGTGACCAGCAGGTCGTAGACGAGTCGGTGGGCGGCGAGGGTGCGCAGGCCGCGCCGGACGTCGGGGCGGGCCAGCCAGTGCGGATCGGGTTCGTCCTGGACCTGGTGGCGCAGGCCGACGAGCCCGGCGGGCAGGGCCGCGAGTGCGTCCGGCAGGCCGGCGGCGGTGAGGTCGGCCCAGCCGACGACGCCGCGCACCGGCCCGTTCTCGGCGGCCAGGGCGAGGAGTTCGACGGTCTCCCGGGCGGAGGCCGAGGACTGGACCAGGACGGTGCCGGCGATGCGGTGCGCCGCGACGTGCGGGGCGAGGTCGGCCGGGGCGTAGCTGCGGCGGATCGGGTCGGCCCAGGGCCCGTCCATCCAGGGCTGGTCGCGGCGGCCGAGGTCCCACAGGTGGTGGTGGGCGTCGATGCGCATCGGGGCGGCTCCCGGTGGTCGGGGCGGCGGGCGGGGCGTCAGGCATCCGCCGGCAGCGGCAGGTCGGGGTCGAGCAGCCCGCGGGCGACGAGGGCGCGCCAGAGGCCGGCCGGGACGGGGTGGCGGAACAGGGCCGCGTTCTCGGCGGCCTCGTCGGGCGAGGCGGCGCCGACCACGGCCGCGGCGACGGCCGGATGCCCGAACGGGAAGCGCAGCGCGGCGGCCTTGAGCGGGACGTCGAACGCGGCGCAGACCGCGGCGAGTCGGCGCGCACGGGCGAGGACCGCGGGCGGCGCCGGGGCGTAGTCGTAGGGCGCGCCGGGGGTCGGGTCGGCGAGCAGGCCGGAGTTGTAGACCCCGCCGACCACCACCGAGGTGCCGCGCCGGGCGCACGCCGGCAGCAGGTCGGTGGCGGCGGTCTGCTCCAGCAGCGTCCAGCGGCCGGCGCAGAGCACCACGTCCACGTCGAGGTCGGCGACCAGGCGGGCCAGGACGCCGCTGTGGTTCATGCCGAAGCCGATGGCGCGGACGGTGCCCTCGGCACGGAGTTCGGCCAGGGCCGGGTAGCCGGTCTCGTAGACCTCGCGCAGGTGGTGTTCGACGTCGTGGAGGTAGACGACGTCCACCGCGGCCACGCCGAGACGGGTCAGGGACGCCTCCAGGGTGGCCCGGATGCCGGCCCGGGTGAGGTCGCGCACCCGGGCCCGGGCGGGGGTGGCCACGAAGCCCTCGCCGGCGGGCCGTTCGCCGGGGGCGAGCGGGCGCAGCCGGCGGCCGACCTTGGTGGACAGCACGTAGCCGGACCGGTCGAGGCCGCGCAGCGCCCGGCCGAGGCGCTCCTCGGACAGGCCGACGCCGTAGTGCGGGGCGGTGTCGAAGTAGTGGGCGCCGGTGGCCAGGGCGGTGCGGACGACAGCCCGGGCGCGGGCCTCGGGGACGGCGCGGTAGAGGTTGCCCAGGGGTGCGCAGCCCAGGCCCAGCGGGGGGACGGTGACGCCGCTGCGGCCGAGGTGGCGTGGCCCGTGGGGCGGTCGGCTCATGGTGGCGGCCCGTCAGTCCTGCTTCTCGCCGCTGGTGAAGCGGGAGACGATCAGCGCGAGGAGGATGATCGCGCCGTTGAGGAACTGCGTCCACAGCGGCGGCACACCGCCGAGGGTCATCACGTTGATGACGAGTTGGAGGGTGAGGACGCCGGTGAGCGCCCCGAAGAGGGTGCCGCGGCCGCCCTTGAGGCTGATGCCGCCGATCACCGCGGCGGCGAACACCTGGAAGATCCAGCCGCTGCCCTGGCTGGCGGAGACCGCGCCGTAGTGGCCGGTGTAGAGGATGCCGGCGAAGGCCGCGAGGACGCCGGCGAGGACCAGGACGGTCCAGGTGATCCGGTCGGTGCGGATGCCGGCCGCCCGGGCCGCCTCCGGGTTGCCGCCGATCGCGTAGAGGGCGCGGCCGTGCCGGAGGTAGCCGAGCGCCGCACCGCCGAGGGCGAAGAGGGCCAGGCAGATCCAGACGGCGGCGGGGACGCCCAGCCAGGCGGTCCGGCCCAGGTAGCCGAAGGAGTCCGGGACGTCGCTGAGGGAGCGGCCCTCGGAGAGGCCGACCTGGAGGCCGCGCAGCATGGTGAGCATGCCGAGGGTGGCGATGAAGCCGTTGACCCGCAACCGGAGGATGAGGAAGCCGTTGGCGGCGCCGATGACCGCGCCCACGGCCAGGCACAGCGGGACCGCACTCCAGGAGGGCAGCAGCCCCAGGCCGGCGAACCGGGTGCCGTGTGCGGGCAGCACCAGCCACAGGGCGACCACCGGCGCCAGGCCGATGGTCGACTCCAGCGACAGGTCCATCCGCCCGCTGATCAGCACCAGCGCCTCGCCGAGCACCAACAGGCCGAGTTCGGTGGACTGTTGGACGACGCCGATGAGGTTGTCCTCGGTGAGGAAGGCGGGCGAGACGATGAAGCCGACGACGCCGAGGAGGAGGATCACCGGGACGAGCGAGAGGTCCCGCCAGCGGCCGGCCGCGGTCCGGGGGCGGTGCACCGGGCGGGCCGGCGGCGCCTCGGCGGTCGGTGGTGCCGTGGTGTCGGTCATGGCGCGGTCCCTTCGGTCACGGTCCCTTCCGACGCGGTCCTTTCCTGCGCGGGGGCGTCCGGCGCGGAGTCCGGCCCGGCGTCCGATACGGAGTCCGGCCCGGGGTCCGGTGCGGCGGGCAGGGCGGGGATGGCGGAGGCATCGGGAGTGGTGGAGGCGTCGGAGATGGCGGGGGTGGCGCCCGCCAGGGCGGCCAGCAGGTCCGCCTCGCGCCAGCCGCGGCGGAACTCGGTCCGGGTCCGGCCGCGGACGACCGTCACCACCCGGTCGCAGATCCGCAGGTCGGCCGGCTCGTCGGAGACGACCAGAGCGCCGCGGCCGTCGTCGGCGACCCGTCGCACGACGCCGAGGAGGGCCTCCTTGGAACGGACGTCCACGCCGTTGGTGGGGCGGACGGCGACCAGGACGGCGGGGGCGCGGGCCAGTGCGCGGGCGACCACCACCTTCTGCTGGTTGCCGCCGGAGAGCCCGGCGACCGGCTGGTCGGGCCCGGCGGTCTTGATGTCCAGCGCCGCGATCATCCGCCGGGCGAAGGCGCGGGTCCGGGCCGGCAGGACGGTTCCCCACGGGCCCAGGTGCGTGGTGACGGTCAAGGTGGCGTTCTCGGCGACGCTGCGGCCGGGGATCAGTCCCTCGCGGTGCCGGTCCTCGGGGACGTAGCCGATGCCGGCGTCCAGGGCGTGCGGCACGCTCCCGGGGCGGACCGGCCTGCCGCGGACGGTGATCCGCCCGGCCTCGGGGGTGCGCAGTCCGGCCAGCGCCTCGGCGACCGCGGTGGTGCCGGCGGTCGCGGCGCCGGCCAGGCCCACCACCTCGCCGGCCCGGACGGTCAGGTCGATCGGCCCGAAGTGCCCGCGGAGCGCCAGCCCTTCGGCCCGCAGCAGCGGCTCCCCGGTGGCGGGACCGGCGGTGGCGGGACCGGCGGTGGACCCGGTGGCGGACCCGGCGGCGGAGGTGGTGGACGTGGCGGCCCGGGCCGGCGACGGCACGCTCCGGCCGGGGCCCGGGCGCCCGGCCTCCTCCCCCGCCATCGCCGCCACCAGCGCGTCCTCGCCGAGTGCGGCGACCGGCGCGGTCAGCACCCACTGTGCGTCCCGGAGGACTGTAACGGTGTCACAGAGCGCATGGACCTCCTGGAGGTGGTGCGAGATGAACAGGAACGCCACCCCCTGGGCGCGCAGTTCCCGCACCTTGCCGAAGAGCCGGACGGTGCCGGCCGCGTCCAGCCGGGCGGTGGGCTCGTCCAGGACGATCAGCCGGGCGCCGCGCGACAGGGCGCGGGCGATCTCCACGAACTGCCGCTGCTCGACGCTCAGTTCACCGAGCCGGGCGCCCGGGTCGACGTCCACGCCGTAGCCGGCGAGCAGTTCCCGGGCCCGGGCGCGCACCGCCCGCCACCGCAGGATCGGGCCGCCGGGGAAGTGGTTGAGGAAGAGGTTCTCCGCGACCGTCAGCCCGGGCACCGTCATCGACCGCTGGTGGACGCAGGCGACCTGCCGCTGCCAGGCGGCGGGGTCGTCCCAGCCGGGCGCCTCGACCCCGCCGAAGCTGACCCGCCCGGCGTCCGGCCGGACCAGTCCGGTCAGCACCGACACCAGGGTCGACTTGCCGGCGCCGTTGCGGCCGACCAGGGCGTGCGCCTCGCCGGCCCGCACGGTCAGCCGCACGCCGTCCAGGGCGACGGTGGGCCCGTAGCGCTTGACGAGGCCCTCGGCGTGCACGGCCGGGGGCGCTTCGGGCGCCGGCTGGGCGGGCGCCGACCGCTCCGGCGGCGGGCCACCGGGGGCGGCGGCCGTCACCTCCCCTGCCCCGTCTGATTGGCCCACAGGTGCGGGTCGTCGACGTTGTCCTTGGTGACCAGCGGCGCGGGGAGCTGGTCCTCCAGGCCGTTCTCGATCCGCACGATGGTCGAACCGTGGTCGGTCGGCCCGGGCCGGAAGGTCTTCCCGGCCAGCGCCGCGCGGACGTAGTACAGGGCGTACTCAGCGTAGCGGTCGGCGGGTTGGGAGAGCGTGGCGTCCAGGGTGCCGGCCCGGATGGCGGCCAGCTCCTCGGGGATGCCGTCGTTGGAGACGAGGGTGAGGTGGCCCGGCGTCCCGACGGGTTTGAGCAGTCCGCGCTGGCGCAACAGGGCCAGCACCGGCTGGAGGAAGGCCCCGCCGGCCTGGAGGTAGACGCCGTCGAGGTCCGGGTGCTGGGCCAACAGGCTCTGGAGCTTGGCGGAGGCGACCTCGCCCTTCCAGTCCGTGGCCAGTTCGTGGACGGTGATCCCGGGGAACTTCCGCTTCATGCAGGACGCGAACGCCTCCGAACGGTCCCGGCCGTTGATCGAGCTGAGGTCGCCCTGGAGTTCGGCGACCCGGCCGTGGCCGCCGAGCCGCGCGCCGAGGTAGGCGCAGGACCGTTCTCCGTAGGCCCGGTTGTCGGCCCGGACGACCATGTAGACCGGGCCGTCGTCGGGGCGGGTGTCGACGCTGACGACCGGGATCTTCTTGGCGGCCAGGCGCCGGAGTTCGGCGGTGATGGCGCCGGTGTCCTGCGGGGCCATCACGATCGCCCGGGCGCCCTGGGCGGTCAGCGCCTGGACGTCGGAGACGACCTTGCCCACGTCGTTCTGGGAGTTGGCCAACGGGAGCGCGGCGGGGCCGCCGCGGGCCAGGTCCGCCTCCAGGTACTGCTGGTAGGAGTTCCAGAAGTCGGTGTCGGTGCGGGGCACGTCGATGCCGATCCGGCCGGCGGCGGCGCTGCCGCGGTTGCAGCCGGCGAGCACGACCAGCACAGCCAGCACGGCCAGCGCGAGCACCGCGGCGCCGGCCGCCGTGCCGGTGGTGCGGGTGCGCGTTCTCATGGGTGGTCCCTCCCGTCGGGTCGGTGGCCCCTCGGTCGTGGTGGTCGGGGCACAGCGGGCGGTACGCGGCGGACGTCCGGCGCGCACGGCTCAACCGGCCGGCCGGGGCCGCAGCCCCTGCATCCCGCCGTCCACGGCCAGCGCGGTGCCGGTGATGCCGGAGGCGGCCGGGGACGCCAAGTGGACGATGGCCGCGGCGACTTCCGCCGCGGTGACCATCCGCCCCATGGGTTGACGGGCGTTCAGCGCGGCCCGTTCGGCCACCGGGTCGGCGGCCCGGTCGAGCAGCCGGGCGACCCAGGGGGTGTCCGCGGTGCCGGGGTTGACGCAGTTGACCCGGATGCCCTCCCGCAGGTGGTCCGCGGCCATCGCCAGGGTCAGCGCCAACACCGCCCCTTTGCTCGCGCCGTACAGGGCCCGCTGGGGCAGTCCGGCGGTGGCGGCGATGGAGCAGGTGTGCGTGATGGAGACCGCCCCGGGCACCTCGGCCGCGGCCCGCCGCAGGTGCGGCAGCGCGGCCCGGGCGGTGCGCACCAGCCCCAGCACGTTGACGTCCAGGACGTGCCGCCACTCCTCGTCGTCGTTGTCCGCCACGGTGCCGACGGCGCCGGTCCCCGCGTTGCCGACGAGGGCGTGCAGGGCGCCCAGCTCCGCCACCGCCGCCGCGACCGCGGCCCGCACACCGGCGTCGTCGGTGACGTCCGCGGCGATCCGCAACGCCCCGGCCGGCGCCCCCGACGGATCGCGGTCCACGACGGCGACCCGGGCTCCGCGGGCCAGCAGCAGGGCCGCGGTGGCCGCCCCGATGCCCGAGCCGCCACCGGTGACCAGGGCCACCAGCCCCGTGAAGTCCTGCGCGGCGGGCCCGCTCATGCCGGCACCCCCGCGTCCCGGCGCGCACCGCGTTCCCGCCACACCGGCCCGTCGGGGTAGCGGTACGCGGCGAGCGACGCCGGCGCCATCCGGGCGGAGAACCCGGGGGCGGTCGGTGCGCGGTAGCGGCCGCGGGCGACGACCACCGGATCGGTGAAGTGCTCGTGCAGGTGGTCCACGTACTCGATCACCCGGTCCTCCCAACTCCCGGACACCGCCACGTAGTCGAACATCGCCAGGTGCTGCACCAGCTCGCACAGCCCCACGCCGCCGGCGTGCGGGCACACCGGCACCCCGTACTTCGCGGCCATCAGCAGGACCGCCAGGTTGTCGTTGACGCCGGCCACCCGGGCCGCGTCGATCTGCACGAAGTCCACCGCGCCGGCCTGCAACAGCTGCTTGAACCCGACCCGGTTGGCGACGTGCTCGCCGGTGGCGACCTTCACCGGCTGCCCGGCGCGCACCGCGGCGTGTCCCAGGACGTCGTCCGGGCTGGTCGGCTCCTCGATCCAGTGCGGGGCGTAGGGCGCCAGCGCGGTCATCCACCGGACCGCCTCGGCCACCTCCCAGCGCTGGTTGGCGTCGACCGCGATCCGCACGCCGGGCCCGACCGCGGCGCGGACCAGCCCCAGCCGCCGCAGGTCGTCGTCGAGGTCGGCGCCCACCTTCAGCTTGATCTGCGCGAAGCCGTCGGCCACCGCTTCCTCGGCGAGCCGGACCAGGGTGGCGTCGTCGTGGCCGAGCCAGCCGGGTGAGGTGGTGTAGGCGGGGTAGCCCTCGGCCTTGAGGCGGGCCGTGCGCGCGGCCCGGCCGGGCTCGGCGGCCCGCAGCAGGGCCAGCGCCTCGGCGGGCGTCAACACGTCCGAGAGGTAGCGGAAGTCGACCAGTCCGACCAGCTCCTCGGGCGTCAGACCGGCCAGGAACGCCCAGACCGGGCGGCCTGCGCGACGCGCGGCGAGGTCCCAGGCCGCGTTGACCACCGCCCCGGCGGCCATCTGCGCCACCCCCTTCTCGGGGCCGAGCCAGCGCAGCTGGGAGTCGTGGGTCAGGGCCCGGTGCAGCGCCCCGAGCCGGCCGACGGTGACCGGGGCGGGGTGGCCGACGACGTACGGGGCCAGGACCCGGACCGCGGCGGCCACGACGTCGTTGCCGCGTCCGAGGGTGAAGCAGAGGCCGTGGCCGTCCGGGCCGTCGGCGGTGCGCAGCACGACGTAGGCGGCGGAGTAGTCGGGGTCGGGGTGCATCGCGTCCGAACCCTGCAGCCGGTCGGAGGTGGGGAAGCGGACGTCGTGGACCTCCAGCCCGGTGACGGTGTCGGTTCCGGCCATGGGCACGCCCCCTGGGGATGTCGTGTCACGCACAGGTCGCGGGAGAACATCGGACCTTTCCCGGTCCTCCGATGTATAGCCCCGCCCCGAAGACCTCGTCCATACCCCGTACCCGAATCCGCCAGGACTGCCAGGGTGGTTGACCGATCGCCCCGCACTCCGTCACGCAACACCTCGGACCTATCCGTACACGCGCTCGCAAAGGGGCTGCGGATCGGTACCCCGGACGCCGTAGTCTTGGGAGCGCACGCAACGGAACTAAAGCCGGCGGCCGCCCCGGGCGGTCGGGCCGGCCGGAAGGAGGGGCTGGGTGATCGAGCTGGAGGGGGTGCCCGAGCTGATCGACCCGGTCATGGTGGCCGCGTTCGAGGGCTGGAACGACGCCGGCGATGCCGCCTCCGCCGCGGTCGCCCACCTGGACCGGGAGTGGAAGGGCGAGGTCTTCGCCGCGCTCGACGCGGAGGACTACTACGACTTCCAAGTGAACCGCCCGACGGTCTTCCTGGAAAACGGCGTCCGCAAGATCACCTGGCCCACGACGCGGCTCTCGGTCGTCCGGATCGGGGACGCGGACGGCAAGGGCAACCCCCGCGACCTGGTCCTGGTCCGCGGCATCGAGCCGAGCATGCGCTGGCGCTCGTTCTGCAACGAACTCCTCGGCTTCGCCCACGAGTTGGGCGTCGAGATGGTGGTGGTGCTGGGCTCCCTGCTGGGCGACACCCCGCACACCCGGCCGGTACCGGTCAGCGGCGTCACCTCCGACGCCGACGTGGCCCGCCGGCTGGACCTGGAGGAGTCCCGCTACGAGGGCCCCACGGGCATCGTCGGCATCCTCCAGGAGGCGTGCACCCACGCCGGCGTCCCGGCGGTCAGCCTCTGGGCCGCGGTGCCGCACTACGTCTCCCAGCCGCCGAACCCCAAGGCCACCCTCGCCCTCCTCAACCGCCTGGAGGACCTGCTCGACCTGCGGATCCCGCTCGGCGAACTGACCGAGGACGCCCGCGCCTGGCAGTTGGGCGTGGACCAACTCGCCGCGGAGGACAGCGAGGTCGCCGAGTACGTCCAGTCGTTGGAGGAGGCCCGGGACACCGCGGAACTCCCGGAGGCGTCCGGCGAGGCCATCGCCCGCGAGTTCGAGCGCTACCTGCGCCGCCGCGACCCGCAGGCCGGCCCGGGGGTGGCGACCGAGGGCGGCCTCGCCGACGGCCGGGACGCCTCGTACCTCCGTGACACCGCCAGCGGCCGCACCCGGCCCCCGCGGGCCACGCCCAAGGAACCGCGCGAACCCCGGCCGTCGGACGACGCCGCGCCCCCGAAGGCCCCCGGCGCCCCGGAGACCGGCGAGGGCACCGGCACGCCGGGCGAAGGACCGGACGACGGCCGCACCGACGGCGACGGCCCGCCGGACCGCGGCACCGAGGACTGAGCGGCCGACCGGCACGCCCCGAGCGGGCCCCGGGCGGCACGCCAACGGCAAAGGGGCGCCCCCACCATCCGGTGGGGGCGCCCCGCACGCAATCAGGTCGCGGTCGGGCGCCCTTACAGCGCCACGCCCAACAGCGCGTCCACCGCGCGGGAGACGAGGCCGGGCGCGCCCTCGTCCGTGCCGCCGCCGTCCTGCTGGCTGGCGGCCCAGCGGTCCACCGCGGCCAGCGCCGCCGGCGCGTCCAGGTCGTCGGCGAGCGCCGCGCGGATCTCCTCCAGGAGCGCCTCGGCGGGCGGCCCGTCGGGACGGGAGACCGCGGACCGCCAGCGGCCCAACCGGGCCTCGGCGGCGGTGAGCTCCGCGTCGGTCCACTCCCAGTCACTGCGGTAGTGGTGGGCCAGCAGCGCCAGGCGGATGGCGGCCGGGTCGGTGCCGGCGCGCCGCAGCGCGGAGACGAAGACCAGGTTGCCCTTGGATTTGGACATCTTCGCGCCGTCCAGGGCCACCATGCCGGCGTGCACGTACGCCTGGGCGAAGGGGTGCTCACCGGTCAGCGCCTGGGCGTGCGAGGCGCCCATCTCGTGGTGCGGGAAGGCGAGGTCGGAGCCGCCGCCCTGGACGTCGAAGCCCATGCCGAGGTGCTCCAGGGCGATGGCGACGCACTCGATGTGCCAACCGGGCCGGCCGCGGCCCAGCGAGCCGCCGTCCCAGCTCGGTTCGCCGTCGCGGGCGGCCATCCACAGCATCGGGTCGAGGGGGTTCTTCTTGCCCTCGCGGTCCGGGTCGCCGCCGCGCTCGGCGGACAGCAGCCGCATGGCCGCGGCGTCCAGGCCGGAGACCTCGCCGAAGTGCGCGTCGGACGCGACCGAGAAGTAGACGTCGCCGTCCAGCTCGTAGGCGGCACCGGCGTCGCGCAGCCGCTCCACCAGCGGCACGATGCGCGGTATCGCCTCGACGGCGCCTATGTAGTGGCGCGGCGGCAGCATCCGCAGCGCCGTCATGTCTTCGCGGAACAGGGCGGTCTCGCGCTCGGCGAGCACGGTCCAGTCGTCGCCGGTCGCCACCGCCCGCTCCAGCAAGGGGTCGTCGACGTCGGTGACGTTCTGCACGTAGTGCACCTGACGCTTCGTGTCGAGCCACACGCGCTGAACGAGGTCGAACGCGTTGTAGGTCGCCGCGTGCCCCATGTGGGTGGCGTCGTACGGCGTGATGCCGCAGACGTAGATACGGGCGACGGGACCGGGGGCGAGGGTTACTCGTCCGCCGGTCGCGGTGTCGTGGATCCTCAGGTCGCGGCCCTGACCGGGCAGGGCGGGGACCTCAGAAGCGGGCCATGCATGCATGCCTTGAGCGTAACCGGACGGATGTTCCGCATACGAACCGGAGGGCCTCTCTGGCCGGAAAGGCGGTCTTGTGTTCCACCGCCGGATGTGCCAGGCGCGAACGGCGGCACGTGCGTCAGCCACTCCGGTGGAGCCGGCGCCCGCACCGGGGCCCGGCGGCGCCGGGGATCAGACCGGCGGCCACGGAATCGCCGGCCACTCCCCGCTCGGCTCCGGATGCCGCCCGCTGCTCAGCAGCCCGTCCACCCGCGCCCGCAGCGCCGCCAGCTCGGCGTCCGTGATCAGTTCCGCCAGCCGGACGGCGAGCGGCGCACCGTCCGCCAACTCGGTCCGCACCCCTCGCAGCACCGTCAGCACCTCGTCGGTGAGCGGGTCCCCGGCCCACCCCCACAGGAGCGTGCGCAGCTTGTCGGCCGAGTTGAACGTCACACCGTGATCGATCGCGAAGAAGGCGCCGCCGGCGCCGGGAAGCAGGTGGCCGCCCTTGCGGTCACCGTTGTTGATCACCGCGTCCAGCACCGCCAACCGGCGCAGCCGCGGATGGTCGGCGTGGACCAGCAGCGCGGTGCGGCCCGCGCCGATCTCCGCCCGCCCGACCGCCTTCCACCCCGGCGCCGGCTCGTCCTCGGCGACCAGCGCCAGCAGCTCCGGCGCCTCGTCGCCGTCCCCGGGCGGGGCTATCCACTCCTGGACCATGCCGGTCCCGTAGGGGCCGTCCCGCAGCACCGTGGTGGGGATCAGGTCCCAGCCGCAGGCCCGGGAGACCTCGTACGCGGCGACCTCGCGCTGGGCGAGCGTGCCGTCCGGGAAGTCCCACAGCGGGCGCTCGCCGCGGACCGGCTTGTAGACGCAGGCGGCGCTGCGCCCGTCGAGCGCGACGGTGCAGTACAGCACGGCGTTGGAGGCGTCCTGGATCTGGCCGCGGACGGTCAGCTCGCCCTCGGCGAGCAGCTCCGGCGCCAGGCTGCCGACGGGCTCCGCCGGGGTGGTGGGGGCGGCGTCCGGGCCGGCCGGTTCGACGGTGGGCTCCATGGGGCTCAGGCGTCCCGCCGGTATCCGTTCTGGCGCGGGCATACGTGTCCCTCCGGATCGAGCGGCAGGCTGCACAGCGGGCACGGCGGACGGCCGGCGTTGACGACGTCCAGCGCCCGCTTGGCGAACGCCCGGGCCATGGTGCCGGTCAGCCGCACCCGCAGCATCGGCGGACCGTTCTCGTCGTCCTGGAGCAGCCGCTCCTCGGCGTCGGCGAGGTCCTCGTCGCTGTCGGCCTCCAGCTCGACCAGCGCCTGGGCCTCGACGATCATCCGCTCGTCCTCGCCGTCCCAGGCCAGCGCCATGGTGCCGACCCGGAACTCCTCCTCCACCGGCGACTCCAGCGGCGCGGTGTCGGTCATCTCGGACGGCGAGACGGCGGGCACCGGGGCGCTGCCACCGCTGCGCCGCACCACCTCGTCCAGCAGTTCGTCGATCCGCTCGGCGAGCGCCGCCACCTGCGTCTTCTCCAGGGCGACGCTGGTGGTGCGACCGCCCGCGGTGGCCTGGAGGAAGAAGCTACGGCGGCCAGGCAGCCCGACCGTACCGGCCACGAAACGGTCCGGTAGGTCGTAGAAGAACACCTGACGGGACAACGTCCTGCTCCGATTGTGTCGACTGCTGGGTCAGTGCGGGCGCTGCGGTCGCGGTGCCCCGGAGGGGTACTGCGCGGTTCACACGGGCGTCGCAGCGCCGTCGCACCACCCTACTGCGCCCGCTGATCACGCTGCGCCCGCGCCGCCCCCGACGGCCGCGTCCCGCTCGCTGCCCGCCGCGCCGTCCGCGCGGGGCAGCAGCGACGCGAGGTCACCGGTGTCGCCCAGCCGCACCAGGTACGGGCGGAGCCGGGTGTAGCGGATCACGGTCACCGAGCACGGTTCCACGGAGATCCGCTGGAAGAGGTCCAGGTGCATGCCGAGTGCGTCCGCGACCAGGGACTTGATGATGTCACCGTGCGAGCACATCAGATAGCTCGCCTCGGCGCCGGCGGTCTCCTCGACGCGGGCGTTCCAGTCCCGCACCGCGCTCACCGCGCGGGCCTGCATCTCCCGCATCGGCTCGCCGCCGGGGAAGGCGGCCGCGGAGGGGTGTTGCTGGACGGTCTCCATCAGCGGCTCGTCGGTCAGCTCGGCGAGCTTGCGGCCCGACCAGTCGCCGTAGTCGCACTCGGTGATCCGTTCGTCGGTCTCCAGGCGCAGCTCGGGACGGGCGTCCAGCAGCGGCGCCAGGGTCTCCAGGCAGCGTTGGAGCGGGCTGGAGACGGCGGCGGCCAGCGGTACTCCCGCGAGCCGGGCGGGCAGCGCCGCGGCCTGGGCGGCGCCGCGTTCGTCGAGGGCGACACCGGGGGTCCGGCCGGCGAGCACCCCGGAGGTGTTGGCGGTGGAGCGGCCGTGCCGCACCAGGATCAGCGTGGGCATGACCGCAACCCTAGGGCAGGCCGCCGGCGACTGGCCCACTTCCCTGGCAGGGGCCCCGGCGACGGGCGAGAATGCCTGGTGTGATCGTGGACTGCGCCATCTACCGCGAGGGCCGCCGCAGCGAGTGCGCGACGGACTTCTCCCGCGCGCTGGACGCGGCCCGGGCGGAGGGCCACTCCTTCCTGTGGTTGGGCATGCACGAGCCGACCCAGCACGAGTTCGACCAGGTCAGCAGCGAGTTCGGCCTGCATCCGCTGGCCGTGGAGGACGCCCTCAAGGCACACCAGCGGCCCAAGCTGGAGGTCTACGACGACTCGCTGTTCATGGTGCTGAAGCCGATCACCTACGACGTCGCGGCCGACACCGTGACCGCCTCGGAGCTGATGCTCTTCGTCGGCGACTCGTTCGTGGTCACCGTCCGGCACGGCACGGCCAGCCCGCTGGCGACGGTCCGGCAGCGGCTGGAGCAGCACCCGGAGATCCTTCGGCACGGCCCCGGTGCGGTGCTGTACGCGGTCAGCGACGCGGTGGTGGACCACTACCTGGAGGTCGCCGGCGAACTCCAGGTGGACATGGAGGAGTTGGAGGCGGAGGTGTTCGCCCCGATCCGCCGGGAGACCCGGAACACCGCCGCGCAGATCTACGCGTTCAAGCGCGAGGTCCTCGAATTCCGCCGGGCCACCGTGCCGTTGGTCGATCCGATGAGCCGGCTGCAGGACACCCGCGTGCCGTTCATCCACGACCACGCCCGGCCGTTCTTCCGGGACGTCGACGACCACCTCACCCGCGTCAACGAGTCCGTGGAGGGCCTGGACCGGCTGCTGTCGGACATCCTCGCCGCCCATCTGGCGCAGATGGGCGTCCGGCAGAACGACGACATGCGCAAGATCTCGGCGTGGGCGGCGCTGGCCGCGGTGCCGACACTGATCGCCGGCATCTACGGCATGAACTTCCACGACATGCCGGAACTGTCCTGGTCACTGGGCTATCCGACGATCCTGCTGCTGATGGCCGTCATCGAGGTGTCGCTCTACCGGTTGTTCAAGCGCCGCGGCTGGCTGTGAGGCGCCCGGCCCGGCGCGCCGGTCAGGCCAAGTCCGGTGCGGTGGTGGCCGGACCGCCCAGCGCGTCGCGCCGCTCGGGCATGGCGAGGCTGACCATCCGCCGCCAACCGAGCAGCCGCTCGTAGCCGTAGTAGGCCGTGATCCCCGCCGTGAGCAGCGCGGACTTCAGCGGCGGCCAGCGCAGCAGGCGGCCCATGTGCGCCATCACGGCCAGGCTGACGTCCCGGTGCACGGCGATCTCGGCGAGCGCGCACGCCCGGAGGACCCGTTGGATGGTCCGCCCGTGGCCGGCCCGGGCCAGGCGCAGCAGTTCCTCGTGGCAGTAGGCGAGGTGGTTCTCCTCGTCGTGGCAGATCATCGTGACCGCCCTGCCGACCTCGGGGTGGTCGCCGAAGAACCGGCGCAGCAGCAGCATCTGCTCGGCCGCGCGCTGCTCGGTGACCCGGCTGTGGGCGAGGTAGGTGATGACGTCCCGTTCGGTGAGCGGCTCGTCGCCGTGGAGCTTGTCGTGGGCCAGTCCGATGCCGCGGCGCTCCAGCAGCACGGTGTAGTCGGTGGCCGCCGGGACCTCGACGGGCGTCAGGCCGCGCTTGCGCAGCAGCGCGTGGAAGATCCGGCCGTGCTTGTCCTCGTCGGCGCCGTGCCGGGCGACCTTGGGCGCCAGCGCGCGCTGGGACGTCGGGAGCAGTGCGGCGATCCGGCCGTTCTCCCAGCCCCCTTGGGCCTCCCCGCTGGCCGCGATGGAGCAGAACAGGCGGTAGGAGGCGTCGTTGTCGACGATCTCCTGGAACAGGCTCCTGGCCGAGAACATCAGCGTCACCTCCGAACGGACACGCCCGTGAACGGAAAGCCAAATGCCGTGTTCCGGCGGGGGCAACCGGGGGCGGGGCCCCGTGCGTCCGTTCGCCTGACCGGGTCGGCGCCGGGCCCGTAACCCGCCCGCGGCTGAGCCGTTGAGTTCCGTGACGGCCGTGGCGGGGAAGACCCCCGAGCCCCCACCACGGCCGCAGTGCTCCCCGACAGGCCCGGTGCCCAGGCACCGGGCCTGTCGGGCGTCCGGGACGCCGCGGGGGCTACGCCAGGCCGGCGCGCTCCAGCGCCTCGACGCCCGCGCGCAGCGCGGCCACCCGCTCGTCGAGGGTGAAGCCGGCCGGGGCCAGCGTCAGGGTGGTCACGCCGACCGCCGCGTACGCCTGCATCCGCTCGGCGATCCGGTCGACCGAACCGAGCAGGGTGGTCTGGTCGATCAGCCGTTCGGGGATCGCCGCGGCGGCGCCGGCCTTGTCACCGGCCAGGTACTTGTCCTGGATCTCGGCGGCCTCCTTCTCGTACCCCATCCGCTGCGCCAGCTGGTTGTAGAAGTTCTGCTTCCGGCTGCCCATGCCGCCGACGTACAGCGCGGTGTACGGGCGGAACTGGTCGGCGAGCGCGCTGACGTCCGCGCCGACCGCCAGCGGGAGGGTGGGGCAGACGTCGAAGCCCTCCATGGTCGCGCCGGCCGCCTCCCGGCCCGCCCGCAGGTGGGAGAGGGCGGTCTCCTCCAGGTGGTCGGCGGAGGGGAAGATCAGCAGCGCGCCGTCGGCGATCTCACCGGTCTGCCGGAGGTTCTTGGGCCCGATCGCGGCGATGTAGAGCGGGATGTGCTCGCGCTGCGGGTGGACGGTGAGCTTCAGCGGCTTGCCCGGGCCGTCCGGCAGCGGGAGCGTCCAGTGCTGGCCCTCGTAGGACAGCCGCTCGCGGGACATCGCCTTGCGGACGATCTCCACGTACTCACGGGTGCGGGCCAGCGGCTTGTCGAACTTCACGCCGTACCAGCCCTCGGAGACCTGCGGGCCGGAGACGCCCAGGCCGAGCCGGAAGCGACCGCCGGAGAGCGAGTCCAGGGTCGCCGCGGTCATCGCGGTCATCGCGGGCGTGCGGGCCGGGATCTGGAAGATCGCCGAGCCGACGTCGATCCGCTCGGTCTGCGCGGCCACCCAGGACAGCACCGTGGGGGCGTCGGAGCCGTACGCCTCGGCCGCCCAGCAGACCGAGTAGCCGAGGCGGTCGGCCTCCTGCGCCACCGCGAGATTGTCGGAGTCCATGCCGGCGCCCCAGTAACCGAGGTTGATGCCAAGCCTCATACCGCTCCCCTTACCCATCAGTAACGTCGCTGTTCCGCGGACTCTAGCGCGCGGGTGCCGGAGCCGTCATCGGTGGGCGACGACCGGCCCGGGACCCGTCGCGGTGCCGTTGTCCACAGGTCCCCTGATCGTGCGGCACGGCGCGTAGGGTCTGGGCCCATGGAGCAAAGGCACCTCGGCCGCACGGGTCTGCGCGTGTCCCGCCTCGGGCTGGGCACCCTGAACTGGGCACGCGACACCGGCGAACAGGACGCCGCGGAACAGCTCAAGACGTTCTGGGAGGCCGGCGGCACCCTCGTCGACACCGCCGACATCTACGCCGACGGCGGCGCCGAGTACCTCCTCGGCCGGCTGATGGAGGGGCTGGTGCCACGCCCCGACCTGGTCATCGCCACCAAGGCCGGCAGCGTCCTCGCTGCGGACCGCCGGGTCGACGGCTCGCGCCGCCACCTGCTCACCGCCCTGGACGCCTCCCTCGCCCGCCTGGGCACCGACTACGTGGACCTCTGGCAGTTGCACGCCTTCGATCCGCGCACCCCGTTGGAGGAGACCCTCCAGGCGCTCGACCTGGCGGTCACGACCGGCCGGGCGCGCTACGTGGGCCTGGCGAACTTCTCCGGCTGGCAGCTCGCCAAGGCCGCCACCTGGCAACTGGCCGCCCCCGACGTCCGCAACCGGCTGGCGAGCACGCAGATGGAGTACTCCCTGGTCCAGCGCGGCGTCGAGCGCGAAGTACTGCCCGCCGCCCGGGATCTGGGCCTCGGGCTGTTGCCCTCGTCCCCGCTGGGTCGCGGTGTGCTCACCGGCAAGTACCGCCACGCCACTCCGGCCGACTCCCGCGGCGCCTCGGACCACCTCGCGCCGTTCGTCGCGCCCTATCTGGACGACACCGCGAGCCGGGTCGTCGACGCGGTCGCCACGGCCGCCGACGGACTCGCCGTCACGCCCCTGCACGTCGCGCTCTCCTGGATCCGCGACCGCCCGGGCGTCACCGCCCCGCTCCTCGGCGCCCGCACTGCGCAGCAGCTCAGAGCCGCACTGTCAGTGGAGACGCTTAGTCTTCCTGACGAGATCCGCCGGGCGCTGGACGATGTGTCGGCTCCGGTGCACCACTATCCCGACCACGACTGGAGCACGCTGTGAGTACCGACCGCGCCGGCGACAACCCGCCCGAGCAGGAGGCTGCCGCGCCCGGTGACGAGGCGGTCGGCGCGGCCGGCAGCGCGGCCGGCGCCGAGGGCGCCCCCCAGTCCGGCCCCGCCGCCTCGGTGGCGGCGCTGGCGGCGGCGGTGCGGGCCGTGGAGAGCGGTGAGCGCTCCGCCGCGTCGTTCTTCGCCGAGGCCCCGCGGGCCGGCAAGCCCGCCGCACCCGCCGCCCGCCCCGCGGCCGCCGGGACCGAAGGCCCGGGCCGGGGCGGGCAGCCGGCTCCGGCGGGCCCGGCGCCCACGGCCACCGCCCCGCGCCCCGCCGGGCCGGCGCCCGCCCCGGCCCGCCCGACCGCACCGGACCCCGCCGCCCGGGACACCGCGCCCGCCCCCGCGGTCCCCGCGGCCCGCCCCGCCGTCGCCCCGGCACCCGGCATCGAGGGCGTGCGGCGGGTGCTCGCGGCCGGCGGCGCCCCCGAAGCGCTCGCGGAGCGGGCCGCGGAGACGCTCGGCCAGCAGGCCGCCGAGGCGCTGACCGAGGATCCCTGGCAGCTGCTCGCGGTCCCCGGCGTCCGCCCCGAGCAGGCCGACGGCTTCGCCCGGGCCCTGCTCGGCGCCGCCTGCGGGCCGGGCGACGAACGGCGCGCCCAGGCACTGATCGGCTGGCTGCTGGAGCAGGCCGCCCTCGCCGGCCACTCCGCCCTGGAGGCGTCCGCACTGCGCGCCGCCCTCGCCCAGCGCGCCGTACCCGACCCGGACGAGGCCCTGCAGGACGCCATCGCGGACGGCGCGGTGCTGGTCTTCCAGGACACGCTGGAGACCCCGGGCCGCGCCCGGCCCGCCACGGACGACGACGAGGAACAGCAGCCGGTCCGCGTCCTGCTCGGCCTGGACCGGTTCGCGATGGCCGAGGAGAGCGTCGCCGACGGCCTGGCCCGCCTGCTGAACACCTTCGAACGGCCGGCGGACGAGCCGGCGACCACCACGCCGGGCGCCACCGCCGACGACGCCGGGGCCGACGGCGAGCCCCCGGCGCCCCAGGACACCGCGACCGAGGACGGCCCCGAAGCCGCCGCCCCGGAGGACGCCGGGGCGGACGACGCGGCGGACGCCCGCGTCCACCCCTCCGCCGGCGCCTGGGCGGCCGTCGCGACGGCCGCACCGTCGTCCTCCGCCGCCGAGCTGATCCAGACCGTCGCGTTCAGCGGCCTGACGACGCACACCGGCGGCGAGGCGGCCCGCGCCGAACCCGCCGCACTGATCGCCGCGGCCCGCGCCCTCGGGCTGCGGGCGTGCGGCGCCACCCACACCGCGGACGGCCGCCGGCGGCTGGCCGCCCACCTCGCCGAGGTCGCGGCGGACGGCGCCGCCGCCGAGCCGGCCGGGGCGGACGCCGCGGTGACCGTCGCCGGCCTGCTGGCCGGCCAGGAGGGCCCGGGCCGGGACGCCGACGGTGCGCTCGCCCTCGACCTCCTCGTGGTGCTGGACGCCCCACAGCTCGACCTGGACACCGCCGCCGTGCTCGTCGAGTCGCTGTCCGACGGGACCCGCCTGGTGCTCAGCGGCGATCCCGGCGTCCTGTGGTCCGCCGGCCCCGGCCGGCTCTTCCAGGACGTCCTGCAGTCCCGGTTCTGCCCCCAGGTCGCGTCCCGTACCCCGGACTTCGGCCCGATCGGCGAGCTGGTGTCGGGCATCGGCGTCGGCGAGCTCGACGCGGTCCAGGCGCCCGGCAAGGAGGTGGTGACCGTTCCGGTCCGGGACGCCGGCGAGGCGGTCCACCGCACCGTCCAGCTGGTCGCCGACTCGGTGCCCCGGGCACTGGGCATCCCCGCCGACCAGACGCAGGTCATCACCGTCGGCCACGGCGGCGCCGCCGGCACCCGCGCGCTGAACTCCGCGCTCAAGGAACGCCTCAACCCCGGAGCCGGCCGGTTCGGCGGCTTCGACTCCGGCGACCGCGTGGCCTACGCCCCGGCGCCGGGCCGGACGCTGACCGGCACGGTCACCGGCGCCGACGCCGAGGGCCTGCACCTCGACTGCGAGGGCACCGCCGTGGTCGTCCCCCGCGAGGAAGTGGCGTCGGGCGCCGTCCGGCACGGCTGGGCGCTCACCGCCCACCAGGCGGCCGGCTCGCGCTGGCCCGCCGCGGTCGTGGTGCTGCCCGGCGACGCCGCCGGCGGGCTGACCCGCGCCTGGGTCTACACCGCCTTCAGCCGCGGCGAGCGGCACCTGTCGGTGGTCCAGGGCGTGGACCAGGCGCTCGCCCGGGCGGTCGCCGAACTGCCCGCCAAGGAACGCACCACCCGGCTGCGGACGCTGCTGCGGTTGCAGGCCGAGGAGCAGGCGGCGGACCCGGCGGAGGACTGACCGCACGCACCCCGCGCGGCGACGGGCCCGCGGGGCGACGGCACACCTGCCGTCCGCCCCGCGGGCCCGCTGCGCCGCGTCTCACCTGCTCCGGTCGGCCGGCTCCAGGAGATCGTCCTCGTCATCGTCGTCGTCGAGTTCCTCGTCGAAGACCGAGCTGACGTCGAAGCGGCACACCACCCGCTGCGGATCCGCGTGGTCGAACGGCGCGGCGAGCCACTCCCCCGGCTCCGCCGGCTCGTCCGCGGCCGCCACCCACAGCGTGGAGTCGCCCTCCTCCAGGCCGAACTCCCGGTGCCGGGAGGCGATCTCGTCCGGTTCGTACTCGCCGAAGAGCACCCCGAGCGCGGCGTGGACGCTGCTGCCGACCACCGCGACGGCGTCGGCGGCGCGGCCGGTCGCGTCAGTGGCGGCGTCCGGGTCCAGCGCCGCGATGCGCTGTGCCTGATGCAGCAGGCGCTGCGGCTTCGCGACGGTGTAGTCGCGCCGGATGAGCACGCTCAGCGCGCTCGGCTCCTCGGGGCCCGCGTAGGCGGGCAGGGCGTCGTTCCCGGGGATCTCGAAGGGGGTGACCTCGTCGTAGGCGTCGTAGAGCAGCTCGTCATAGGCCTCAGCGGCCGCGGCGACTTCGTCGAACGCGGCGTAGACGGCCGGGTCCTCCGGCCCCGAGCGGCGCTCGACCGCGTCGAGGTGACGGTCCAGCGCGGCTTTGACCGCCTCAGCGGCGGCACGTACCTCGGCAGCGGAAGGCTGCGCAGCATCAGACATAGTGCAGACGCTATCCGTACCGAGGCCGGTCCCGCACAATAGATGCGATGCCGGAATACGAATTCTGCGATGTGTACGTGCCTCGGGGCGTCTCCCGCAAGGCCGCCACCCGCCTGCTGACCGACCACGCCGAGTACGGACACTGGGAGTTGGACCGACTTCGTCTCAATCCCGATGGCAGTCGTCGGGTGCGGCTGCGCCGCCGGATCATCCGACAGCTCCGCGCCACCTGGTGAGTCCCGGGAGCGCGTGATCGCAGCAGAGCGGGCCCCGGTGAGGTACGGGGCCCGCTCCGTCGTGCTGTCACACCGGGGTCGCCGCTCAGCTACGGGCGGTGCGCGCCCGCCGGTAGAGGACGGCGCCACCGAGCAGCATGCCGGCACTGGCCGGGATCGCGTACCCGAGGGCCCCGGCGCCGGTGTGCGCCAGCTGCTCCCCGTGCTCGGGCGTCACCGTCCGGGCGTGCGGTGCACCGGCGGTCTGCGTCCGCACGCCCGGGACGTCCGGCGTCTGCGGGGTGGACGACCGCGGCTCGTGCGGGCTGCCGGGCTGGTGCGGCGTCCCCGGGTGGTGTGGGGTGCCGGGGTGACCGGGAGTACCGGGGTGACCGGGGTGACCGTGCTCCGGCGGCTGGCCGGGCTGCGACGGGTGCCCCGGATTCGACGGGTGCCCGGGGTGTGACGGGTTCCCGGGGTGTGACGGGTTCCCGGGGTGGTGCGGGCGTCCCGGGCCCGACGGCGCGGTGTTGGCGCAGTCGTTCCCGAAGGACGGGTTGAGCACGCCGACCACGTCGACGCTGTTGCCGCACACGTTGACCGGAACGTCGACCGGGGCCTGGATGGTGTTGCCGGACGCGACGCCGGGCGAACCCTTCGCCCCGCCCACGGCGGTCGCCCCGCCGTGCCCACCGGACGTCCGCCGGTGCGTGCCCCCCTGGTCGTGCGTCCGCCCGTGGCCGCCGCCGTGCTGGCCGCCGTTCGCGCAGTGGTTGCCGAACGCCGGGTTGAGCACGCCGACCACGTCGACGGTGTTGCCGCACACGTTGACCGGGACGTCGATCGGGGCCTGGATGGTGTTGCCCGATCCGACCCCCGGCGAATGTGCCGTACCGCCCGCGGCGTTGGAGTCCGCCTGGGCGTATCCGGCGGCCATGGCGAGCATGCCGCCTGCGGCCGCCATGGTGATCAGGCCTTTTCGTGCGACCTGCCTCATAGTCTTCCCCTGCCTTGTGCCTTACTGGAATACGGCGGGTGGCGGCCGGCGGAGGTGTGGGTCACGCTCCGCGGACCGCCTCAGGTGGAGGATGCACCCGGCCGCGAAAATGCCCAGCGGCTCCGGAATGCCGCAAGGACACTCCGGAGCCGGACCGGGCCGGCCCTCAACGGGCCGGAGACGTCATCGGTAACGTCAGCCGTTCACGCAGGTGTTGCCGAAGGACGGGTTCAGCAGGCCGATCACGGAGATCGTGTTGCCGCACGCGTTGATGGGGATGTGCACCGGAGCCTGGATGACGTTGCCGGAGAGCACACCCGGGGAGTGCACCGCAGCACCCTGGGCGCCGGAGTCGGCAACGGCCAGGCCGGCACCCGCGATGACGACACCACCGGCGATCGCGGCAGCGGCGACGACCTTCTTGATCATGGTTCCTCCTAGTAGGCAATGCGGTCCCAGCCGCGGACCGCAGTCTGATCAACGAAGGCCGTGCCGTTGAAGCTACGAACACATCGCAGCATTCACCCTTTCCGGCGAAGTCAAGGTGAAAGGCAGGGAATTCACATCGACTTCACACTCACCGTGGGACGCCGCACGGGCCGCCTTCCAGCAGGCACGATCCCGCAGGGAAGCCGCCGACGGCTCCGCGCGCGGACGACACGACCCACCAGTCACGTCGCCACCGGCCGCACACCCGCCCGCACACCCCTCCCCCGACCGAACGGGCTTTCCCTTCCGGCCGGGGCGCAGCGGTGTGCCGCGCTCAGCTCTGCTCGATGCTCAGCTCTGCTCGATGAACCGGTCGAGCACCCGCACCCCGAACTTCAGCCCGTCCACCGGGACCCGCTCGTCCACCCCGTGGAACATCCCGGCGAAGTCCAGCTCCGGCGGCAGCTTCAGGGGGGCGAACCCGAACCCGCGGATGCCCAGGTCGTCGAAGGACTTGGCGTCGGTACCCGCGGAGAGCATGTACGGCACGGCCCGGGCGATCGGGTCCTCGGCCTGGAGCGCCGACTGCATCGCGTCCACCAGGGCGCCGTCGAACGTGGTCTCCAGCGCCTTGTCCGCGTGGATGTCCTCGCGCTTGACCCGCGGCCCGAGGATCCGGTCCAGGTCCGCCAGGAACTCCTCCTCGTACCCGGGCAGGAAGCGGCCGTCGACGTGGGCGGTGGCCTCGCCCGGAATCACGTTGATCTTGTAACCGGCGCCCAGCTGCGTGGGGTTGGCGGTGTTCCGCAGCGACGCGCCGATCAGCTTGGCGATGCCGCCGAGCTTGGCCAGCGTGGCGTCCATGTTCTCCGGGTCCAGCTCGGTGCCCAGCGCGTCCCCGAGCTCGTCCAGGAAGGCCCGCAGCGTCTTGGTCACCCGCACCGGGAACTCGTGCCGACCCAACCTCCCCACGGCCTCGGAGAGTTCGGTGATGGCGTTGTCCCGGTGGATCATCGAACCGTGCCCGGCCGAGCCGGCCACGGTCAGCTTCATCCAGTGCATGCCCTTCTGGGCCGTCTCCACCAGGTACAGCCGCAGGTTCTCGTTGACGGTGAAGGAGAACCCGCCGACCTCGCTGATCGCCTCGGTCACCCCCTCGAACAGCTCGGGGTGGTGGTCGACGAGGTACCGCGCGCCGTAGGTGCCGCCGGCCTCCTCGTCCGCGAGGAACGCCAGCACGATGTCCCGCGGCGGCTTGCGCCCCGTGCGCAGCCGGTCCCGCACGACGGCGAGCGTCATCGCGTCCATGTCCTTCATGTCGACCGCGCCGCGGCCCCACACGCACCCGTCGGCGATCTCCCCGGAGAACGGGTGGTGGGTCCAGTCGTCGGCGTTGGCCGGCACCACGTCGGTGTGCCCGTGGATCAGCAGGGCCGGCCGCGACCGGTCCGCGCCCGCGATCCGTGCGACGGTCGACGCCCGGCCCTTGTGCGACTCGAAGATCTGCGGCTCCAGGCCGACCTCGGCGAGTTTCTCCGCGACGTACTCGGCGGCGACGCGCTCCCCCGGACCCGAGTGGTCCCCGTAGTTGCTGGTGTCCATCCTGATCAGGTCCCGGCAGAGGTCGACCACCTCGTCCTCACCGGTGATCGTGCGGGACGGCTGCGCCTCGCTCATGCCGAAACCTCGCTTCGTCCGGCCCCGCATGCACGGGCCTCGCACCTCTCCGTCGTTCGCTCGCGGAGCTGGCTCACACTGCCTCCTGTTGGTTCACGGCCGCGGCGGCGTCCGAGGGCACCCCGCGGCGGGGTCCACCGCCATCCTCCACCCCGCGCCCGCTCCGCCCAAGGCCGCAATGTTCCCGACATGCGCTGGTCACAGCCGCGCGGCACCCTCGGACCGGGGGTGATCGACCACCCCTGAACGTTTGCTATTGTTTTCCTCGTCGGAACGGCCCGGAGGCCGCAACGACAGACACCCTGTCCGGGTGGCGGAATGGCAGACGCGCTAGCTTGAGGTGCTAGTGCCCTTTATCGGGCGTGGGGGTTCAAGTCCCCCCTCGGACACCAGCTGAGACCCCACTTCACGTGGGGTTTTCTGCTTTTCTGGGCAGCGGCGTGACCAACCACGTGACCAACGGCCCAGGAAATCGCCTGGTCAGACCAGGGATGACAGGCCGAGCCTGTTGGCTCCGGAGGCGGCGAGCTTCCGGGCTCCGTTCTTCCTGCTGTGGCCGTAGCGGGCCATGGTGTAGCCCGGCGAGTGGTGCCGGACGTTGGCGGAGACCTCTACGGGGTTTTCCCCGGCCTCCAGATCGTTCGTGACCTTGCTGTGCCTCCAGTCGTGAATGCGGAACTCCTCGGGGAGCTTCAAGCGGGTGCGCAGGGTGCGCCAGCGCGCAGAGACCTTCTCGGGGTCCTGGGGTCCACCTGCCTCGCCCCGGTAGAGCTTGAAGCCGTCGCGGGCGAACACCAGGTCGTGATCCGTCCACGCGGAGCCGAGGCGTTCACGCTCCGCGTCCTGGCGCTCCTTCTGCCACTTGAGAACGTTCATCACGGACTGGTCCACGTAGATGATGGCGTTGGCGTCGCCATCCTTGGTCAGCTTCCGCAGGCGGTAGGTGTTGCCCTCCTCGACCACGACCCAGCCCAATTCGATCGAGCCCTCATCCCAGTTGATGAGGGACCACTTCATGCCCAGGGCCTCACTGCGCCGCACTCCGGTGGCGGCGTAGACGGTCCACAGTGATGCGTCCCGCAGGCAGTGGTGGATCAGGCCGCCGTCACAGGCGCGGTTGCCGCAGGGCTCCCACACCGAGGACAGGAACCGGGCGGTCCTGTCGTCGTCCAGGGTGGGGAAGTCGCGTTCCTGCGCCCGGATCTCCCGGCCCGTGGGCGGGTTGGCGGTGGCGGCCGGGTTGGCGGGTATCAGCTTCGGCACGGCCGCATCGAGCGCACCAGACAGGATGTTGTGGACGTGCCGCACGGACTTGGCCCCGAGCGGCTTGCCCTTATTGGTGGGGCACGGGACGGTTTCCAGCATCCGGTACAGGTCGTCCAACGTGTCATCGGTGACCTCGGACAGCTTCATGCCGCCGATGTGCGGCTTGATGTGCAGCCGGATCTTGGTTTCATACCCGGCCACGGTCGTCCCCTCCTTCCTTAGATTGCTGTGCCAGCGGTCGAGCCATGCCCCCAGCGTCATGTCCGAGCGAGGTGCGACCTTCCCCGCCTCATAGTCGGCGTGCCAGTCGCGAAGCGCCTTCTCCGCTGCGGTCTTCGTCTTGTAGTCCCTGCCGATCCAATAGCGCTCCTGCTTTCCGGTTGCCTTGTTGAAGTGGAGGGGCGTGCGCACACCCCAGGTGTTGGGGCGTCCCGTTCGCTTGATCTCCACGGGGGTGCCGCCGAGTCCGTTTCCGCGCTTTGCCACGGGTGGTGGTGCTCTCTGTCGGGTCCGCCGGTCGGCGTGTGCCGTACCGGGCCGGTGTGTCGCTCCGGCGCTCTCACTTTGATCACGAATCACCACCTCTTGTCAACTGATGGTGGACCACCATCCGTGGTACCGTTCCGGCATGGACGCAGACGAGACCGGGTTCGAGATCACCCAGCGCCAAGGCGCATGGAACATCCGCATGTGGTGGCCCAGCGGGCCGGTGACGGGAGGGCCGCAACGCATCACGGTCGAGGAGGCTGAGGACGCCCCGGCGCGCGACGTGGCACGTGGCATTTCCACCACTGTGCTCCGCAGGCTCGACCTCGCGGGCGCGGTCAAAGCGGCACACGACGCCGCCCCCAACCTGGAAGACAAGGTTCGGGGGATCACTGAGACGATCGAGGAAGCGGGGAAGACGGCCGGACGGCTGCTCGCCCTTGAAGGTGTCTCGGCTCCCTACCTGGTCATGCTGTCGGCCACGTACGTCCAGATGGCGGGCACCGGCGCGAACCGTCCCGTCGACTGGCTGGCAGGGCTGATCGAGCGGCGGCCGGAGACCGTCCGGGACCACCTCAAGAAGGCCCGCAGGGATGGGTACTTGAGCTCCCTTGCAGGTAAGGCCGGTGGGGAACTGACCGACAAGGCCACGGCCGTACTCGATTCCCTGCCGGATGCGGGAGATGCCCGGTAATCCCCGTTCTGCACGCTTGCATGACCACGCCCCCGAGGCCATCGGGGGCTTTCTTTTTCTCGGAGGATTCCTTGACCAAGCTGATGACCGTTGATGACGTGGCCGTGTACCTGGATGTCCCCAAGTCGTGGGTCTACAACAACCACAAGCGGGAGGGCATCCCCTTCAAGAAGGTGGGGCAGTCGCTCCGGTGCCGCCCCAGCGACCTTGACCGGTGGCTGGACGGGCAGGGCCAGCCGTGAGCATGGCCCACCCGCGCCGCCTGCTCAAGGCCACCTATGACGTGAAGGAGGAGTGGAGCCGTGCCCTGTTCGACGCGTTCGGGCCAGGCGGGCTTCTTGCCCGTGAGGCCCCGGAGTTCGGCCGTGAACATCTGCTGTGGGCGCTGGCACAACTTCGGGCCGTGAACGGACGGACCGGGGCGATGTTCACCGGGGACACGGAGATAGCCCAACGGCTCGGCTACAACACCAAGGACCATCCGGGGAAGGCGTCCCGGGTCGCGCTGACCCGGTTCGGCTTCTTCACCCAGCAGGGCAAGAAGGGGAGGGCGGCGAACCTGTACCTGTCCGCGCCCGTGGCTGTGCTCGACGCTTACGCGACGCTGGCCGAGGCCGCACACGGAGAGGTCGTCATCGCGGCGGACACCAAGCCGTCCAGGCCGCCCAGCAAGGCCGTGGCGGTCGACGCTGTGTCACGGCCGGCCGAACCTGACGTGAACGGGAGCGCCGAGGTCTGCCCCGCGCACCCGGAAGGGAACTGCCCGGACCCGAATGACCCGTTCTCGGACTCCGTTCCATGGGGTCTGGAGGTCTGCGTCCGTCTCCAGGCTGCGTAGCCACGCCATTTCCCCGCTGTACCGGGGACTTAGTTAGTAGAGGGTAGTTGGTAGTACGTAGCTCATAGAGCGTAGTTGGTAGTGAGAAGAAGGCCCCTTTGTCGAGGCCTCACCTTCATTCATGACTTCAGGGTCCAGGACCTTGAGAGGTCCTGAACCAGCCCAGGCCATCGAGTGAGGATCTGACGAGCGAAGCGACAGAAGGAACCACGAGATAAAGAACGAGGCCGACCTCCCGGCGAGGGGAGGTCGTTCCCAATCCTGAGCATTCCGCCCTGCTCTGGCGGGTGATCTCGACAACGCTTCTCGGATTCCCTGTTACCAACCGTCCATAGTAACAGCTAAGTACTAGGCAGAGGGAACTCCTCCTCCGTTTCGTGTCCCTTCGGCGCGCGAGGGACACCGACATTAATAGTGAGAGGAAAAGTTCTCACCTTGTGGTGTGTCCCGCGTCTCACTTGCCTCAATCGCCGAGAGGTTCCGTGAAAGTCTCGCCGACGCATTAGGTGAAGCTAGTTCCTTCGCGCTTCTCTCTGGCCCCGGCCACCTTCGTGGTGGCCGGGGTCTTCTCTTTTCTCTCTGATTCACCGAATGGTTTGGAGTACGTCATGAACTTGTACGACCGCTACCGGGCGAAGGCCCGCCGTAACAGCCTGGGTCTGTCCGTGCCCCAGCTCGCGGCACTGATCGACACCTCGGCTACCACCGTCTACCGGTACGAGGACGGCGCCCGTAAGCCGGATCTCCTCACGTTCGTGCGGATGGCCCACCACCTTCGCATTCCGGTTTCCTCTCTGATCGAGCAGGCCGCCCAGGAATGCCGCACGTTCGATTCTGAAGGCCGCAACGTGATGGTCGCAGCTATTCACGTCGCAGAGGCCATGAGGGCCGCAGAGCCGGGCTCGGAGCGCTCTCTGATGACTTCCTCGCAGGCCCGTGAGGCGGCCCGCGAGGACCGCACCAACCATTCCCTTTGATTGATTCCCAGCAGAGGAGAACGTCATGACCAATCAGAAGCCCATCACGATGCAAGAGGCCGTGCAGTCGGAGAACGCTTTCGCAATCTCTCAGATCGTTGCCACGTCCGCGCTGGATATGCTCGTCGGATTCAAGGGCCTGGCCCACACCGTGCACCGGGATGCCGAGCAGGATTTCAGGGGCGGTGTCGGCACCAAGGTCCGCATTCGCCGCCCCGAGGTGTTGAAGGCCGGGAACTTCAACGGCTCGGTGAACAGCATGGTGCAGTCCGTTCGGGAGACCACAATCGAGCTGGAGATCACCGACCATGCCTTGTCGGCGGTCGAGCTAACAGACAAGGAGATGCGCTTTGACCTCTACACCTTCGAGCAGCAGATCACCCTTCCGCAGTCCGCAGGCGTGGGTGACTATCTGGAACAGAACATCGCCAACACGATGAACCAGCGGACCACCGACAAGGCGCCTGGCCTCATCACGATGAAGGCCGATCAGCCCCGGCACGCGATCATCGACGCGGGCACCGTCCTGGACAAGAGCCGCACGGCGGGCCGTCGTTGGCTGGCCGTCTCCCCGGACGTGAAGAACGCCCTGCTGAAGGATGACAACTTCTCTCAGGTCGCCCAGGCGGGTTCGGATGAGTCGCTGCGCGGGGGCGTCATCGGTGAGGCGTACGGCTTCACAGTCGTGTACTCGCCATTTCTGGCCGATAAGACCGCAGTTGCCTACATAGGCTCGGCGTTCGCCATGGCGGTCTGTGCGCCGCCCGTGGTGCGGAGTGAGTTCTCCGCCTCGGTCGGGCATCAGGGCTACTCGATGCGCTGGCTGATGACCTTCAACGACGACAGTCTGAACCAGCGCTCCATCATGGACGCCTATGTGGGCTCGACCGTCCTGGACGAGCGGCGCTCGGTCGGCCTCAAGCTCGCCTGACCCGCAACGGGGCCTCTGCCGAAATGGTGGAGGCCCCGTTCCGGTCACGCTGCGTCGGGCGGCCGGCGCGCTGTCCGGACACGCTCTGCCGACATAGACAGGAGGACACTCTCATGCCCAAGATGCGTAACCCCAATTCCCCGCACTCCCGTTTTCACGGTTTGGTAGAACTACCTTGGGAACACGGCCTGCCAATTCCCGATCTACCCAAAAACCGGGAGTGGTCCGATTCTGAGCGTGACCAATGGCGACAGTGGTGGGAGTCTCCGCAGGCCGCCATGTGGGATGAGTCGTTCATCCCGACGGTGGCAGTGATGCTGACGTATTTCGGGAAGATCCTGGATGGCTCAGCGAATGCCAATCATCAGATGGAGTTCCGCCACCTGTCCACCGCGCTCGGGCTCACCGCAGACGGCATGAAACGCCTCGGATGGACCTTCCAGAACGCGGGCGGTGGCCATTGAGCACCCGCAGGGCCGCCAAGGCCGGGACCGCCGTCACCCACGACGGAACACATCGCACCGGCACCGAATGCCCCTGGTCAGAGCCACAGTGCTCTGGCTGCGTCCAAGAGTTCGCCATCCATACCGGCTGGGAGCTGACCGGCCTGACGCGGCCTTGGGGTGACGATTTGAAGCACGATCCGATGCGCTGCTTCACCTGCCGTGGAATGAAATGAGAACGGAGAGCCGACCCGGCTCTCCGTCCCCCATATTCTGATTGGCAAACGCAGCCGAAGGAAGGCATCCCTGATGGGGTTTCGGAAAGAAACTAAATCCATTACCCCCGGTCCGTAATTGAAATGGAAATGCATAATTGTGATATAGGTCACGCGTAATTGTGCTTGTCTTGAGAGTGTCGTGGGGCAGGATGAATTCAGTTCCGCAAGATCGAATGCGGCCGCCGCCAGAGAACACTCCGGCCACTTCTGAGACTCACTCGCTCCGCTCTCATCTAAGGATTCCGTGCCATGCTCCGGACCGTCATGATTCCCGTTCAGCGCCGATACTGCGATGCCCACATAGCCCGCGATGCGAGCGAGGTAGAGGCGACGGACACGCTGACGCTGGGAGCCCGTACGTGGGACCTGTGTCTGGAGCACTCGATCACGTTCGGCCGCTACCTGATAGACGCCCTGGGGGTCGGTGTGGATACGGACGCGGACAAGTCACAGGATGGGCCCGAGCCTGAGCCCGTCGTGGTGGCTGTCGAGCCTGAGCCCATGGCTGAGCCGTCGCCCGTCATCGAAGCGGAGGACGTGAGCGATGAAGCGAACGAGTCTGAACCGGTGCGGTCCGTGATGGTGGCCGGAGAGATCGACGGGTACGACTGGCAGACAGCACGGGACGCGCTGCGGAACGCGGGCTATGAGGTGGTGGGCCGTGCCGATGACTCCACGGTGTTGCTGATCCTGGGTGAGGGTGGGGAACGCAACGGGCACAAGCTGAGGGACGCGCGTGAACGCTCCATCCCGTGCATGGACGTGCGCGAGCCCGGCCGTTTCAAGTCGGGCGTTCTGTCAGGTGAGTTCGTTGGTGGTGACCCGCTTCCCGAGCCTGCCAAGGTTGATCGGGCGGGTATGAGCGAGCGCGAGCGCAACAGGGCGGTACGTCAGTGGGCGCGAGCCAACGACTACACCGTGCCCGACCGTGGACGCATCCCCATGCATGTACGGCACGCCTACGAACTGACGCACAGGGACTCGGAGGGGAAAGCGGCTGCGGCCTGAACGCCACCCCCGCCGTGCCGGGCGCTGAGTGCGCCCGGCCTCCCCGGCCAGCGGCCACCCAACTAATCCTTCGTGACCTTGAGATAGAGGCAGCATGAGCATCCCCGATTTCCGCACCATGGCCACGGGCCGACTCCGGTCGGTCCTCGCCTCCCTGGCCCCGCATGTGGAGTGGTCCCCGATCGGTCTGCTCGGTGGCCTGCTGTGCGCCTTCTCCGCGATGGTCCCCGAGACCCGAGTTCAGCGCGGTTCCGGCTCCATGCCGCTCATGCTCCACGTGCTCCTGTGTGGGGGTACCGGGGAGGGCAAGGGCCAGTCCTGGGGGGTTGCTTCGGCCGTGGCCAAGGACGCGAACAGTACGTTCATGGCCGGGCACGTCATCAATGGTGTGGTTGGCGGGGCCGGGCTGATTCAGGCCGTGGCCGACCGGGACGGGCACGCCATGATTGTGGACACCGAGTACGCCCGCGTGCTGCGGGCCGGGCGTCGGCAAGCCAACCTGTCTCAGGTACTCCGGGACCTGTGGGACGGGGCCACGGTCGCCACGTCCAGGGCCAAAGAACCCGTCCAGGTCGATGACCCGCGCGTAGCGATCATGGGGCACATCACGCCCGAGGAGTTCAGGGCCAGCATGTCTACGACCGAGCGCGACGGAGGCAGTTACAACCGTCTGCTGATCCTTCCTGTCACGCAGGTGCGTTGGCTGAGTGAGCGTGACCAGATGCCCGCGCACGTGATCCCGGAAGCGGGTGAAGCCATGGCTCGTGCGGTGCGCCATGGCCAGCGGGCCGAACTGGTTACCCTGTCCGAGGACGCTTACGACGCGGCCGACATCATCCGGCGTGACATGCTCACCAAGGCTCGTGAGTCCGAGGAGTTGAAGCCGTTCGCGGCCCGCTGCAATGAGCAGGTGCGGCGCATCGCGGCCCTATTCGCCCTGTTCGATCTGCGCTCCCAAATCACGCCCGAAGACCTGGAAGCCGCTACCGCTCTGGTCACCTACGCCATGGAATCGGTTGAGGAGATCACGGCCGGTACGGGAACCACGGGCAAGCGTCAGCCGCTCAGCCTGGCGGAGAAGGTCCGGGCCCGCATCGAAATGCACGGCGGTGCCGCCACGTCGTCTCAGGTGCTCCCGTACGTCGGGGCCACCGCAGCGGAGGTCAAGGAACTGCCCGGAGTCGTCGTCACGGTGGAACGGTCGGGGAAGACCGGCCGCCCGGCCACTGTTTTCACACTCCGTGGTGACACTCCCGTTCACGCAGAGGAGCCGAACGAGGCCCCGAACCCTCAGCCGGCCAGCGCGGAGCGTGACGACGTGAACCGCGCCACGGTCGTGCAGATGGACGCCTACCGGCCGACATGCAAGCAGGCCCCGAAGCCCAAGCCTGTGAGACGACCGGAACCGCTCGCCGATTCCAACCCCTTCCTTGCTCTGCTCTAGCCAACCAAAGAGACGCCCCGGCCCATTGCGGGCCGGGGCGTTCTTGCTTCGGTTCAGCTCGCTACCGCACGAGCGATCAACGTTCCGATGTGGTCCTTCTTCATAGCATCCAAGACCTGTACATCCGTGTCCTTGAACCCGGCCTTGAGCAGGAGGCTTTCCCACTTCCGGGGCGTGTAGCTGTACCGGTACGTGTACATGGCCTTGCCCGCGAAACCGCCCTTGTACATGCCCTGCGGGCCGTAGGCGCCGGGGATGGCCGGGGGGTGAGAGAACGTGAGCACGCCGCCCGGATTCAGCCGCTTGGCAATCAAAGGAAGCAGCTTGGCCGGATCGGTGAACCACACCGCCCCGAAGATCGAGTACACGGCGTCGTAGGTCTCCGTATTGGTGCTCAGGTAGTCCAGAACCTCGGCGCAGACGAACCGTGCTCCCAACGGGCCCCACCGTTCCGTGGTGTTCGCGACCATGACGGGTGAGAGGTCCACGCCCGTTGCCTTCACTCCTTGCTGTGCGAGGTAGGCGAGCGCTCTCCCCGTGCCGCATCCGAGTTCCAGCGCGGTTGTCGGATCGCCCAGCAGTTCGGGCCCTGGCCCGTGCCCGGCGTACTGCGTCCAGCAGAAGACGGGATCAGCGTCGAACACCTTGTCCTTGGTGCTCTCGGCGAAGGTGTCCCAGAGTTCGCGTTCGCTTTCGATGTTGTGTCGTGCGGGCAACGGCGCTTCCTCTGTGTCGGGGCGGGCAAGAGGGTGCCCCCGCCCCTCGTTCGGAGTTGGGGGCGAGGGCACTCTAGTCCCGCGTCAGTGGCTGTCGGGGACCTTGTTGTCACACGGCGAGCAGTCGGACGCGTCCACCGCCCACAGCTCGTCATCGACGGTGAAGCCGTTCTTGCGCAGCAGCTCGGCCGTGCGCATCACAGTGCCGTCCCGGCGGCGCTCGATCAGCGGGGCGTGGTGCTTGTACCGCCCGCCGTTGTACTCCTCGCACAGGGCGAAGTAGAGCGGCGTATCGAGGATGAGCTGATGAACGCCTACGTCCACGGTCTTGCCGACGCCCATGTCAACGCCGGGGCATTCCATGGCGGTGATCAGGTACGCGATGCCCTGCCCGAGGATGCGCTCAGCGAGGCTGGGAACCTCCACGCTGTCCCGGAGCAGGAGCGCGACCTCACGTTCCCACAGGTCGGCCACGCCCACGTCCGCGACCAGATGCGGGACGCGTTCCTGAACCGCGTTGAGGATGATGCGCGGATCACGGGTCCGCGTCTGAACTGCTGTGCTCATCGTGCGTCTCCTCCTGCTGTCGTGGAGTGGTGCACTGCACTTGCTGACCCGACCGGCCGACTCCGCTTCACGGTGGCGTGCGACCGATCGGGCCGTTGTTCCCCGCTCCCCACCGGGCCGCTTCACCGGCTGGGAACGGAAACTCATGGATGTGCTGCGGTGAGCTTTCCGGCAGCCGCCATGACCAGGAGCGCAACGGCGGTTCCCCACGTGAGCAGAGCCAAAATCCCACCCCAGAACGTGCCGTCTTGGGTGATCTTCCAGCCCCGTAACCGGCTCACCTCGTGGCCCTGATAGCGGCGAGGCCGCGCACGTTGCGGTTGTGCTTGACCAGCGCCGCGAGCTGGACCTTCTCCCGGTCGTTCGCTTCACGGACGGCCACGGTGCGCGTGTGCCAGCTCAGCCCCGAGGGCCTTTTGAGAGTCAGCTTCGTTCCGCGCTGCTCCTGGACTATCCCGACCATCTGAGAACCCCGGTCGAACACAGCCGTGCCGGGCTTCCACTCCATTGCCTGTCTCATCACGTCCGCCTCGTCACTCCGTCGTTGGCTGACCCGTACAGCCAGTCAACGCCCGTACACGCAGGGGAACTTGCACAGAGTTTGCACAACGGGCGTGCGGGCACCCGTGTCACCTGTGACCATGGAACCGAGAGGACTCCCCGAGGAAGATTGAGCCCATGAGCACGACTGAACTTGCACCCGGAGCGAACCTCGCTGCCCTCCGCAAGGCGCGTGGGTGGTCTCAGGCACTGCTGGCCAGGAAGGCCAACATCTCGGTCTCGCTCCTGTCCAAGGTTGAAATCGGGGACAGGACCCTGACGCCTGCCGTCGCGGCTGCCTTGGCCAAGCCCTTGGGGTTGGCCATGGCCGAAGTGCTGGGCAAAGCGGCCGTTGCACAAGATGCGGAAGCGCACCTGTCAGCGCTGCGTTCGGCGGTAAGGGACTACGACTTGCCGGGAGGGCAAGAAGTCCACGGCGACCAAATTGGGGCCGCGCTGGAGACAGTTGGGCGGCTCCGGGATGACGTGCAGGTAACTCGGCTCCTGGCAATGCTTCCGAAGCTACTCAGGGACGCCACGGAGCACGCTCACACCGCCAACACGGCGGAAGCCTGGGCCGCGCTATCCGACGTCTACAGCACCGTCTACTGGCTGGCCGCTCGGCATCGTTGGATGGACATGGCGGAGCTGGCCGTGACGCGACAGCGATGGGCTGTTGAGCAGCGAACCAATCCTTTGGGTACGGCTCTTGCTGCACGGGACCGAGCCGGGGCCTACCTGAACGGCGGGGATTTTGAGGGCGGGCTTGTGATCGTCGATCGTGCGATTGCAGCAGCTCAGAGCAGCCTGGCAGGGCAGGAACGCGCGTTTGCCATCGGTGTGCTGAATCTCCGAGGCATGACACTGGCCGGGCGGCTCAACGATAAAGCCGAGGGGAAGCGCGAGGCTGAGCGGCATATTGCCTCTGCGGCTGCGGCGGCCGAGTGGTTCGATCGAGACTGGAACCGCCATCACATGATCTTTGGCCCCCAAAACACAGCCACCCACGTATTGGCCACCCGGCTGGACCTGGGCAAGCCCCGTGAGGCACTACGCGCTGCGGAGGACATCGACACCATCCTTGAGGGGTTGCCGCCCACGCGCATCGCTCCGACCCGTATCAACATGGCACGGGCGCAGCTCGATATCGGGGACCGTGACGGGGCGCTGGAAAACCTGACGGTCGCCTGGGATGTGGCTCCCCAGATGGCACGGATCCACCCCATGGGACGGGAGGTGTTCCGGGTCGTGTCGTCCCTGCACCGACGCAGCAACCCGGAGCTGGTCAGGCTTTCCAAGCTCTCTGGGATCGCGCTCTGATCCATGGTTGGTCACGTGACCAACGCATGACCAACAGCGGTCCGAATCGGCCCGAAACAGGGGGAATGCATGACCAACGACAGTCGTCAACTCTGTGGCGTGTCGCGTACGTTCCCGCAGGTCAGCTAGCTAATATGCTGGTGCCCGAGTGGAGAGTTCAAGTCCCCCCTCGGACACCACATGGCACAGGCCCTGGATCTTCGGATCCGGGGCCTGTTGTCGTTCTGGCGCCTTCCGCCGCCGCCTCCTCGGGGCCCCGCCGGGCGTGCGGAATTTCCGGTGCGGGGGCGCGGGGCCCCTGCGTAGGGTGCCTCCGATCATGGACGGTGAGAGGGGTGCGCGGGGTGTTGATCTTTGATGCGGACGACACGTTGTGGGAGAACAACGTGATCTTCGAGCGGGTGATCGACGAGTTCACGGGGTGGCTGGCGGGGCCGGGGCTGGACCGGGCGGCGGTGCGGGCGGTGCTCGACGGGATCGAGGCGGCGAACGCGGTGACGCTGGGGTACGGGAGCAGGGTGTTCCTGCGGAGCCTCGGGGAGTGCGTGGAGCGGGTGCGGGGGCGGGCGGCCACCGCGGCGGAGCGGAGCCGGATCGCGGGGTGGGAGGCGGCGTTCGCGGGCGATCACGTGGAGTTGATGCCGGGGGTGGCCGAGACGTTGGCGGAGCTGGCGGGGCGGCACGAGTTGCTGCTGCTGACCAAGGGGGACCAGGCGGAGCAGCAGCGGAAGGTGACCGCTTCGGGGCTGACCGGGCACTTCCGCGGGGTGCACATCGTGCCGGAGAAGGACGTCGCCACGTACGAGGAGCTGACGCGGGCCTACGGGTTGGTGCCGGAGCGGACGTGGATGATCGGGAACTCCCCGAAGTCGGACATCCTGCCGGCCCGGTCGGCAGGGCTGAACGCGGTGTTCATCCCGCACGTCCACACCTGGGTGCTGGAGCACGAGGAGGTGGATCCGGACGATGCGAAGGTGCTGCGGTTGGCGGAGTTCGGGGAGTTGGTGCGGCACTTCTAGGGCGCGGCCCGCAGGTCCGCCGGCCGCCGCCGGGCGCGCGGCCGTCCCCGTGCGGGGCGGTCGTGGGCCCGGCGGCGGCCCGTGCGGTCACAGCGGGTCGGCGGCGGTGAGCGTGTCGGAGGTGAGGGTCAGCCAGCGGGTGAGCCCGAGTTCGCGGAGGAAGCGGGGGTCGTGGCTGACCACGAGGAGGGCGCCTTCGTAGGAGTGGAGGGCGGTGACCAGGCGGCGGACGGAGGACATGTCGAGGTTGTTGGTCGGTTCGTCGAGGAGGAGGAGTTGGGGGGCGGGTTCGGCGAGCATCAGGGCGGCCAGGGCGGCCCGGAAGCGTTCGCCGCCGGAGAGGGTGCCGGCCCGTTGGTCGGCGCGGGCGCCCTTGAAGAGGAAGCGGGCGAGGCGGGCGCGGATGCGGTTGTTGGTGGCTTCCGGGGCGTAGTGGGCGACGTTCTCGACGACGGTGAGGTCGGGGTCGAGGACCTCGTCGAGGCGTTGTGGGAGGAAGCGGTGCGGGACGTGGAGGGCGGCGGTGCCGACGGCCGGCGGGAGTTCGCCGGTCAGGGTGCGGAGCAGGGTGGTCTTGCCTGAGCCGTTACGGCCGGTGAGGGCGATCCGTTCGGGTCCGCGCACCTCCAGGTCGGCGCGGGTGCCGTGGCGGGTGCGCAGGCCGGTGAGGGTGAGGACGGTGCGGCCCGGCGGGACCGCGGTGTGCGGGAGGTCGATGCGGATCTCGTCGTCGTCGCGGACGGCTTCGGTGGCCTCGTCGAGGCGGCCCTTGGCCTCCTGGAGGCGCTCGGTGTGCAGGGTGCGGTGTTTGCCGGCGGAGACCTGGGCCTCCCGCTTGCGGGCGTTCATGATGATCTTGGGTTCGCGCTTCTGGGCGTACATCTTGTTGCCGTAGCGGACCCGGCGGGCCAGTTTGACGTGGGCGTCGGCGAGTTCGCGCTGCTGTCGGGCGACGTCGGCCTCGGCGGCGCGGACCGTCCGTTCGGCCGCCTCCTGCTCGACGGCGAGGGCCTGTTCGTAGGCGGTGAAGTTGCCGCCGTACCAGTGGACTTCCCCGTCGCGGAGGTCGGCGATCCGGTCGACGCGTTCGAGGAGTTCGCGGTCGTGGCTGACCACGAGGAGGACGCCGGACCAGGCGGTGACCGCGTCGTGGAGGCGGCGGCGGGCGGGCAGGTCGAGGTTGTTGGTGGGCTCGTCGAGGAGGAGTACGTCGGGGCGGCGGAGCAGGAGGGCGGCCAGGCGGAGCAGGACGGACTCGCCGCCGGAGACCTCGCCGATGGTGCGGTCGAGGTCGAGGGCGGACAGGCCGAGTTGGGCGAGGGTGGCGCGGGCGCGCTCCTCGACGTCCCAGTCGTCGCCGACGGCGGTGAAGTGCGCTTCGCTCGGGTCGCCGGCCTCGATGGCGTGCAGGGCGGTGCGGGTGGCGGCGATGCCGAGGGCCTCGTCGACCCGGAGGTGGGTGTCGGGCGCGGCGTGCTGTGGGAGGTAGCCGACCTCTCCGACGGTCTTGACGCTGCCGCCGGTGGGGGTGAGTTCGCCGGCGATGAGCTTCAACAGGGTGGACTTTCCCGAGCCGTTGAGGCCGACCAGGCCGGTGCGGCCGGGGCCGACGGAGAACTGGAAGCCGTTCAGGACCGGGGTGCCGTCGGGCCAGGCGAAGTCGGTGCGGGTGCAGACGACGGCCGCGGCGGGGGTGGTGGCGGGCTTTGACATGCGGGTCTCCTGGGAGGTGTGCGCGGGGTGGGGTGGTGCGTGCGCAGGGAGACACCGCGGCAGTGCCGGGGTTCGGGTACGCCGTGCGTACGCCGAGGTCGGGGACGGGCCACGCGGGGTGCGGATCGCGGAGCGATTCGCCGGGCGCGGGCGCGGTGTCTTCCGGACCTCAGACGAGCAACGGCCTTCTCCTGTCGGGAGGGAGCCCCGCCGGGCGATGCCGGGCGGGGTGGACGGACACGACCGTAAGGGGTGGCGGGCGGGAAGGCAAACGCTATTTTTGTTGCGTTTACCTTCCCGCCCGGGCCCCCGTCAGAGGGCGCGCAGGCGGACCCGGGCCGGACCGGTCGCCTGGAGGGTGATGCCGGCGGCGACCGGCACGTCCTGGTCGACGGCCGTCAGCTCGTGGGAGCGCAGCAGGGTCGCCAGCGCCAGGACGGACTCCAGCATCGAGAAGTGCTGGCCTATGCAGGCGCGCGGGCCGCCGCCGAACGGGAACCAGGCGTAGCGGTGGCGCTCCGCCTCGCGTTCGGGGGCGAAGCGGTCCGGGTCGAACCGCTCGGGGTCCTCCCACAGGCCCGGGTGGCGGTGGGTGACCCACGGGGCGACGACGACGTCGGCGCCGGCCGGGAGGCGGTGGCCGGCGACCTCGGTGGCCTCGACGGCGCGACGGCCCACGACGGCGGCCGCCGGGTAGAGCCGCATGGCCTCCTTGAACGCCTGGGTGAGCCGCGGGAGTCGGTCCAGGTCGGCGGCGGTGGGCGTGCGGTCGCCGAGGACGCGGGTGAGTTCGGCGCGGATCCGGGTCTGCTCGGCGGGGTGCCGGGCGAGCAGGTGGAGGGCGAAGGCCATGGAGGTGGCGGTGGTCTCGTGGCCGGCCAGGAGGAAGATCAGGACCTGTTCGCGGACCTCGGTGGCGTCGAGGGTGCCGTCCTCCTCGTTGCCGGCCGCGACGAGCAGGGAGAGCAGGTCGTTGTGGTCCGGGGTGGCGGCGGTGCCGGTGGCGGAGGCGGTGCGGCGTTCGGCGATGATCCGGTCGCACAGCGCGTTGAGTTCGGTGGTGACCTTGCGGTGGGTGAGGTTCCTGGGGGTGGGCCAGTCGCGGGGGACCTTCAGGGGGGTGTAGGCGCGCCGGACCACGTAGTCGTTGATGACGGGGGCGCAGCGGTGGATGGTGTCCACCGCGGCCTCCACGTCGAGGCCGAAGAGGATCCGGGCGACGGTGCGCAGGGCGAGCCGGTTCATCTCGGCGACGAGGTCGACCACGTCGCCCTCGGCGGACCGCCAGCGGGCGGTGACCGCGTCGGCCTCGGTGGTCACGGCCGCGGCGTAGCCGTCGACCCGGCGCTTGGTGAACAGCGGTTGCACCAGCCGGCGCTGTCGGAGGTAGTCGTCGTCCTGGCTGGTGAGCAGGCCGTTGCCGAACGACTGGCGGACCTCTTCGTAGAGCGGGTGGTCCTTGCGGAAGTTGGCGGCCTGGGTGCCGAGGACCTGCTGGACGCCCTCGGGCGCGAAGACGGCGTAGAAGACGCTGCGCAGTCCGGGTGGGCCGGCCTCCAGGCGGACCACGTCGCCGTGTTCGCGCTGGGCCTTTAAGAAGGCGCCCAGGGAGTCGCGGCGGAGGTCGAGCAGCGAGCCGATCACGGGGAGGCCCGCGGGGCCGGGTATCGCGGTCGGGCGGGGCTGCCGGGAGGCCCGCTCCGCTTCGGGGTCGGCCGGAGTCGGTGAATTGGTCAGGGACATGCCCCGATTCCTATCCAGGAACGGGCCTGGGAATGTCGTGCGCTGCCGTGGTGTGCGCAACGGGCGGGGCGGGGGCGGCGCCCCGGGGTGGCGGGATCGGTGGCCGGGGACCGGTGGGTGGTGCAGGGCGGGCACGTAGCATGGCCGGATGATCGAAAAGCGGGCCGGACGGGCGGGGCGGGCCACCGCGCAACAGTGCCGGGTGACCGTCTGCCGCGGCTGCTGCTGCGGGGACGCGGCGAAGATCCCGGGGGTCGACCACGCCGGGCAGATACCCCGGTTGCGGGCGGCGCTGGACGGGGCGGCGCCGGTCCGGGCCTCGGAGTGCCTGGACGTCTGCGACCAGGCGAACGTGGTCGTGGTGCAGCCCTCGGCGGCCGGGCGGGCCGCGGGCGGCCGACCGGTATGGCTGGGACTGGTCAACGACGACGACGCGCTGGCCGACATCGCCGCCTGGATACGGGCCGGCGGGCCGGGCCTCGCCGAGCCGCCCGGCGTCCTGGACCTGTACGCGCTGACGGTCTCCCGCCGGGTGCGGGAACAGCTGGAGAAGTAGCCGGCGCCCCGGGGCGGGGCCGGCCCCGGCGCGCGGCGGCGCGCGGGCGGGTGTTGGCTGGAGGTATGAGCCCTCGCCTGATGGCGCGCCCCCGGACGCGCCGCCCGGGCCCGGCGGGCTGAGCCGTGCCCCGCGCGACGCCGCCCGTTCCCCCGGCCGGCTCCCCCGGGCCGCCGCACCGCGTCCTGGTCGTCGTGGACGACCCGGCCGTCGCCACGGCGGTCACCGCCGCGCTCGCCGGCGCCGGCCACACCACCGCGTACGCCACCGACGGCTTCACCGCGCTGGAACTGGCCGCCGACTTCCACCCGCACGCCGTGGTCCTCGATCCGGCGTTGCCGGGCATCGAGGCGCTCCGCCTGCGGCGCCGGTTGCGGCGCAGCGGTGACGGGGCCGCGGTCCTCCTGGTGCCGTTGACCGGGCCCGCCGGCACGGCGGCGGAAGCCGCGGAGCCGGCCGGGGCCGGGCCGGTGGGTGCGCGGGAGTCGGTGGCGCGGGTGGCGGCGGCGCTGCACGGGGCCGGCAGGGCGACCCCGGCCGGCGGGGCGCCGGTGCTGCGGGTCGGTGAGCTGAGCGCGGACCCCGGAACGGGGCGGGCCGCCCGCGCCGGCCGGGAACTCGCCCTCACCTCCCACGAGTTCGCGCTGTTGGCGTTCCTGATGCGGCACCCCGGGCGGGTCTTCTCGCGGGAGCAGTTGCTGCGCCGGGTGTGGGGGCGGGACTTCGGCGACCTGTCGACGGTGGCGGCGCGGGTGGCGGCGCTGCGTGCGGAGGTGGACCGGGAGCCGGCCGCGGCGCGGCTGCTGACGGAGGTGTGGGGCGCCGGCTACCGCTTCGATCCCGGGGGCGGTGAGGTGGTGGGGGTGCCCGAGGACGCGCTGGTCGGCGAGCCGGCTCCGATGGGCGGTGCGCCGCGGGACGTGCGGCAGTACGGGTGAGGCTCCTCGACGGGGCGGCGCGGCCGGGCCGGTGCGGACCGCCGGGCCGCGGTGCGTTCAGGAGCGGGCGAGCAGGTCGGCGGCGGGACCGTCGGCGTCCCCTACCGACGGGCGGGACGGCAGGTCGCGGGCGGTGCGGACCGGGGAGGCGACGAGGATCAGGGCGGCGAGCGGAACGCCGGCGGTGGTGATCCACAGGGCCGGACGGACGCCGAGCGCCGCGCCCAACGCGCCGCCGAGCAGGGCGCCGAGGGGCAGCGTGCCGTAGTTGAGGAAGGCGGCGCTGGCGGTGACCCGGCCGAGCAGCGCGGGCGGGCAGTACGCCTGCTGGAAGCCCGCCTTGAGGACGTTGCCGCCGACCACGCCAGCGGAGACGCCGAAGCTGCCGACCACGAACAGTGCGGCGCCGGGCCCAGCGGTGGCGAGCGGGATCAGCAACGCCATTACGGGCAGGCCGAGTTCGAAGACCAGGGTGGCCCGAGCGGTGCCGATCCGGGCGGCGACGCGACGGACGGCGAAGGCGCCCGCGATGCCGCCAGTGCCGGCCACCGCCAGCAGGGTCCCGACGGTGCCGGGCGACAGTCCGACCTCGCGGACCAGGAAGACCGGCAGGATCGACTGGTACCCGATCAGGGACAGGTTGGAGGCGGCGCCGAAGAGCGTCAGGGTGCGCAGCCAGACGTCCCCGGACACCCACCGCAGCCCCTCGGCGACCTCGGCGCGCAGGGGCCGCCGGGCGCGCCCACCGGCGCCGGTCGGCCGCGGCTCCCGGTGCCGGATGCCCGACAGGCACAGCAGGGAGACCAGGAACGTGGCCGCGTTGGCCAGCAACCCGTTGGCGGCGCCGGCGAGTTGCACCAGGAAGCCGCCCGCGCCCTGCCCGGCGAGCTGCGCCGCCGAGGCGCTGCCGTGCAGTTTGGCGTTGCCCTCGGCCTGGTCGGCGGGGGCGAGGAGGCCGGGGAGGTAGGCGCTGTACGCGGTCTGGAAGACGACGGCGGCGCCGCCGCTCAGCAGGGCCGCGCCGGTCAACAGCGCGAGGCTGAGCCCGCCGCACCAGGCGATGACCGGGACGGCGGCGAACACCACCGCAGAGAGCGCGGCGGCGCCCACCATGAGCGGGCGGCGGCGCACCCGGTCCACCCAGACCCCGACCGGCAGCCCGATCAGCAGCCAGGGCAGCCAGCCGCAGGCACTCAGTGCGCCGACCGAGAAGGTGTCGGCGCCCAGCGCGGCGACGGCGGTCAGCGGCATCGCCACCCCGGTGACCGCGGCGCCGAACTTGCCCGCGGTCTCGCCGCACCAGAGCAGCCGGAAGTCCCGGTGGCGACGGAGCAGGCCGCTCATGACCCGGTCCGCCCGTCGTCCCCGGCCCGGCCCGGGCCGGGCCTGCGGGGGAAGGACTGGAGTTGGACGATGACGGGCCGCGCGGCCGACGCACCGGGAGCCGCGGGCGCCTCGCGGTCCGGGTCGGCCTGCGCGGCGGCGGCCCGGTGCCGGAGCACGACCTGTTCCAACTCGCGGTTCATGGCGGCGAGTTGGTCGGGCGTCAGGGTCAGGTCGGGCCACTGCGCGACCATGCCGGCGTCCTTCCACTCCGGGCCCCAGTCCTCGGCGAGGTAGCCGGTGACCTGCTGGAAGTGCTGCTGGACGAGTTCGTGGACGTAGAGCGCCAGCGGGCCGCGGGCGTCCGGGTCGTCGCGGAAGTCGGTGGTGTTCAGCTGACGGGAGACCGGCACCGCCCGCCACCAGCGCTCGCGCTTGGTGCCGCGGCCGGTCTCCTCCTCGATGAAGTCGTGGTCGGCGAGGTGGCGGAGGTGCCAGCTGACCGTGCCGGTGTTCTCGCCGAGCCGGCGGGCCAGGCCGGTGGCGGTGTCCGGTCCGTCGAGGGTGAGCAGTTCCAGGATGCGCATCCGCAGCGGGTGGGCGAGGCCGCGCAGGCTGCGGGCGTCCATCCGACGGGTGGGGCGGGGCGCGGGCGGTGGCTCTTCGGGGCGGGCGTCGTCGTGGGTCATGGCGTCAGCGTAGAGATGCAGAGAGTTCTCTGCATAGGTTTCTCTGCAAAGCTCTCCCTGGAATTGGCGGGGCGACGGCGGGGGCGAGGTGCTTCGGGGGGCGCAGGCCGGGGCGGGGCGACCGGCTCCGCGGGCGGTGGTGCCGCACGGAGGACCGCCGGTGGTACAGACGGGTACGCGCGAGAATGGCGGGGTCGAGGGACGCGTTTCGGCCATCGCGGCTGACTATCCTCGGGCGCATCCCCCGCCCCGCGCGATACGAGGTGTGCGACGTGACGGTGATCCTGCTCGCCCTTGCCGCGGCATGCTGTCTGGGCACCGGGTTCGTCTTCCAGCAGCTCGCGGCCCAGCACGCCCCGCCACAGGACTACCTCTCCTTCCGACTGCTGCTCGACCTGGTCCGGATGCCCCGGTGGGTGGCCGGGATCGCGCTGATGGTGGCGGGGATGGCGCTGGGCGCGGTGGCGCTGGGGATGGGGGACATCACCCTCGTCGAACCGTTGATGGCGACCAACCTGCTGTTCGCGATGGCGCTGGCCCGGCGGGTCTCCCGGCAGCGCCTGGGCCGCAGCGGCTGGGCCGGCCTGTTGCTGTTGGCGGGCGGGGTGACCGCGTTCATCGTGGCCGGGCAACCACACGGCGGGCACAACAGCGAGGTGGGCCAGTTGGCCCAGTGGCTGATCATGGGCGGGGTGTCGTCCACCGCCCTGGTGCTGGCGGCGGTCGCCAAACGGGAGCGGGTGCACGTCAGCCTGGAGGCCGCGCTGCTCGGCGTGGCGGCCGGGCTGCTCTACGGCCTCCAGGACGCGCTGACCCGGATCAGCGGGCTGCGGTTCACCGCGGGCGGCTGGCACGCGCTGCTGACGAGTTGGCAGCCGTACGCGATCGTGGTGCTGGGGGTGGTGGCGCTGGTGCTGGTGCAGAGCGCCTTCGAGTCGGCGCCGCTGCGGATGTCGCTGCCGGCGCTGACCGCCGCCCAGCCGCTGGCCGGGATCCTCTGCGGGGTGGGTTTCCTGGGCGACCAGCTCCGGGTGACGACCGGGGCACTGGCCTTCCAGGCGGCCGGCATCGCCGCGGTGGTGGCGGGAATCGTCCTGATCGGCAGCCATCCGGCCATGCCGCCGGGGGCCGGGCCCAGCAGCGCGGCGCAGGAGTGCCCGCCGCGCTGAGCACGGGCGACTCCCCCGCCGCAACGCGCCCCGACGACCGTGCCGGGCCGCACGGCCTCCAGGCCCGCCCGAGGGCCCGCCGACACGCCCGTCGGGAAACTTCCGACGCCCCCTTCCCGGTTTATTAATGTCGGGCATTAGAATCGGGGGCATGCCCAGGACATCAGGCCCCGAGACCCGGGAGAAGCTGATCCGTGCCGCCGAGGAAGTCTTCGCGGCGCAAGGCGTGGACGGTGCGCAGATCCGCGACATCGTCACGCTGGCCGGCCAGAACAACCCGTCGGCGGTGCAGTACCACTTCGGCTCCCGGGCCGGACTGCTGGACGCCGTCATGTCCGGCCGACTGGCCCGTACGGAGGCGGCCCTGGCGCCGCTGCTGGCCGCGGCCGCGGCCGCGGACGACGGACCGGCGCTGCGGGAGTTGATCGCGCTGCTGGTGACCGCCGAGGCCACCGAGCTGCGGACCGACCAGGGCCGACGCTGCCTGCGGATCTCCGCGCAGCTCAGCCACGAGAGCGGGGTCCGCACCCGGGTCCCGCACCCGACGCTCGCCGGCACCGCGTACTGGCGGTTGATCTGCCGGGTCGAGGAGGCGCTGGCCGCCGCCGGACTGCCGGAGGCGGTGCGGCTGGAGCGGCTGGACCTCGCGCTGACGCTGATCGGCGCGGGCATGGCCGACCGGGCCCGGCACTACCTGGACGGTGCCGCACCCCTGACGGGCGAGGAACTGTTCCTCGCCGACCTCACCGGGACGACGACCGCGTTCCTGCTCGCCGCCGCCCCCAGAACCGAAGGAGTTCCCCATGAGTGAGCCCATCAAGGCGGCCCCCGCCGCGGACCTGAGCGGCAAGACCGTGATCCTCACCGGCGCGGCCCGCGGGCTGGGCGCCGCGGCCGCCGAACAGGCCGTCGCGGCCGGCGCCAACGTCGTCCTCACCGACGTCCTCCAGGAGGAGGGCACCGCGACCGCGGCCCGGCTGGGCGAGCGGGCCCGCTTCCTGGCCCACGACGTGACCTCCGAGGAGGACTGGCAGCGGGTCGCGGACTTCGCGGTGGCGGAGTTCGGTGGCATCGACGGACTGGTGAACAACGCCGGGATATCGACCGGGGCGCCCCTGGAGACGGTCTCGGTCGACTTCTTCCGCAAGGTCCTCGACGTCAACCTCACCGGCGTCTTCATCGGCATGAAGACCGTGCAGCCGGCGATGAAGGAGCGCGGCGCCGGGTCGATCGTGAACATCTCCTCCGCGGCCGGGCTCATGGGCCTGGCGATGACCGGCGGCTACGGCGCGTCGAAGTGGGGCGTCCGCGGGTTGACCAAGATCGGCGCGGTGGAGTGGGGCACCGCCCGGGTCCGGGTGAACTCGGTGCACCCCGGAATGACCTACACCCCGATGACCGCCCAGGTCGGCATCCAGGTGGGCGAGGGCAACTACCCGAACACCCCGATGGGCCGGGTCGGCGAGGCGCACGAGATCGCCGGTGCGGTGGTCTTCCTGCTCTCCGACGCCGCCTCGTACATCACCGGCGCCGAGCTGGCGGTGGACGGCGGCTGGACCACCGGCCCGACCGTGAAGTACGTCATGGGGCAGTGAGCCTGCTGCCCGTGGCGGCGCGCCCCGGCAGGTGCGCGGGCCGCCACGGGTGGTTGCATGGCCCCATGACCGATCACCCACCGCACACCGCGCAGGCGCCGCTCAACGCGGACGAAGTCCTCGATGTCGTCGACGAGCAGGACCGGGTCGTGGGGCAGGCCCCACGGGCGGAGACGTACGCCCGCCGGCTGCGCACCCGGTGCGCGTTCGTCCTGGTCCGGGACGCCGACGACCGGGTGTTCGTCCACCGGCGGACGCCGCAGAAGCTGGTGTTCCCCTCGCACTACGACATGTTCGTGGGCGGCGTGGTGGGCACTGGGGAGACGTACGACGAGGCGGCCCTGCGGGAGGCCGAGGAGGAACTGGGGGTGTCCGGACTGCCGCGTCCGGAGCCGCTGTTCCGCTTCCTGTACGAGACGCCCGAGCACACCTGGTGGTCCGCGGTCTACCAGGTGCGCTGCACACTGCCGGTGGCGCCCCAGGAGTCGGAGATCGACTGGCACGCCTTCCTGCCGGAGGAGGAGCTGGCCCGGCAGTTGGACGCGTGGGCGTGGACCCCGGACGGGCTGGCCGCGTACCGGGAACTGCTCGCCCGGCGGGCGGCCGGGGAGGTCTGATCCGATGGGCCCCGGGCTCCGACTGTGGTTCTTCCCGGAGCGGGTGCGCGAGGAGGGCACCACACCCGACTACCGCTTCTCGCTCGCCAACGAACGCACCTTCCTCGCCTGGCTGCGCACCGGACTGGCGCTGATCGGCGGGGGCTTCGCGGTCGACCAGTTCCTGCCCCGGCTGCACGGCAGCCTGCGGCTCGCCTTCACCGTCGTCCTGCTGGTCGGCGGGGCGCTGTGCGCCCTGCGGGCGGTCAACCACTGGGTGCGCTGCGAGCGCGCGATGCGGCGCGGCGAGGACCTGCCGCTCTCCCGCTTCCCCACCGTGCTGGCACTGTGCGTCGCAGGGCTCGCGGTGGCGGTGGTGGCGTTGACGCTGCTCGGCCGGACCGACTAGCGGGGGCCGGGGCGATGGGCGCACCCGGGGAGGCCGGGCGGAGCGGCGGGGCGTCGCGGCCGGTCGCGGACCGGGACCCCGGACTCCAGCCGGAGCGGACGAGGTTGGCGTGGCGGCGGACGGTGCTGTCGGCCGCCGTGGCGGCGGTGCTGGCCGGCCGGCAGGTGCTGCGCGGTGGCGCGCCGGGCCCGGTCGAGGCGGTGCTCATGGTGCTGGTGGCGCTGCTGTGGTGGGCGTTCGCGGTCGTCGCGCACCGCCGGATGCGGGCGCTGACGGCCGGCCGCCCGGCCGCCCTGTCGCCACGCCCGGCCCTCCTGGTGGCCGGCTGCACGGTCGGACTGGCGGTGTGCGGAGCGGCACTGCTGGCGCCGGGACGGTGAGGTCGGGCCCGCAGGTACCGTTACGAGTGCCGCGCGGCAGACGGATCGTCACGGCGGGGCCGCACGGCACCGCGCCGGCGCCGGACCCGACCAGCGACGACGACGTCCGCGCGGGACCGAACCACCCCCCACCCGAAAGCGGGACATGACGGACCACCAGCACGCTCCGGAGACCGCCGCCGACACCGACGGCGACCTCCCCGAGCCCTACCTCACCGAACTCGCCCCAGGCGTGCACGCGTTCATCCAGCCGGACGGCGGCTGGTGCCTGAACAACGCGGGCTTCGTCACCGACGGCACCGCCACCCTGGTCGTGGACACCGCCGCCACCGAGCGCCGGGCCCGGCTGCTGCGCCGCCGGATCGCGGAGAGCGGCGCCCCCACCCCGAGGACCCTCGTCAACACCCACCACCACGGCGACCACACCTACGGCAACGGCGTGTTCACCCCCGAGGCGACGGTCATCGGACACGCGGCCTGCCGCCGGGAGTTGCTGGCCGCCGGCCACCAACTGCACGCGGTGTGGCCCGAGGTGCCGTACGGCGACATCGTCCTGACCCCGCCGGAGGTCACCTTCGAGGACCGGCTGACGGTGCACGCCGGCGACGTCGAGGTGCAGCTGATCCACCCGGGGGTGGCGCACACGCCCGGCGACACCATCGTCTGGCTGCCGCAGCAGCGGGTGGTGTTCACCGGGGACCTGATCTTCAACGGGGGCACCCCGTTCCTCTTCATGGGCTCGCTGACCGGGTCGCTGCGGGCGATCGAGGTACTGCGGTCGCTGGGCGCGGAGACGGTCGTGCCCGGACACGGTCCGGTGGCCGGACCGGAGGTCTACGACGAGGTCGAACGGTACCTGCGGTTCGTCGCGGAGCTGGCCCGTACGGGGCGGGCGGCCGGGCGGACGCCGCTGGAGGTGGCCCGGGAGGCCGAGCTCGGCGCGTTCGCGGAGCTGAAGGAGCACGAGCGGCTGGTGGCCAACCTCCTGCGGGCGTACGCGGAGCTGGACGGGGCGGCGCCGGGCGCGCCGCTGGACGCGGTGGCCGGGTTCGGGGCGATGGCGGAGTTCAACGGCGGGGTGCCGCCGGCCTGCCACGCCTGAGCCGGCCGGGGCGGGCGCGGGGTGGCGCAAACGCATCGGGTGACCGACGCCCCACGGACGGACACTGGACGCCATACCGACTAGTCGGCATGATCAGGCGGGACGGGCCCGCCGGCCCTGGACCGTCCGACCGTCCACTCCGTACGGAGGAAGCACGATGAGCAACGGCACCCCGCCCCCGCCGGCCGCCGGAAAGGCACCCCCCGGCCTCGATCCGGAGCGCCTGCGGGAGCACCTGGACCGGGAGCGGCCGGGCCTGGTCTCCGGGCCGCTCGGCGCGCAGCTGATCGAGGGCGGGCGCTCCAACCTCACCTACCGGGTCACCGACGGCACCGCCTCCTGGGTGGTCCGCCGCCCGCCGCTCGGCCACGTGCTGGCCACCGCGCACGACATGCGGCGCGAGCACCGGGTGATCAGCGCACTGCACGACACCGCGGTGCCGGTGCCGGAGGCGCTGCTGCTGTGCACGGACGAGTCCGTCATCGGCGCGCCGTTCTACGTGATGGAGCTGGTGGCGGGCACCCCGTACCGGACCGTGGAACAGCTGGCCCCGCTCGGGCCGGAGCGGACCCGGGCGGTGGTGCTGTCGCTGGTCGACACGCTGGTGGAACTGCACGCGGTGGATCCGGCGGCGGCCGGGCTGGGCGACTTCGGGCGCCCGGACGGCTTCCTGGAGCGCCAGTTGCGGCGCTGGGGCAAGCAGCTGGCGGCCTCCAAGAACCGCGACCTGCCCGGCATCGACGCGCTCCACGAGGGGCTGGGCCGGGCCCTGCCCACCTCCCCCGCGCCGACCGTGGTGCACGGCGACTACCGGCTGGACAACGTCCTGGTGGGCGCCGGCGACACCCTCACCGCGGTGCTGGACTGGGAGATGTCCACGCTGGGCGACCCGTTGACCGACCTCGGGCTGCTGGCGATGTACTGCACCGACCTGGGCCTGCCCGGGTCGCCGGTCAGCACCACCAGCGGTGCACCGGGCCACCCCGACCCGGACGAGCTGATCGCCCGCTACGCCGAGCGCTCCGGCCGGGACGTCGGACGGATCGCCTGGTACACCGCCTTCGCGTGGTTCAAGCTCGCGGTGATCCTCGAAGGCATCCACTACCGCTACACGCTCGGCCAGACGGTCGGCGCGGGCTTCGACCGGATCGGCGAGTTGGTGCCCGTCTTCATCGACCGCGGACTGACCACCCTCAAGGAAGGCTGAGGCACCGATGGACTTCGCATTCGACGCCCGTACCGAGGAACTGCGCGCCCGGCTCGACGCGTTCATGACCGACCGGGTGTACCCGGCGGAACGGGTCGCGGACGAGCAGCGGGCCTCGCTGGCCTCGCCGTGGGACACCCCGCAGGTGGTGGAGGACCTCAAGGCCGAGGCGCGCCGGCAGGGCCTGTGGAACCTCTTCCTGCCGGACGCGGAGCACGGCGCGGGGCTGACCAACCTCCAGTACGCACCGTTGGCCGAGATCACCGGCCGCAGCCCGCAGTTGGCGCCGACCGCACTGAACTGCGCGGCACCGGACACCGGCAACATGGAGGTGCTGGCGCAGTTCGGCGACGACGAGCAGAAGAAGCGGTGGCTGGAGCCGCTGTTGGCGGGTGAGATCCGCTCGGCGTTCGCGATGACCGAGCCGGAGGTCGCCTCGTCGGACGCCACCAACATCGAGACCCGCATCGAGCGGGACGGCGACGACTACGTCATCAACGGCCGCAAGTGGTACATCTCCGGGGCCATGAACCCGCTGTGCCGGATCTTCATCGTGATGGGCAAGACCGACCCGGACGGCGCGGACCCGCGCCGCCAGCAGTCGATGGTGCTGGTGCCTCGGGACACCCCCGGCCTGACCGTCAAACGCGCCATGCAGGTCTACGGCTACGAGGACCACTACCACGGCGGGCACGCGGAGGTCGTCTTCGAGGACGTCCGGGTGCCGGTGGGCAACCTCATCGGCGAGGAGGGCGGTGGCTTCGGCATCGCGCAGGCGCGGCTCGGGCCCGGCCGGATCCACCACTGCATGCGGCTGATCGGGATGGCCGAGCGGGCGATCGAGCTGATGTGCCGGCGGGCGGTGGACCGTACGGCGTTCGGCAAGCCGCTGGCCCAGCAGGGCGTGGTCCAGGAGTGGATCGCGGACGCCCGGGTGGCGGTGGAGCAGCTGCGGCTGCTGGTGCTGAAGACCGCGTGGCTGATGGACACCGTCGGCAACAGGGGCGCGCACACCGAGATCCAGGCCATCAAGATCGCCACTCCGCGCACGGTGGTGGACATCCTCGACAAGGCGGTGCAGCTGCACGGCGCGGGCGGCGTCAGCCAGGACTTCCCGCTGGCCGAACTGTGGGCCGCCGCCCGGACGCTGCGGCTGGCCGACGGCCCCGACGAGGTGCACCAGCGCTCACTGGCACGGCGTGAGCTGAAGCGGTACCTGTAGGGCGGGGGTATTCCGGGGAACGTGCCCGTTACGGTCGCAGGGCCCGCAGGAGGAGTCCGGCCAGGTGGTCGGCGACCTGCTGGGGGCTCAGCGGCCCGTCCTCGCGGTACCAGGTGCCCAGGTGGTGCACCGAACCGAAGTGGTAGTCGACGACCAGGTCGGCGGGGACGTCCGCGCTGAACACCCCGGTGTGCTGGCCCTCTTCGATCAGCGCCCGGAACCGCTCGTGGTAGCGCCGCCGTTCGGCCCGCACCTGCTTGTCCTTCTCCGGGCTGAGGTGGTGCATCGAGCGGAAGAAGATCTTCGTGTCGTCGAGGTTCTCGATGGTGGTGACCACCACGTCGGCGGCGGCGTCCCGCAACCGCTGCTCCACCGGCGCGTCGGCGTCCGCGAACCGGTCCAGCCGCTCCTGCTGGAGCCGCAGCACCCGCCCGTAGACCTCGTGGAGCAGGTCCTCCTTGGAACCGAAGTAGTGGTACAGGGCGCCCTTGGTGACGCCCGCCGCGTCCACGATCTCCTGGACCGAGGTGCGGTCGTAGCCCTGCTCCGCGAAGAGCCTGGTGGCGGTGGCCAGCAGTCGTTGCGCGACGGGCTTCGCCGCGCCGCCGCCGTTGCTGGCGCCTTCCTTGATGCCGGCCATCGCTCTCACCTGTTCCTTACGTGCGTCCGTCATGCGCGCTGGCGCAGCTCCCGTCGGAGGATCTTGCCACTCGCGGTCTTGGGCAGCTCCGGCAGGACCTCCACCACACGGGGGTATTTGTAGGCCGCGAGTCGTTCCTTGCAGTAGGCGGCGAGTTCCTCCGGGGCGGGGCAGGCGCCCGGGCGGAGACTGACGTACGCCTTGACGGTCTCCCCGCGGTAGGGGTCGGGCACCCCGACGACGGCGGCCTCGCGCACCGCGGGATGGGTGTAGAGGACGTCCTCGACCTCGCGGGGCCAGACCTTGAAACCGGCCGCGTTGATCATGTCCTTCTTGCGGTCGACGACGTAGAGCCAACCGTCGCGGTCCATGAACCCGATGTCGCCGGTGCGCAGTTCACCGTCCGGGAGGGTCTCGGCAGTGGCGTCCGGCCGGCGCCAGTACCCGGGCACGACCTGCGGACCGCGGACCGCGATCTCGCCCTGCTCCCCGAACGGCAGGTCACGGCCGGCGTCGTCGACGATCCGCACGACGGTGTCCGGGCCCGGGACGCCCACCGCGAGGGTGCCGGAGACCTTGTCGACGGGGGCCCGGCGCCCCGGCGGGACGCTGGCGCAGGGCGCGGTGCACTCGGTCAGGCCGTAGCCGTTGTGCACGTACGGCCCGAAGTCGGCGCGGAACCTCTCGACCAGGGCCGGCGGCAGCGGTGCGCCACCGGAGCTCATGCAGTGGAAGGAGGCGAAGTGGCCGGGGGTGACGTCCGGGTGGGCCATCAGCGCCATGTAGGCGGTGGACGGGCCGACGGTGAAGGCCGGCCGGTGCTCCAGGAAGGCGTCCAGGACGGTGCCGGCCTCGAAGCGGTAGGCCAGCGCCAGGGTGCCGACGGTGGCGAGGCAGGCGGCGAACTCGCAGACCATGCCGGTGATGTGGAAGAGGGGGGCGAGGGCGAAGTAGGTGGCGCCTTCGGGGAGGCCGAGGCCGGTGCGCTGCCGTTCGGCGTTGTAGCTGATGTTGCCGTGGGTGTTGATGGCGCCCTTGGGGGTGCCGCTGGTGCCGGAGGTGTAGCTGATGAGCGCGGTGTCGGTGGCGTCCGGCTCCGGAACGGCGGGCGCCGGTCCGCCGGTGCGGGCGGCGGCGAGCAGGTCGTCCGCGCCGTCCTGGGGGCCGGCGGGCGCGCCGCGCAGCACGCGGGCGTCGTGGCGGTCCTGCAGCCCGCGTTCGTCGGCGGTCAGCGCGATGCGGACCGAGGGCGTCCGGGCGGTGGTGGCGCGCAGGTGGTCCGCCCAGATGCGGTCCGCACACAGGACGGCGGTCACCTCGGCGTCCTCCAGGATGTGCCGGGTCTCCGCCGTCTTGTACATGGGGTTGACCGGGACGACCACGCCGCCGGCCTTCCAGACCGCGAGCACCGCGAGCACGAAGTGCGGGGTGTTCTGGAGCATGACCACGGCCCGGTCGCCGGGCCGGAAGCCGCGGGCCGCCAGGTGGCCGGCGAGGCCGTCGGAGAGCGCGTCGGCCTCGGCGTAGGAGATCCGGCCGTCGAAGTAGGCGAGCGCGGTGCGGTCGGGGGCGCGGCGGACCGCGGTGCGGAAGGTGTGCAGCGGGGAGGGCGGCGGCTGGACGGGGGCGCGTTGGGCGGCGGTGAGCAGGGCCAGCCACGGCTTGTCCTGGTAGGTGGTCACCGGGTCTCCCCCTCGCGCGCCTCCAACTTCTGCTGGAGGTGGTTCATTCCGGACAGCCAGCGGTCCGGGTCGGCGGCCCGGGCGGTGACGTAGTCGGCGACCTCCGGGTGCGGCAGGACCAGGAAGCGGCGGTCGGCCATGGCGGTGAAGAGCGCGTCGGCGACGGCGTCCGGTTCGATGGCGGTCGGGGTCAGGACGAGGTCGCCGGCGACGCCGGTGGCGGCCAGCATGTCGGTGCGCACGCCCTGCGGGCAGATGGCGTGCACGTCGATGCCGCGGTGGCGGTAGGTCAGCGACAGCCACTCGGCGAAGGCGTACGCGCCGTGCTTGGTGACGCTGTAGGGCGCCGCGGCGACCATGGTGAGCAGGCCGGCCGCGGACACCGTGGAGACGAACCGGCCGCTGCCGCGCGCCAGCCACTCCGGGAGCAGCTCGCGGGCGGCCCGCACGTGGGCCATCACGTTGACGTCCCAGGCCAGCGCCCAGTCGTCCTCGGGGGCCTCGGGTCCGCCGCCGGTGCCGACCCCGGCGTTGGCGCAGAAGACGTCGATGGTGGAGCCGAGCGCCTCGCGGGCCGGGCCGACGATGCCGGAGGCGTCGCCGGGGACCGCGACCGCCCCGATCTCCTCGGCGGTCTTGCGGGCCTTGGCCTCGTCCAGGTCGTTGACCACGACCCGGGCGCCCTCGGCGGCGAACCGGCGGGCCAGTGCGGCGCCGATCCCCCCGCCCGCTCCGGTCACGACAACGGCCTTGTCCCGTACGACTGCCACGCTGCGTCTCCCTCGGTCGTCGCCCTGGCCCACCCGTTCGCCGGGTGCCGGCAGGGGCAGACTAACCAGTCGGTATGTCCCAGCGGAAGTCTCTGTTTCCCGCCACGGCCGGGCACGTTCCGCAGCGGGCCGCGGAGCATTAGCGTGCCCACGACACACATCGGGTCCACCACTGTTCACGGAGGTGTGCGCATGGCTCTGTCGAGACGCGTTCTGCTGGGGCACCTGGCGGCGACCGGGGCGGCCGCGGCGGCGGTCACCGCGGGCCCGGGCTCGGCCCAGGCGGCCCCGCACGACGGCCGGCGGCGGGTGCGCACCGGCTTCGACCGCCTGGCCGCCGACGGCTACCGCCTCCTGGACGGCCACCGGGTCGGCATCGTCACCAACCCCACCGGCGTCACCCACGACGTGCGGCACGTCGTGGACGTGATGCACGCCGACCCCCGGGTCCGCCTCACCGCCGTCTTCGGCCCCGAGCACGGCTTCCGCGGCACCGCCCAGGCCGGCGGCTCCGAAGGCCGCTACGACGACCCGGCCACCGGCCTCCCCGTCTACGACACCTACGACAAGAGCGGCCGGGAACTCGCCGACGTCTTCACCGCCTCCGGCGTCGACACCGTCGTCTTCGACATCCAGGACGTCGGCGCCCGCTTCTACACCTACATCTGGACGCTCTACGACTGCATGGTCGCGGCCGTCCTGGCCGGCAAGCGGTTCGTGGTGCTGGACCGCCCCAACCCGGTGACCGGCCGGCGGGCGACCGGCCCCGTCCTGGACCGCCGCTACGCCTCCTTCGTCGGCCGCGAACCGATCGCCCAGGCGCACGGGATGACGGTGGTGGAGCTGGCCCTGCTCTTCAACGGCGAGTTCGTCCCCGCGGCGGCCGGACGGCCGGTGGCGCTGGACACCGTCACGATGACCGGCTGGCACCGCACCGACTTCTTCGACGCGACCGGCCTGCCGTGGGTGCCGCCCAGCCCCAACATGCCGACCGCCGACACCGCCCTGGCCTACGCCGGCACCTGCCTCTTCGAAGGCACCAACCTCTCCGAGGGCCGCGGCACCACCCGCCCCTTCGAACTCCTCGGCGCGGACGGCCTGGACCGCCACTGGGCCGAAGCCGTCACCGAACTCGCCCTGCCCGGCGTCCACTTCCGCGAGGCGTACTTCGCCCCCACCTTCTCCAAGTTCCAGGGCAAGACCATCGGCGGCCTCCAACTCCACGTCCACGACCGCACCACCTTCGACCCGATCCGCACCGGCCTCGCCCTCCTGACCACCGCCCGCCACCTCTACCCCGACTTCACCTGGCTCACCTCCCACTTCGACCACCTGGCAGGCACGGACACCGTCCGCAAGATGATCGACGCGGGGGCGGAGGTGGAGGAGGTCGTCGATACCTGGGAGGAGGGTCTGCGGGGGTTCCGGGGGGTTCGGGGGAGGTATTTGCGGTATGGGTAGGGGTGGTGGGGCGGCCATCCTCCTGGGGCAGGGAGTCCAACTGGCCGTGATCAAGGAACTCCTCGGCCACGCCCACATCGGCGCCACCACCGGCGGCTACGCCCACGTCCGGCTCCACCTCTAGCGCCAGGCTGTCAACACCCTCGGCAATGTCCTCGGCCCAAGCGACGCCCCCGATGCCCCACCCAACGCAGCCGTCGTCCGCTGACGTTGCCGTCAACTACTGCCGTCACCTCCCCCAGACACCCCGCCAGATAGCAACTGACGGAGCATCAGATTCGCTCGGGCGCGCACGCCTGACCCGAAGTCAGCAAGTGGCGAGATCTACGCGGAATTCACGCAATAGCCCCACAATGGAATCCAGAAAGGCATGATCAAGAAATTCTTGAGACGCCTGAAAGTTCCGCCAAATAATCCTCGCCGGAGGCCCCTCGCCGAAACTCGAAGAAATACATTCCGCGAGAGCGTCAAGATTCGATCCAAAGTAACCGCCCGGACCATTTACCGCCTCACCCAATGCGCAGTAGAACCCCGACTTCGTGGAAATTTGCTCACCGTCCAAGTGGACGACATCCTCCATTCCATAGCGGGCAGCCCTACGGTTCGAAGCGAACCAAGAATTCTGAACAACGTGCAGCCACGCGCTCTGATAGTTCGCTGGCCACCGAATCCATTCAGCCTTCTCCAGGGCGATCCCTGATGCCCAACGCGGCCAAATTCTCTCAGCTTCAGGATACTCGCAGCGATTACCAAAGAACCGGCACGCGACTCGCGAAATATTTCCGCCCGGCTCCTCTACATCCGTATCGCCGAGCACAACCCGACCAATGAAGTACTCACCAATCTTCTCCCGTTGGCGATTCATGACTGCCATCACTGCATCTTCGACCCTCCGCCTACCCTTCTCGACCTCACGGGGCCCGAGGAAGGCCACTTCCGACGACTCTTCTTCCGGGTCGACAAAAAATCCCTCTACTCCCTCAGCGGCAACAAGCACCTCCCCGGACTCTTCATCTGATACCACGTACAGCGGAAAATCCACCTTGCCCACTACAGGCAGTTCGCCAGCCATATCTAATCCCCAAACCGGAACTGGTGCAGCGACAATCAAGTCACTGCACCAGTTAACCAATAGAGCTACTAATTCCACCCCGAGTCAGGGAAATGGGGTGCACTGAAGCGTTGAATCTTCGTGTAATGCGTGGACGTCCAGCCGTACACCTTGACGCCGTTCGGCAGCTCCTTTTCCAGGATTCTGTCAGTTTCGGGCCTGCCCGGCACGCGGTACTCCTTGGAACCTGCCCACCACGGGTGTTCACGTCCCCCGTACGTGTCGTGCGAAGGAATCTGCCCTGCCTTCACGTCGTCGTAGGCTGAAGCGATCTTGTTATTCATCCCCCTGGGAAGGGGATCCGACAGCTTCCCATTGGGGCAGTTGCTGTTGTGAACCAAGACCGGTGTCTGACCAGCGAGCACATAGTACGTGTGCGTGCCCTCGATGGTCAGGTCGTGCGTCTGCTGCTGCTTGCCGAAGTGACGAACCGCGACGACCTTGACCACCGCACCCTCGGGGGTGCGAAGTTCGGTGCCCGGGCGGAGGTCGCCGGCGTTGATCCACTTCTTCTTGTCGACGGACCAGAAGGGATGGGTGTCGGTGGCGATGATGCTGGAGTCGCCGGAGGGGGTTTTGACCGTCAGGTCGGTGAATTGCTTGTCGTCCTTGGTGACGATGGTGGCTACTACGGCGCGGGTAGTGGTCTTACCGGTTTCGGGGTCGGTGGCTATGACCTTGTCGCCGGTTTTGACGTCTTCGATGCGCTTCCGCTTGCCGCTCGCGAGGGCGACTTCAGTGTCGGGGAGGAAACTATGAGCGCAATTTCTGAGCTTCCCCGCAATCGCGCCTTCAGCACCACCACTGGGGAAGCTACCGCCATCCGCTCCGCCGGTGATGAGGCCTGCAACGCCTTCCGCGCAGAGCGGCAGCGCTGCAAGGCACTCCGGGAGTACCAGGCCCGCTATCGGCGCGATGAGCACACCACCACCGAGCACACCGGCGACGACCAGCCCCACCTTCTGCCACGGCGACAGGGGAGGGCGATGTGCTTCCACGTTTTCCGGGTAGCTGCCGGCCACAAGCCTGGGAGCAGCCCCCTCCGAGGGTGCGCTGGAGGAGACCCCGCTTGCAGAGCAGTTGGGGTTCGTCCCCATCGCGTAATAGCACGTCGGGGTTTCGCGCTTGACGGCAGGGCCGTTGTTGGGCGTGTGGCAGTTGGGGAGAATGCATGACCCCGGGCCCGGGGTCCAGTCGCGGGTACCGGAAAGACGTTGGCCGCCGCCCTTGTTCTGGACGACGCCGTAGCCGCGGCCGTCGTCGCCGGCGAACATCTGGCCGCTGGGGTCGCTGAAGGTGGTGGGGTTGTTGTTGCTGTAGGTGTAGCCGTTGAACTGTTGGGGATCCGCCAGGTCCATGAGCGGGTCGACCGACAGGAAGCGGCCCGTGTCCGGGTCGTATTCGCGGGCGCCGAGGTGGGTGAGGCCGGTGTCGGTGGTGTCGTTGGTGCCGCCGACGAAGGACTTGGTGCCGGGCCAGGTGTCGGGTTGGGCGCCGCGGGGGCCGCCGAAGGGGAGGGCGCGGCGTTGGGTGAGGGCCTGATTGGCGGTGTTGACGGCGAGTTGGCCGGTGCCCTGGTGGTCGGCGAGGGTGACGGTGTAGGTGCCGCCGTCGGTCAGGACGGCCTGGTTGCCGCCGCCGAGGGGGATGTAGCGGGTGCCCTTGGGGGTGTCGGAGCCCTTGTCGAGGGTGACTTCGGTGTGGTCGCCGAGGGTGAGGGTGGTCTTGGTGTCGGTGCGGGTGATGAGGCGGTTGCCATCGGCGTCGTAGAGGTAGGCGGTGGTTTTGGTGCCCTTGTCGCCGGCGGGTTCGGTGACCTTGGCGAGGTGGCCTTCGGCGTCCCAGGTGAGGGTCTGCTTGTCGCCGTGCAGAGTGCGGGTGGTGGTGTTGCCGGTGGGGTCGTAGGTGTAGGCGGAGGCGCTGGTGCCGGTGGGGGCGGTGGTGTCGACGGCGGTGAGGGTGTGGGGCTGGGGAGTGCCGGGCTTGGGGTAGGTGTAGGTGCTCTTGGTGTCCTTGGCGGCGTCGCCGGTGGGGTCGTGCTCGGTGCGGGCGGTGCGGTTGCCGGCGAGGTCGTAGCGGTAGGACTGCCAGTACGGGGCGGGGCCGGCGATGAGGTTGCCGGCGGGAGCGGTGGCGCAGGTCCTGTCGGACTGGGTCCAGGCTTCGGTGAGGCGACGCAGGTGGTCGTAGGCGAAGCACTGGGTGTCGGTGCCGGAACGGGAGACGTCCGAGAGGGACGTGATGTTGCCAGCGGGGTCGTAGGCGTAGGTGGCGGACTTGTCGACGCCGTTGACGTCCTGACGGTCGACGCGGGAGTTGGAGAGGCGCCGGGTTCCCCACTCGTAGGTGTTGGTGACCTGGGTGGGTTTGCCGGTGCTGGTGCCGATCCGGTAGGTGAGGGGCTGCCCGACGAGGTTGTAGGTGGCGTCGGAACGGATGCCGTCGCCGAAGACGGAGGTCAGTCGCAGGGTGTCGTTGGCGTAGGAGTAGTTCCAGCCCTTGCCGAGGAGGGTGCCCACCTGGGACATGCTGCGGGCCTTGGGCAGGCCGTTCGTGTAGTAGGCCGTGGTGGCCTCGTAGGTGCCGGCGAGCTTGCCTTCCGAGTCGGGGATGACCACGGAGACGCGCTGCGGCCGGTAGAGGGTGTCGTACTGGGTGGTCTTGGTGGTGTAGGGCTTGCCGTCGACGTAGCGGGTGGACTCGGCGAGTTGGCCCTTGGACTTGGCGACGGTGTCGTAGACCCACTTGGCGCGGAGGGTGCCGTCGGCGGTCTTGTCGTGGAGTTCGATCTTGCGGCCGAGGCCGTCGTAGACGGAGGCCAGGGCGGCGCCGTTGGCGTCCTCGGTGGTGGTCAGTTGGCTGCGGTCGTCGTAGGTGTTCTTCAGGACGCCCTTGTCGGGGTCGTCGGCCTGGATCTGGTTGCCGCGCTGGTCGTAGGCGTAGCTCCAGTTGTTGCCGGCCGGGTCGGTGACCTGGGCGAGCTTGCCGGCGGGGGTGTAGGTGTAGCGGGTGGTGTCGGCCGGGGCACCGGCGTCGCGGGTGTGGTGTTGGAGGAGTTGGGTGGTCTGGCCGCGGGCGTCGATGACGGTCGTGGTGGCGGTGCCGCCCTCGGGCGGGATGACGGTGGTGCGGTCGCCGCCGTAGGTGGTGCGGGTGACGGCGAGTACCTTGCCGCCCTCGCCGTTGCCGGCGACCTGCCGGGACTCGGTCTCGCGGCCGAGACCGTCATAGGTCTGCCAGGTCTGGGACTCCACGCCCAGCGCGTCGGCGGGCTTGAAGACGTCGCGGGCCGGGGCGCCGGTGCTGTAGTAGGGCGCGAACGCCTTCGTGGCCAGGCCGCGTTCGTCGTAGAAGGTGTCGCTGATCAGTCGTCCGCCGTCGGGGCCGGGGGCCTGGGTCTGGCGGGTGCGCAGGTAGCCGTCGTACAGGGTGTAGGAGACGAGCTGGCTGGTGCCGGTCGTGTTGAGGGCGCGGGTGGCGACGGCGGTCGGCTTGCCCTCTTCGACGTAGTAGTCGAACTGGTAGGTCGGGAGGGCCGTGGAACTGCGGTCCGGCTGCCACACCTTGGTTGAACGGCCCAGGGCGTCGAACGCCATCACGGTGCGTTTGCCGTTGGTGTCGACGGTGGCGGTGGGCAGGCCCCGCAGGGGGTCCAGTTCGGTGACGGTGGTCTGGGCGGAGAGAGGGTCCGCGGGGTTGGCGGGGGGTGTGGTGGTGAGGGTCTGGGTGGGGAAGCCGGTGGCGGGAGTGTAGGTGGTGGTTGTGGTGCGGCCGTCGGTGCGGGGGGTGCGGGTGGGGGCGCTGGTGCCGATGGCGGTGACGTCGGCCGTGAGGTCGGTGGTCTTCTGCGGGCGGCCGTAGTCGTCGTAGCCGGTGGTGGATTCGAGGTAGGTGGCGGTGGTGCCGTCGTGGCTCTTGAGGGTGGCGACGGCGGTGGGATCACCCTTGGTGGGGGCCGCTCCGTAGGCGCCGGCGTCATAGGCGGTGCGGACGTCGGAGAGGACGTCCTTGGCGCGGTCGGGGCTGGTGCCGCATTCGGTGGCGACGGTCTCGACGCGGGCGGGCAGGGTGAGGATGTTGCTGTCGGTGTTGGTGGCGTAGGTGGTGCGGGTGCAGCGGTCGTCGTCGGTGGTGGCGTCGTCGCCCCGGTCACTCACCTCGGTGACGCGGCCGGCCACGGTGTCGTAGGTGGAGGCGGTCGTGGTCGTGCGCCACTTGGCGCCGGCGCCGTCGTCGAGGGAGGTGAAGGCGCGGGCGCTCGCGGTGCCGCTGAAGTTGGCGGTGACGGTGCCCCAGTCACGGACCTTCTTGGCCGTCTCGTGGTGCCAGGGCCGGCTGACGGTCTTGGCCAGGACCTTGCCGCCGGGCGCCGAGTAGGTGACCGTCTTGTACGCGAACCCGGCCGCGGAGGCGTCGTCGGTCAGGGGCTCGCCCTCACCGTCGGGCAGGGTGACGCCGACGGCCTTGGTGCCGCCGCCCGCGCTCTTGCGGTCGCCGTCCATGCCGCGCAGGAAGTAGGTGTCCTGCTGCGTCTTCATGGCGTCGGCCGCGGTGCCCTGGCCGCCCGTCTGGACGCGGACCTGTCCGTAGCCGCGCCACTGGGACCAGGTCTTGAACTTCTCCTTGGTCAGGCCGTCGTCATCGTCGTAGTGCCAGGCGGCGTCGCCGAGGTAGCCGTAGCGGGTGACCTGGTCGGGCGCTCCGCCGGTGCGGTCGGTGGTGGTGACGGAGGTGACGACGTACTTGTTGAACCAGGACTGCTCCATGTCGTCGCCGGCACTGCCGCCGATGAACTGCGGGAAGCAGCGGGTGGTGTTGGACTCGGGGGTGGGCAGGCTGGCGAAGGAGCAGGCGGGTTCGGAGTAGTTGACGCTGAGCTGGCCGCCGTATTCGTCGGCGACGTGGGAGAGGCGGTCCTTGACGTAGGGGGCGTAGCCGTCGCCGGTCTTGTCGAGGCGGTTGGCGAGCTGGGTGTAGGCGAAGGTGGTCTTCGGCAGGGTGATCGGGGTGGCGGCGGTGCGGCCGGTGTGCTGGACGGAGTCCAGTTCCAGCTGGTAGTCGACGTCGGCCTTGCCCCAGCGGTGGGTCAGCGCCCAGGAGTCGACGGGGGTGAGGACGCCGCCCTTGAGGACCTCGGTGCTCACGCCGGTCAGGCGCTTGCGGGTCCAGAAGGTGGGCGAGAACCGGCCCTGGTCGCAGGCGGTGCCGGCCTTGCAGTTGAGGTCCCAGGGGGTGTCGTACCAGTAGAAGCTCTTGGCGTCGATGGTGTCCGCGGCACAGGTGACGCCGGTCTCGGGCAGGCAGCGTTCGGCGCTGGTGAAGGTGACCTGGGCGAGCGGTTTGCCCGTGTAGAGGTCGCCGGCGGAGCGGCCGTACTCGATGCGCTTGAGGGAGCCGCCGCGGGTGTAGGCGGTGCCGCTGTCCTTGTCGAGGTCGCGGCCGTAGGTGTTGGTCTCCTTGTCGTAGTAGTAGGCGATCGCGCTGCCGTGCGGGTCGACGACGTAGTCGAGGTTCCAGCGCCAGGCCTGCTGGCACCAGGAGTCCTTGAACGTGGCCTTGTTGCAGGGCTCGCCACTGTTGTTGCCGAAGACCGGGGCGGTCCAGGTCGCGTCGGTGGTCTCCTTGCCGGTGGCCCAGCCGGGGAGCTTGTGGTAGCCGAAGTAGTAGCGGGTGCCGGTGGTGTCGGTCAGTTCCCAGTACTCGTTGTCGTTGTCCCCGTTGTCACGGTCGGCCGAGGTCAGGCGCTTGATGCGGGTGCCGTCGTCGGTCTGGAGCTTCCACTGGTCCTTGCCCGCGGGGACCAGTTCGCCGGCCCGGCCGTTGAACGACAGGAACGCGTTGTCGTAGGCCCAGCACAGGTCGCCCGGCTTGTTGCCGTCGGCGTGCTTCTCGCCGTCGTCGGAGCAGGGCTTGTAGCGGCGCTCGATGTAGCCGGGCCACATCTCGAAGCCGTCCCCGGCCCAGGAGCCCTGGTTGTTGGTGCCGCCGGTACGGCCGTCGATGGCGCCGGAGGAGTACGACAGCCCGACCTTGGGCTTGAGGCCGCCGGGGACCTCGGGGACCGGCATGTCGTAGGACCAGGTGAAGTCACCGGTGTTGAGGCTGGTGTTCCAGGTGGCGGAGGGGGCGAGGCTGGTGGCCTTGTAGTCGCCCTTGACGCCCTTGTCGTCACCCACGGCGGCGAGGACGGTGGGGGCCCCGGACCGCATCGGGACCGCGGCGGCGGTGAGGGTGTGCCGCTCGGTGTCGTTCCGCGTCGCCAGCGGGGTGGACGTGCGGCAGGCCGGCTTCTCCGGGGTGGTCACCGCGCAGGCCGGCAGCTCCACCAGGCGCAGGCGGGAGGCGTAACCGCCGCCGTAGGCTCCGGCGAAGGCGGTGTAGTCGAGCCTCGCCCGTACCGGGGCGGGGCGGGCAGATGCCGCGGCGGCCTCCCCCGCGGGTCGCAGGGTGAACAGCATGCCGTCGACGCCTGCCCGGCGGGCCTTCGAACGCTCCAGCACGCGGACGTCGACCGTGTCCGGTGCCGCGGCACCGGCTGCCGCCCGGCCCTTGGCCACGGCGGCCGGTCGCTGCCGGGCGGGGGTGAGCGTCAGCGGAAGGTCCGTACCACCGTCGCCCGAACTCTTCGACGGCGTTGACGTGGCAGTCCCCGCTACGGGCAGGGTCACCGTGCCGGGCTCGGGCCACGCGCTCTTGGGCCGCTCCTGCGGGGTCCTGGGTCCCGCGGAGAGCTTGCGGGGCTTGACCCGCAGGCCGTCAGCCCCCGGGACGGGCCGGCCCGGATCCGGGCGGCTGGCCGACGCCCCGGACGTCCCCGGCTGCGCCGCCGGGGACAGTGCCGTCAGCAACGAGCCGGTCAGCGCCGCGGCGAGTCCCACGGCGAGTCGACGCCGCAGGCGTCTGCGTCGGAAGAAGAGCTTTCCGTTCATGTTCCGTTCCCACCCCTGGTCGCCGTCCGGGCATGCGGATGCCCGGGTGACGGCGTTGAAGGAAAATTCCGATCGGATGCGGTGTGCGGAGCTCCGGCCCCGCACACCGCGGTGCGTCAGACGGGGCCCGGTACGTCGGGCACTTCGGTCGGCAGCCCGGTCCAGGCACCGGCCATCCTGGCGACCTAGACCGTCGCGTCCGTGCCGGGTTCGACCGCGGACAGTCCCCCTGCGGCGGTCTTCTTGACGTCCATCCCCTCGGTCGCCAGCTTCAGTTCGAGCCGTGCCAGTTCCGGACTGGACGCCGCCTGGGCCGACTTGACGACCAGCAGCTGGGTGAAACCGTCCGCCTGCGCCCCCATCCGCAGGTCCACGTCCGGCAGCACGTCCGGATAGGTGGCCGTCGCGCCGTCCGTCACCGGCGTCGGCAGCTTCCCCGGCCAGGAGAGGGCCAGTTCGCGTCCGGCACGGCGCATCCGCACCAGGGGGCCGTCGCCGCCGCCCGAGAAGGCCAGCCCTACGGAGGTGGCCTTCGGCGCCAGCGTCCCGTCGGTCTGCCGGGCCAGGTCCGTGTCGATGTCCTGCCAGCGACCTTCGATCCGGGTGCGCACGGGTCGGAGGTACTGGCGGGCCTGCAGCTTGCCCTCGGGTGTGGCGACCACGTCCACCGACTCCCCGCGCAGGGAGGCGACTTCGACCTCCTTGCCGGTGCGCTTCGCCTGTTCGAGCGCGGCGTCTTCGGTGGGCGCCTGGGATGCGTCCGCGGGCGTGGTGGGCTGCGCGGCACGGGCCGTGGGGGCGGCGTGCGCGGCGGGGGCCGCCGGCCCGGAGAGCAGGCCGGCCGTCAACCAGCCGGCCGCGCCGACCGACAACCACCGGTACCTACGTCTTCGCCCCACCCCAACAGACGACATGATCGCCCCACCCCCCGCTCACAAAGATGAAAATTCTCTGAAGAAGTTGTGTGCGGGAACGTAAGGGAGCGCCAGCCCCGCTGGGAAGCCCCGGCAATCTCCCCTCGCATAGCGAAAGCGGCATTTCGGATGACGGAGGTGCGTGATCCGCGTCACTACGGTGCGGGGTTGTACGCGTTCAAGCCGTAATCAGAGCGGAATCGCGACATCGCGGGCCGCACGCACCACCCCACGGTCACGGCCGTCACCGGACGCGGCACCCCACGCGTCTCACCATCCGGGACCCCCCACCCCCTCCATTGACTGCCCCCTACACCAACCATGAGAGTGCGGCTCGTGCACAGTGACGCGAGATCAGCAGCAGGGAAGACGGCGGCGGTTCCGGAGGGGGAGGGGGTGGGCGGGGAGAGCCTGCGGCGGGTGGCGGTGGCCTCGTTCATCGGGACCGCCATCGAGTTCTACGACTTCTACATCTACGGGACCGCGGCCGCCCTGGTGCTCAACCAGGCGTTCTTCCCGACCCTCGACCCGGTCAACGCCACCCTCGCGTCGTTCTCCACCTACGCGGTGGCTTTCGCCGCCCGGCCGTTGGGGTCGGTGGTGTTCGGGCACTTCGGCGACCGGGCCGGGCGCAAGTCGGTGCTGGTCGCGTCGCTGTTGTTGATGGGCCTGTCCACGGCGCTCGTCGGACTGCTGCCCGGTTACGGGACGTTGGGGATCTGGGCCCCGCTGCTGCTGATCCTGCTGCGGTTCCTCCAGGGGATCGGCCTGGGCGGCGAGTGGGGCGGGGCGGCGCTGCTGGCCGTCGAGCACGCGCCGCGCGGGCGGCGGGGCCTGTACGCCGCGTTTCCGCAACTCGGTCCGTCCGTGGGGTTCTTCGCGGCGACCGGGGTGTTCTGGCTGCTGTCCGACGTGATGAGCGACGCGGCGTTCCGCTCGTGGGGCTGGCGGGTGCCGTTCCTGTTGTCGTTCCTGCTGGTCGGCGTGGGACTGTTCGTCCGGTTGAAGATCAGCGAGACGCCGGTCTTCGCGAAGGTGCGGGACGCCCAGGAGGCCAGCAAGGTGCCGGCCGTGGACGTGTTCCGGCGCCACCCGCGGGAGTTGCTGCTGGGCGCCGGCGGCATGGTCATCGCCTACGGACTCTTCTACACCGCCACGACCTACTGCCTCTCGTACGCCACCGGCACCCTCGGCCTCTCCCGCACCACCATGCTCGGGCTCTCGCTGGTCGCCTGCCTGTTCCTGGCGGCGGGCACCTGGCTGGCCGCCACCCGCTCCGACGGCGTCGGACGCCGCAAGCTGGTCCTGGGCGGCTCCGGGCTCGCGGCGGTGTGGGGGCTGGCGCTCTTCCCGCTGCTGGACACCCGGCAGCCGGTGCTGATCGCCCTGGGCATCGGCGGTGCGCTGTTCTGCATGGGCGTGGTCTACGGACCGATGGGCGCCTACCTGCCGGAGCTGTTCGGGACGACGGTCCGCTATTCGGGCGCCTCGCTCGCCTACAACCTCGGCGGGGTGCTGGGCGGGGCGGTCGCGCCGCTGGTGGCCACCCGGCTCCAGGCGGCGTTCGGCTCGGCGTCGGTGGGCTGGTACGTCACCGCGATGGCGCTGGTGTCGCTGGCGTGCGTGCTGGCGCTGCCGGAGACCCGGGAGCGCGAACTCCTGGGCTGAGCCGTCCCGCAGGGGCCGCTCAGGGCCGGAGCCACCACCGCTCGCTCTCCCACGAGAGCGCCTCCCAGAGGCGGTTGAGCGGGTGCTCCGGCCCGTAGGAGGCCCGTTCGCCGCGCCGGGTGAAGACGCCGACCAGGACTTCGGTGCGGGGGCCGACGTCCCCGGTGACCTCCAGGGTGCGCAGGCCCTCGGCCTCCGGGAGGTGACCGTCCGACGCGGCCTCCCCCAGCCCGCGCGTGACCAGCATCGCGCCGCTGACCACGCCCGAGCGGAGCAGCTCGAAACCGTAGTGGGCGGCTTCTATTTCGGCCGCGACGGTCAGTTTCTGGCGGTAGTCGCTGCCGTACCAGGCGGTCAGGAAGCGGTCGATGAGTCCGCCGGTGGAGACCACCAGCGGCAGCCGCGGCAGGTCGGCGGCACGGAACGAGCCGCCGGGCAACCGCTCCGGCGGCAGGTTCGTCAACAGCGACAGCCCGCTGCGCCGCCACTCCATCACCTCGTACGGGGCGAGTTGGGCGCTCTCCTCGCCCTCGGTGACGACGACGCTGCCGCAGACCAGGTCGAGTTCCTGGGAGCGCAGCTTGGTGAACAGGTCACCGGTGCGGACGTGGGTGATCTTCAGGTCGACGCCCTCGCGGTCGAAGTCCCCGCTGACGTACTCCACGGCGTCCAGGAGGAAGCCGAGGGTGTAGCGGGTGGTGCCGACGGAGAGCGTGCGGCCGAGCCGGCGGCGGGCGTCGTGGACGCCCGCTGACCACTCGCCGAGGGTGCGCCGGGCGAGTTCGACCAGGGCCTCGCCGGTGGCGGTGAACAGCGCGTCACGCCCGCGGCCCTGCTTGAGGACCAACTCCTCGCCGCACAGCGCCGCGAAGGTGCGGTTCATGGTGTCGAGCTGCTTCTGCACGCTGGACTGCTCCCGGCCCAGCCGGCGGGCCGCCGCCAGCGCGGTGCCCGCCTCGTGCACCGTGATGAGCGTGCGCAGCTGGTCCATCGTGGTGTCGAGCAGCTCCGTCGGGTACTGCCGTTGCCCCGGGTTCCACTGCGGACCTGACACGACCATGCGCCCCTACTCGCTTTCCCTTCCCCCAAATTCAGGAATGAGCAGCATAGCCGCCCCGGAAAAGCCATCCGGAGACCACCGGGGATTATCTGTGGATTTCTTCCAGAAAATACTGGATGCGTTTGCGGTACCCGTGGAATGGTCGGGCCGATCCCGCACCGCACAACCACGTTCTTCACAAGGGGAGTTAGGTTCGCGACCCATTCCCGGGCCGCCCTCAAGGCGATGACCGGGCCGGCCTGGGAGGCCCTGGTCTGGTGCGACCTCCCGCCGCCCTCGGTCACCGCGGCGCCCCTGCCCGCACTGGCCACCGCGGTGACGGCGGCGGTGCTCGCCTGGCTGCCGCCCAACGGCCGTTACGCGGAACAGTTGTGGAACGGCATGCGGAACGCGCCGGCGCCGCAGCCGACCGCCGCGGTTTCCGGCTGACGGCGGAAAAACGGAAGGGAAATGCGACACGGCCCCGGGGTGTGGACCCCGGGGCCGTGTCGCTCGTGTCGCTCGTATCGCTCGTGTCGCTCGTATCGCTCGTGTCGCTCGTATCGCTCGTGTCGCTCTGCGGTGGCCGCCCGGTCGTTACCTATGGGCGGGGAATTCCACCACCTGCTGGTAGGTGGGGCGGTTCTGCCAGGTCATCTTGTCGTGGGTCAGACCGCCCACCGCGCGGTGGATGATCGAGTCCGCGCACCACTGGTCGCCGGCCTTGCAGTTGTCGTCGCCCGGGTAGACCTGGGCGGCGGTCTGCGCGTCGGCCTGCGCGAGAGTGGTCAACAGCGTGTCCCGGCAGGCGGAGAGGTCGCCGCCGCCGCAGTAGCGGACGGCGAGCGGGCCCTGGACCTTGTCGCCGAGCACCGCACGCAGGTCCTTGTCGGCGTAGCTCCACCAGCCGTACTGGAAGGCCGACCCGGCGTGCGCCCCGGTGGGGCCGTGGCCGGCCGAGGGCGACTCGTCGATGGCGAGGTTGGCACCCAGGGCGTCGTAGAGGTCGGTGCCGAGGCCGGGCCGGAAGACCTCCTTGACCATCAGCGGCCACCAGGCGTCCATCAGCCGGACCGCGTCGGAGTGGGCGTAGGCGTGCGAGCCGGGGGACGTCTCGCGGCGCTGGGCGCCGTCCTTGCGCCAGGCGTCCAGCCGTTGGATCGCGGTCCGCAGCGCCGGGTCGGCGACCGGCTTGCTGCCCAGGACCCGCAGCATGTCGGGCAGCACGTCCTCGCCACGCAGGTCGGTGAGGGCGGCGTCGGCCATCGCCCGGGTCAGGGACGCCCGGGTGACCCCGCCGTCCGCGGTCAGGGCGCGCACCCGGTCGTCGAGCAGGTTGGCGCGGTGCACGGAGCCGTTGCCGAAGCCGGCCGAGTCGTAGTCCTTGGCCTGCTTGTTGTTCCAGGAGACGTAGTAGTCCTGGTCGATCGACTGCGGGTGCTGGGCGGGCGGGGTGTAGGCGGAGGTGTTGGTGGTGGGGTCGAAGCCCTTCCACTCGTAGGCCGGGTCGGCCTTGACGGGCAGCGCCGGGTCGACGTCGGGGTTGCGGACCGGGTTGAGGCCGCTGTTGTAGTACGCGATGTCGCGGGAGTCGGCGTAGAACCAGTTGAAGGCGTAGCCGATGTGCTGGGCGGCCTGCTGGAAGCTCTTGGCGTCGCGGACGTACGACGGGTCGTTGAGCATCTGGAAGCCGATGATGGAGTCGGCCTCGTGGCGGTAGGTGGAACGCAGCGCGGTGTAGGCGACGGGCTTGCCGCCGACGGTGGCGCGGTGCGTGACGACGCCGTACCGGGTGCGGAAGACCTGCATCCGGTACGAGCCGGCCGCGGTGGGGTCGGCGATGGTGGGCTTCCAGGAGTTGGTGCGCTCCAGCTTCTCCATCGGCAGGCACCGGCCGTGGTAGCGGTAGGAGGTGGAATCCTTCGTGGGCTCCGAACCGTCCGCGTTGCACAGGTCGACGGCGTAGGTGTCGGTGATGTCCTGACCGGCGGAGGTGGCGCTCCAGGCGTAGTCCTGCCCGCGGCCGAGCTGGACGTACATCCCGACGCCGGCGAACGACGCGCCGCGGGCGCTGATGCCGGGCCCCTGGATCTCCTGGAGCATCAGCAGCTGGGGCGCGAAGTAGCCGGTCTGCGGGCCGAAGACGGCGACCGGATGGCCGCTGGCGGTGTGCTTGCCGGAGACCAGCAGGGCGTTGGACATCCCGCGGTGCTGGGTCGGGTCGAAGCTCCCCTTGGGCAGCACGCCGTCCTTGAAGAGGCCCTCCAGCTTCCGGTACTTCTCGGGGGCCTTGACCGGATCGCGGGGCGGGGTGGCGCTCTTGGAGGCGGCGGCACCGGTGCGGTCGAAGACCAGTGGTTCGGGCGTGACCGAACCGCGGTCGGGCAGCGCGGTGCCCTTGGCCTTGGCGGGCTTGACGGCGTAGGGGAAGCTCTGGCCGTCGTGCAGCGTCTTGACCGCCTCGGGGTCGTTGCGCTCGCGGAAGGACTCCCAGACCTTGGTGCCCTTCTCCAGGCCGTACTTCTGCTGGGCGGAGAGCAGGGCGAGCGCCGAGGGGACCTCGCCGCCGCCGCCGTTGCCGAAGAGCCCGCCGACGACGGAGGCCAGGGCTATCAGGTCGGTGAGCTTGAACGGCTGGATCTCACCGGCGTTGGTGATCGCGTTCACGTGACCGGTGACGACGTACTCGCCGGGGAAGTAGCGGCCCTTCTTGGACTGCTCGCGGTAGGCGTTGATGCCGTCCACGTACGCCTGGGCGTCCGCCATGGCCTGTTTGCCGCGCTCGCCGTTGTCGTTGCGGATCGCGTCGACCTGCGCCTGGAGGTCGGCCTCGGTGTACGGGGCCGAGGGCCAGAACTGCTGCTCCAGGCCCTGGTTGGCGGGGGCGCCGCCGGCGAACGAGGTCAGCTCGCCGCGCCCGATGTGCCGGAAGAGGTCCATCAGCCAGAGTCGGTCCTGGCCCGCGGCGTAGCCGGCGCCGTACTCGGTGCCGTAACGGGTGGTGCCCTTGATGTGCGGGACGCCGGTCTTCTTGTCGCGGGTGATGGTGACGTCCGGACGCGGGCTGCTCACCGAGGCGACCTGGTCCTTCGCGACGCCGAAGGAGGCGTCGTTGAAGAAGTCGGTGAGGGTGTCGTCGGTGAGCGAACGGTAGCCGCCGGCCAGTGCGTTGTAGGGGGCGATCTGGTCGGTGGTGTGCGGCGGGTGGGTGCCGAACAGCTTGTTGCCGAGGATCTGCATCAGGGTGGCGTTGCCCGTCGCGCCCGGCGGCAAGATGTCCGCGCACTGGCCCTGGCAGTAGTCCTCGGAAGTCTGCGGTGCGGCCGCGGCCGCGGTGGGGGGCGGTGCCAAGAACGTGGCCCCCAAGGCGAACAGGGCCGCGGTGGCGGCAGCCCTGAGCCTTCCGGTACGTCGTCGCATTCCTGCTCCTCTAGGGGTCCCCCTGCCCGTGAGGGCTCGGGGAAGAGTGGGCCGGACGTTACCGTCGGTTACTCGTTACCGGAAGATGAACAACAGTCACCTTTTCGAATTCCCCACAGCGGGCAGGCGTTACGGCCGGACACCCCGGCACATCGCCGCCCAAAACCGCAAAAGAATTCGATGGATCCAGGCGGCGGCCGGGTACGTCCATTCCCTGTCCAGTCGGGATCCTCCTCGGAGGTGGAAGCACCATGGCCGGTTTCAGAGCCCTCGCAGAACAGGTCCGCAACCCGCGGCTCGTCACCGTTCGACGACGCACCGCCCTGCGCAAGTGCTTGGAGCGCTTCGCCCCATACGGGCACCGCGCGACCTGGCACCACCTGTGCACCAGGGCCGGGTTCGCCATCCAGGACCGTGACCCGGATCCGGCGCGGCTGGTGGCCGCGCTGGCCGAGCTGGAAGAGGCACGCGCCCTCTGGCTCGCCTACGAAGAGGAGTTCGCCGCCCGGCGCCGCCGCGAGAAGCACGACGGCATCCGGCAGCCCGGCGCCCTCGACGCATGGCACCGCCGCACCTGGGGCGGCTACGACATCGTGCCCTGCGCCTCCCCGCAGCGGCACCCGGCGGCCCGCCTCTCCGAGGTGCTGCACCGCATGATCGCGGCGATGGAGGCGGGACGCCCGCGCCGCGACTGCCCGGTCTGCGGCTGCACCCGCTTCGCGTGGGTCCCCGACCCCGACGGCGACCCGGGAACCGGACCGGCCTGCCGCGACTGCGGAGTGCTCGCCCCGACGGCCGTACTGGCCCCGGAGGCGCTGCACACCGCGGCCGGACAGCCCCTCACGAACGCCTTCGCCGCGGCCTGACGCCCCCTGCGCACCGCACCGTTCACCCCGTTCGTGCACGCCTGTCAGACCCTCCTGCCATCATCGACGACATGCTGCAGATGCTTCAGGTGTGTCTCAACGGCGCGCGAACCGGGGCCGATTCGGGCGCCGTGCCGCTCTCGCCGGCCGCGCTCGCCGACGCCGCGCGGCAGGCGGTCGCGGCCGGCGCCCAAGACGTGCACGTCCACCCCAAGACCCCGTGCGGCCAGGACTCCCTCTCACCGCGGGTGGTCGGCCCCGTCCTGGAAGCAATACAGGAGGCGGTGGACGTGCCGGTCGGCGTGACGACCGGCGCCTGGGCCGAACCCGACCCCGAACGCCGGGCGCAACGCATCGCGTCCTGGACGGTCCTGCCCGACCACGCCTCGGTCAACTGGCACGAGGACGGCGCCGAGGCCGTCGCCGAGGCCCTACTGGCCCGCGGCGTCGGCGTCGAGGCGGGCATCTGGGCCGGCACCACGGCCGCCGCACGCTTCGCCACCTCACCACTCGCACCCCGCGTGCTACGGGTGCTCGCCGAGGTCATCGACGACACCGACCCCACCACCGCCCCCGCCACGGCCCGGACCCTCCTGGCCGAACTGGCCCGCGCACCACACGGCCGCCCGGTACTGCTGCACGGCCACGACGGCGGCACCTGGCCGGTCCTCCAACTGGCCGACACACTCGGCCTCGCCACCCGCATAGGCATCGAGGACACCCTCCTGCTCCCCGACGGCACACCAGCCACCCACAACGCCCAACTCATCACCCACGCCGTGAAACTGACGAGCGCCGCGTGCCCCTAGGCGGGGCGTCTTCCCACGTTTTCGGCGTTCCCGCCGTGGGGGTTTCTGTTCGCGCCTGCGGCGCGGGGCCGCTGCGCGGGGCGTCGTCGTACGTCTCCGGCTATCCCGCCGTGGGGGTTTCTTTTGCGCCTGCGGCGCGGGGCCGCTGCGCGGGGCGTCGTCGTACGTCGCCGGCTGTCCCGCCGTGGGGGTTGCCGTTTGCGCCTGCGGCGCGGGGCCGCTGCGCGGGGCGTCGTCGTACGTCGCCGGCTGTCCCGCCGTGGGGTTTTCTGTTTGCGCCTGCGGCGCGGGGCCGCTGCGCGGGGCTTGTGGGGTGCGGTGTCGGGGGTGCGGGTGGTGGGGTGAGTGGGGGTGCGCCCGGCAGGGTTGGTGCGGGCACGTTGGTGAGTGCTGGCCAGGCGGCGGACCACTCGCGTTGGGCCCCATTCAGCCGTTTTTCCACCCACCCTCAACGGGAGGTGGCGGGCCGGAGGGGGTGGTGTGCAGGACGTAAAGCGCAGCAGTCCTGCACACCACCCCCGCAGGCCCGTCACCGCACCCAACAGCCCCGCGCAGCGGACCCCGCCCGCCGCAGGCGCAACGGCGAGAAAGCCAACACCCCACGACGAAGCCCCGCGCAGCGGCAACGCGCCGCAGGCGCAACGGCGAAAACCCCCACGGCGGGACAGCCGACAACGCCCGCGCCGCCAGGCGCAAACGCCAACCACCACGGCGGGAAAGCCAACAACGTGGGAAGAAGCCCCGCGCAGCGGCAACGTGGGAAGAAGCCCGCGGCCGTGGGTGGCTGTCCCGTTCGCCTAGGGCCTTTGCTGGGCGGGCGGCACACTGAAGCAACTGTTCACGGGCTGATCGCCGGAGGGCGCGCGTCTGCGCGCCGGTCCGTCCGGCGCGTGCGGCACCGGCCGCACGGGCCCCGACGAGAGGGTGGACGTCCATGGCCGAACTGCACGATCTGACCGCGCTCGAACAGGCCGCGGAGATCCGGTCCGGGGAGTTGTCCCCGGTCGAGCTCACCGAGCATTACCTCGCGCGGATCGACCGGCTGGACGACGTGCTGGGCGCTTTCCTCACCCGCACGCCGGAACTCGCCCGCAAGCAGGCCGCGGAGGCCGAGGGGGAGGTCGTCGCGGCCCGTCGCCAGGGGCGGGCGCTGCCGCCGCTGTACGGCGTCCCGGTGCCGGTGAAGGACCTCAACCGGGTCGCCGGGGTGCGCTGCACGATGGGTTCGGCCGCGCTGGCCGACCACGTCCCGGACGGCGACGACCACGTCGTCACCGCGCTGCGCCGGGCCGGCACGATCATGCTGGGGAAGACCAACACCCCGGAGTTCGGGCTGCCCTGCTACACGGAGAACGCGCTCGCCCCGCCGGCCCGCAACCCCTGGGACACCGCGCGCTCGGCGGGCGGCTCCAGTGGCGGCGCGGCCGCTGCGGTGGCCGGCGGGCTGGCGCCGGTCGCGCACGGCAGTGACGGCGGCGGGTCGATCCGCATCCCGTCGTCGCTCTGCGGGCTCTACGGCATCAAGCCGAGCCGCGGCCGGGTCAGCGCCGGTCCGCTGCTGCACGACGTGACGGGCCTGAGCACGTCCGGCCCGTTGGCCCGTACGGTCGCGGACGCGGCGGTGTTGCTGGACGCGATGGCCGGCACCCTGCCCGGCGATCCGTATGCGGCGCCCGACCTGCCGCCCGGCGAGACCTTCGCCGACCAGGTCCGGCGGGACCCGGGCCGGCTGCGGATCGCGGTGTTGACGCAGACGCCGCTCCCGGACGTCGAGGTGCATCCCGACTGCCGCGCGGCGGTCGCGGAGACCGTTTCGCTGCTCGGTCAACTCGGTCACGAGACGGAGGAGTTGGCGCTGCCGGTGGACGAGCGGATCCTGCTCGACTTCACCCGGGTCTGGTCGGTGACGGCCGCCAACCGGCCTGTCCCGGCGGACGCCGAGGATCGGCTGATGCCGCTCTCCCGCTACCTGCGGGCCCGCGGCCGGGAGGTGTCCGGCACGGACTTCGCCGGCGCGCTGTACGCCTTCCGGGCGCTCGCCCAGGGCCTCGCCGACGGTCTGATGCCGCCCGACGGCGGGTACGACGTGATCCTCTCCCCCACCGTGGCCGCGCCGCCGCCCCCGGTCGGGGCGCTGCGCGACGACGCCGATCCGCAGGCCGAGTTCGCCGCCGTCGGCCGGTTCACGCCGTTCAGCGCCTTCTACAACGTCACCGGTCAGCCGGCGGTCAACGTCCCGCTGCACTGGAACGCCGCGGGGCTGCCGATCGGCGTCATGCTGGCCGGCCGCTATGGCGACGAGGCCACGTTGATCGCGCTCTCCGCGCAGCTGGAGGCGGCCCGCCCCTGGGCCCACCGCAAGCCGCCCGTCTGGTGAACGCAGCGCGCCCGGTGCCCCTCGGGGCGCCGGGCGCCGTCAGCACTCCTGCCGGGACGCGCAGTCCCGCACGTCCGGGGTGCAGCCCTCGGCCGCGTCGGTGGGAGGGGCGGCCTCCTGGGCCGCCCGGGTCGGCGCCGGGTTCGCGCTGCGGCGGTCGACGCGGAGCCGGCGGGCGCCGGGGCCCTGTTCGCCGAGGTTGTCGTAGGGGTTGGACAGCGCGCACTTCTCCATCGAGAGGCAGCCGCAGCCGATGCAGTCGGTGAGCCGGTCGCGGAGTTCGACGAGCTGGTTGATCCGTTCGTCGAGTTCGCTGCGCCAGACCTCGGAGAGCCGGGCCCAGTCGGCGCGGTTGGGGGTGCGTTCGTCCGGCAGCTCCGCCAGGGCGTCCCGGATCACCGCGAGGGGGATGCCGACCCGCTGCGCGGCGCGGACGAAGGCGACCCGGCGCAGCGTCTCCCGGGTGTAGCGGCGCTGGTTGCCGGCCGTGCGGGTGCTGCTGATCAGCCCCTTGGACTCGTAGAAGTGCAGCGCGGAGACGGCCGCTCCGCTGCGCGCGGAGAGCTGGCCGACCGAGAGCTCGTGGACCTTGAACGGAAGCTGGGGCACGGCGTCAACCCTACGGCCCGTGCGGTGGTTCCCCGGTGCGGTCGGCGGTCGGGGCGTTGACAGCGGGCGGCCGTCCTCGCATGCTGAGCAAGCGCTTAGTATCGCGGCTGAGGAGGCGGACGAGGATGGCAGAGCCCCGGGTGTTCGGGTCGGTCGAGGAACTGCGGGCTGCGGTCGGCGAGGAGCTCGGCCCCAGCGACTGGCTGGCGGTCGACCAGAAGCGGATCGACCTGTTCGCGGAGGCCACCGGCGACCACCAGTGGATCCACGTCGACGAGGAGCGAGCCGCCGCCGGACCGTTCGGCACGACCATCGCGCACGGCTACCTGACGCTGTCGCTGCTGCCGGTCCTGGTGCCGCAGCTGCTGCGGGTCGACAACGTGAAGATGGGCATCAACTACGGCACCAACAAGGTGCGTTTCCCGGCGACCGTCCCGGTCGGCGCGCGGCTGCGGGCCCGCGCCCGGATCGCGGAGGTCACCGAGGTGACCGGCGGGGTGCAGCTCACCACGGTGGTGACGGTCGAACGGGAGGGCGGCGAGAAGCCGGTGTGCGTGGCGGAGTCGGTCAGCCGCTTCTACCTGTAGCAGGCGGGCGGGCCGTCAGGAGGCGCCCACCATCCGCAGGACGAGGTCGGCGTAGAGGGCGCCGACCTCGTCGGGCGTGCGCGCGCCGTCGGCGGAGAACCAGCGCGCGACGTCCACGCAGAGCGACAGCACGGCCAGGGTGGTGCCGGGGACGTCGTCCACCCGGAACTCCCCGCTGGCCGCGCCGTCCTCGATGATCTGGCGGAGCAGCCGGTCGGTGCGGCGGCGCAGCCCGGCGATCTCGGCGTAGTGCTCCGCACTGAGTGCCTGGAGCTCGTACTGGATGACCCGGGCGGTGGTGTGGTGTTCGGCGTGCCAGCGGGCGAAGGTGCGCACCGCGTCCCGGAGCCGGTCGGTGGCGCTGCCCTGGGCCTCGGCGGCGGCGCCCATGATGCGCAGCGCCTCCTCGTGGCCGGTGCCGCTGATGCGGTAGAGGAGCTCTTCCTTGGTCTTGTAGTGGATGTAGAGCGCCGCCGGGCTCATGCCGGCGCGGCCGGCGATGTCGCGGGTGGTGGTGGCGTGGTAGCCGCGCTCGGCGAACGCCTGGACGGCCGCGCTGACCAGCCGCCGCGCGGCGTCCGGCGTCACCCCGGACCACTCGCCGCTCTCCTTCGCCGCCCGCTCGGCCGCACCCATCGCTCTCCCCGCTCCTCGATCCGCCAGGGGCCTTCCTCTGCCGGATCGAACACCATACCGCGCCACTGAGCAAGCGCTTAGGCCCCGATCGGGGGGTGGGGCGCGGTCGCGAGGGCGCTGGCGGGCGGCGGGTCAGAAGGCGGAGACGCCGGTCAGGGCGCGGCCGATGAGGAGCTTCTGGATCTGGCTGGTGCCCTCGTACAGGGTCATCACCCGGGCGTCCCGGAGCAGCTTGCCGACCGGGTACTCGTCGATGTAACCGTAACCGCCGAAGACCTGGAGGGCGTTGCTCGCGGCGCGCACCGCGGCCTCGGACGCGAAGAGCTTGGCCTTGGACGCCTCGGTGGCGAACGGCTCGCCCCGGTCGATCAGATCGGCCACCCGCCAGGTCAGCAGCCGCGCCGCGTCCAGGTCCACCGCGATGTCGCTGATCAGCTCCTGGACGAGCTGGCGCCCGGCGATCGGGGCGCCGAACTGCTCGCGCTGCCCGGCGTACCCGAGCGCGGCGTCCAGTGCGGCCTGGGCGATGCCGACGCAGCCGGCGGCGACCGACATCCGCCCCTTGGCCAGCGCGGACATCGCGACCGAGAAGCCCTTGCCCTCGGGGCCCAGCAGGGCGTCGGCGGGCACCCGCACACCCTGGAGCACCAGTTCGGCGGTGGCCTGGCCGCGCAGCCCGAGCTTGCCGTGGATCGCGCGGCGGGTCAGGCCCGGGGTGTCGGCGGGCACCAGGAAGGCGCTGATCCCCTTGTGGCCGGGGGCGCCGCCGGTCCGGGCGAAGAGCAGGACCAGGTCGGCCCAGGTGCCGTTGGTGATGAACATCTTGGACCCGTCGAGGACCCAGTCCGCGCCGTCCCGGACCGCGCGGGTGGTCAGTGCCGCCGCATCGGAGCCGGTGCCGGGCTCGGTCAGGCCGAAGCAGCCGAGCGCCGCGCCGGACGTGAGCCGGGGCAGCCAGGTCCGCTTCTGCTCCTCGTCGCCCCAGGCGGCGAGGGTCTTGGCGACCAGCCCGAGCGAGACCGAGACGATGCCGCGGACCGCGGAGTCGCCGCGCCCCAACTCCTCGGTGACCAGCGCGTAGGAGAGGTGGTCGCCACCGGAGCCGCCGTACTCCTCGGGAACGGTCAGCCCGAGGAATCCGAGGTCGCCGAGCTTGCGGACGATGCCCGGGTCGACCTGTTCGGCACGGTCCCAGGCGGTGGCGTGCGGGGCGATCTCGCGGTCGGTGAAGTCCGCGGCGAGCCGGCGGACGGCGGTCTGCTCGGGCGTGAGCTCCAGGTTCATCTCGGGCCCCTTGTCGTCGGGAACGGGAGTGCGGCGGCCATGAACGAGCCGTTAATTAGCGGTGCTAGTTTTAGCCGGACGGCCCCTACTATGTGCGGCATGGCCCGACCCCGCAAGCCCCTGCTGAGCCGCGAACGCATCGTCACCACCGCACTGGCGCTGATCGACGCGGAGGGGCTCGCGGCGCTCTCCACCCGGCGGTTGGCGGCCGAACTCGGCGTGAGCGGCCCCTCCCTCTACAACCACTTCACGACCAAGGACGAGATCCTCGACGCGGTGGCCGACACGGTCATCGCCCAGGTCGACGTGTCGACACTGGCGACCGGCGCCGACTGGCGGGCCGGCCTGCTCGACTGGGCCCGCTCCTACCGCGCGGCGCTGGCCGCCCATCCGCACGTCGTGCCGTTCCTCGCCCAGGGCCCCGGACGCCGACCCGCGGGGCTGCGGATGGCCGACGCGGCGTTCGGCGGCATGGTCGAGGCCGGCTGGCCGCCCGCCCTGGCCACCAAGGTGTGCGCGATGGTGCGGTACTTCGTCGCCGGCTCCGCACTCGGTTCGTTCGCCCGCGGCTTCGTGGACGACCCCGGCGCCTACGACCCGGCCGACTACCCGCACCTCGGGCAGGCGCACCTGCTGGCCGAGCACCAGCGCCGGGTCGACGAGGGCGCCTTCGAGGCGGGGCTGGAGGCGCTGGTGGACGGCTTGACGCTGCATCATCCAGAACTCGGACCTCCCGACAACGAATTCAGGCCACGCGGGTAAGGTGCAGCAGTCCCTGGCGGGCAGGGACGATGTGCGTCCTGCGGGAGGCGGAAATGCGCCAGTCGAGTACGGCCAACGAAGGTCCGATAGCCAAGGGTTACGACCTGTCAGCGAGCCGCTGGGGTCGGTGGGTCACGGAGGTGCTGCGCGGTCAGGCGCAGGTCGACTTCCTGCCCAGCGCGCTGGCCGGGGTGGTGTTCTCGATCGCCCTGTTCGTCGCGGGGTGGCAGTTCGGCCTCTACGGACTGCTCGGCGCGGCCGTCGGCACCGGCACCGCGCACCTGCTGGGCGTGGACCGCAGCCGGCTGGAGGCCGGGCTCGAAGGCTTCAACTCCTGCCTGGTCGGCGTCGCCTGCGCGGTCTTCCTCGACGCCGACCACCTCTCCACCCTGCTGGTCGCGGTGGCCGCCAGCGCGGCGGTCACGGTCGTCACGGCGGCCACCGCCCGAGTGCTGGGCACCTGGGGCCTGCCCACCTTCACGCTGCCCTTCTGCCTGACGGCCAGCGCGCTGACCGTCGCCGCGCCCAGCTTCCGGCACGTCTGGCACCTGGAGGACGGCCTCGCGGCACTGCCCAGGACGGCCTCCGGGCCCACCGCGCTGAACTTCACCGACCTGTGGCACGCCTTCTTCACCAACATCGGTGAGATCTTCCTGATGCCGCAGTGGTACGTCGGCCTGATCTTCCTGGTCGGGATCTTCGTCGCCGACCGCCGGCTGGGCGCCCTGGCCTGCGCCGGCAGCGCCGTCGCCATCCTGACGTCCTGGGCCCTGGGCGCCCCCGCCGACCAGGTGCGGCAGGGCCTCATGGGGTACGACGCGGTGCTGGTCGCGATGGCGCTGGGCGGCGTCTTCCTGATCACCAACGCCTGGAGCGTGGGGTACGCGCTGGTGGGCGCGGTCACCTCCACCGTGCTGAGCCCGGCGCTCGGCGCGCTCTTCGCACCGTCCGGCGGGCACGCCTTCACCTGGCCGTTCGTGCTGGTCGCGCTGGTGTTCCTGGTCGCCGCGCCGGCCTTCCCGCGGCTGCGCCGGGCCGACGGCTGACGTCGGGCGGGACGGCCGGCGCGCACGGCGCTAGAACACCACCAGCGCCCGGCCGCCCTTCCCGGCGAGCATCGCCTCGAAGGCGGCCGGAATGCCGTCCAGCGGGATCCGGTCGGTGACCAGTGCGGAGAGGTCGAGCGCGCCGGAGCGGACGTGCTCGGCGATCACCGGCAGGTCGCGGGCCGGATCGCTGTTGCCGTAGACGCAGCCGGCGAGCGTCCGGCCGAAGTAGAACAGCTCCAGGGCGGAGAAGGTGACCTGCTGGTCCTTGCCGCCGATGCCCACCACCGTGGTCCGGCCGCCGCGGCGAGTGGCCGACCAGGCCGCGCGGATGGTCTCCGCGCGGCCCACGCACTCCACCGCGACGTCGGCGCCGAAACCGCCGGTGAGCGCCCGGACCCGCTTGGCGCCCTCCTTCGCGAAGAACGCCGGGCCGTCGGCGACCAGGAAGTCGGTGGCGCCGGCCGCCCGCGCCAGTTCCTCCTTCGCCGGCGAGACGTCCACCGCCACGATCGGGCCGGCCCCGGCGATCCGCGCCGCCTGCAGGGTCGCGAGCCCCACCCCGCCGACGCCGACGACCAGCACCGACTCCCCCGCCCGCACCCGGGCACTGTGGTGCACGGCGCCCCACCCGGTGAGCACCGCGCAGCCGAGCAGAGCCGCGTCGGTCAGCGGCACCCCGTCCGGCAGCGGCAGCGCGGCGTGTGCCGGCACCACGGTCTCCTCGGCGAACGCGGCGGTGCCCAGGCCCGGGTAGAGCGCGCTGCCGTCGGCGGCGAGGGTGGCGTACGGAGCGCCGGCGGCCCGGTCCGCGGCGACGCACAGCCAGGGCTCGGCCAGGTGGCAGAAGTGGCAGTCGCCGCAGGACGGCGCCCAGTTGAGCACCACCCGGTCGCCGACCGCCGTGCCGGTCACGTCCGGGCCCACCGCGGTGACCGTGCCCGCACCCTCGTGCCCCAGCACGGCCGGGGCGGGTTGGCGCAGCGTCCCGTTGGACAGCGACAGGTCGGAGTGGCAGACGCCGGCGGCGGCGAGCCGGACCCGGACCTGGCCGGGGCCGGGCGCGGGCAGGTCGATCTCGGTGATCTTCAGCGGGGCGTTCACGGCGGGCAGGACGGCGGCGCGGACCACGGGATCTCCTCGGTGCGGGGCGGAACGACGGCGGGCGGGCTCGGCGGGCGGGCGGCGGGCGGGTTCAGAACTGGAGGGACTTGGTCTGGAGGTACTCGGTCAGGCCGTGCGGGCCCAGCTCCCGGCCGACCCCGGACTGCTTGTAGCCGCCGAACGGGGCGAGCGGGTTGAACCGGCCGCCGTTGATGTCGACCTGCCCGGTTTCCAGGCGGCGGGCGAAGGCCACCGCGGTGGCGTCGTCGCCGGCCCAGACCGCACCGGCCAGGCCGTAGACGGTGCCGTTGGCGATCCGCACCGCGTCGTCCTCGTCCTCGTAGCGCAGGACCGTGAGGACCGGGCCGAAGATCTCCTCCTGGGCGATGGTCATCTCCGGGGTGACCTCGGCGAAGACGGTGGGGTGCACGTAGAAGCCCGGTCCGGTGGGCGTCGCCGGGCCGCCGGCCACCGGCTTCGCGCCCTCCGCGACGCCGCGTTCGAGGTAGCCGACCACCCGGTCCCGCTGGCGGGCGCTGACCAGCGGGCCGAGCCGTTCGCCGGGGACGTACTTGGCGGTCGCGGCGACGGCCAGCGCGACGGCCTCGTCGTACTGGTCGCGGTGGACCAGCATCCGCGTCCAGGCGCTGCACGTCTGACCGGAGTTGGCCATGACGTTGGCGACGCCGACCGCGACCGCCCGGCCCAGGTCGGCGCCGGGCAGGATGACGTTGGCGGACTTGCCGCCCAGTTCCAGCGCGACCCGCTTGACCGCGCCGCCGGCGAGCGCGCCGACGGTCCGGCCCACCGCGGTCGACCCGGTGAAGGAGACCAGGTCGACGCCGTCGTGCTCGACCAGGGCCCGCCCGGCCACCGGGCCGAGGCCGGTGACGACGTTGACGACCCCGCCGGGTATCCCGGCCGCCTCGACGCACTCCGCGAACAGCCGGGCCACCAGCGGGGTGTCCTCGGCGGGTTTGAGGACGACCGTGCAGCCCGCGGCCAGCGCCGGGGCCACCTTGGCGACGATCTGGTGCAGCGGGTAGTTCCACGGGGTGATCGCGCCCACCACGCCGATCGGTTCGTGCAGCACGGTGGAGCTGCCGAGGGTCTCCTCGAAGGCGTGCTCGCGGGCGAGCGCGGCGTACGAGGCGCAGACCGCTGCCGGCACCCCGGCGTGCACGGCCCGGCTGAAGGCGAGCGGTGCGCCCAGTTCGGCGGTGACGGTCCGCGCGATGTCCTCGGCGCGGGCGACGAGTTGCCCGTGCAGCGCGGCCAGCCGCTCGGCGCGGTCGGCGGGCGGGGTGGCGGCCCAGTCGGGCAGGGCCGCGCGGGCGGCCCGCACCGCGTCGTCCACGTCCTCGGCGGAGCCGGCCGGGACGGTGCCGATGACCTGCTCGTCGGCCGGATTGACGACCTCGATCGTGCCGCTGCCTCGCGCGGGCCGCCAGCGGCCGCCGATGTACATCGCCTCGTGGTGCTTCACGTGTGGTCCTCCCGGGCCGGCTGGTCGTGATCGGCACCCTAGGGGCGCCCTGGGGCACTTCCTAGGGGGACACCATCCAAACTAGCGCCGGTAGTTTCGTGGCCGCCAGCGGCACCACGACCCGCCCGGGGCGGATCGGCCACCGTCTCGCCGCCCTACGGCTCCCCGCCACCGGTCCCGGGCGCACCGCCCGCCGGACCGGCTCCGCCCGGTTCCACCGCAGCCGTCCCGTCCGCCGGACCGTCCCCGCCCGCGTCCCCGTCCCCGTCCCCGTCCAGATAGCGCGCCAGATAGGCCCGCAGCAGTTCCTTGGTCTCCGTGACGATCGCCGGATCGCCCGCCGGATCGGTGCGGAAGGCGAGCTGGAGCAGCGCGTCCGCGGTCTCGACGCCGACCAGGAACGCGGTGCGCAGCCGGGCGTCGGCGGGGTCCAGGGCGAGCCGTTCGGTGAGCAGGTGCAGCAGCCGGTCCGCGACCTCGTAGTTGGCCTGCCGGGACTCGCGCGGCGCCGGCACGGTGAACTCCACCAGGGCGAAGCCCGGCAGCGTCCGCTTCATGGCCAGGTACTCGTCGATCACCACGTCCATCGCGGCGCGCCAGCCCGCCGGTTGGTCCGGGGCGGTCAGCCGGGCGCTGATCCGGTCCGCGTAGGCGTCGAGGTTGCGCCGGGCGAGCGCCTCGGCCATGGCGCGCTTGTTGGGGAAGAAGCGGTAGACCGAGCCGATCGGGACGCCGGCACGGCCGGCCACCGCGCGGGTGCTCAGCTCCTCGTACCCGGTCTCGTCGAGCAGTTCGGCGCAGGCGTCGAGGATCCGGGCCAGGCGCTGGGCGCTGCGGCGCTGGACGGGCGCGCGGCGGAGCAGGGGCGGGGCCGCGGGGGCGGCGGGCGGCTCGACGGACTGCTGGGTGGGCTGCGAGGCGGGCGGCGTGGCGGGCGGGGGCGTCGAAGGCTGCACGTGGTCATCTTGCCCGGCGCACGGGCCGGGGATGACCGGGCGGGGCGATTCGGCCACGACGGCCGGGATTACCCCGACTTTCGGCTTCGCTCGGACAGGAGGCGCGCCCGTCGTTGACGTACCCCCGCCTCATTCCTAATGTCTTCCATAGGATTGCCTGCGGCCCTCCTCGGGTCCTGTGGTGCCTCGAAGTGCGTGGACGTCTTGTTCGGCGAGCGGCGGGAGCGTGTGATGGCGGGTACGGAGAACGAGCGGACAAGGAAGGCGGCCGAGGGGCTCGCCTACTCCTCCGGCTTCGGCAACGAGCACAGTTCGGAGGCGGTGCCCGGCGCGCTGCCGGTGGGCCGCAACTCCCCCCAGCGGGCACCCCTCGGGCTCTACGCCGAGCAGCTCAGCGGCTCCGCGTTCACCGAGCCGCGGAGCCACAACCGCCGCTCCTGGCTGTACCGCATCCGACCGTCGGCCGCGCACCCGCCGTTCGCCCGCGCCAACCGCGGCGAGATCCGCTCCGCGCCGTTCACCGAGTGCCTGCCGGACCCCAACCGGCTGCGCTGGGACCCGCTCCCCGCGCCCGCCGACCCGACGGACTTCGTCGACGGCCTGTGGACGCTGGGCGGCAACGGCGACGCCACCCAGCGCACCGGCATGGCGGTGCACCTTTACCACGTCAACGCCTCCATGGAGCGGCGGGTGTTCGGCAACGCGGACGGCGAGCTGCTGATCGTGCCGGAGCACGGCGGGCTGCTGCTGCGCACCGAGTTCGGGCTGCTGCGCGTCGAGCCGGGCCACGTGGCGCTGATCCCGCGCGGGGTCCGCTTCCGGGTCGAGCTGCTGGACGACGCCCCCGACACCGGCCGCCCGACGGCCCGCGGGTACGTCTGCGAGAACTACGGCCGCCCCTTCGAACTGCCCGCCCTCGGCCCGATCGGCGCCAACGGGCTGGCCAACCCCCGGGACTTCCTCGCCCCGACCGCCGCCTACGAGGACGTCGAGGGCCCGGTCGAGGTGGTCAACAAGTTCTGCGGCCAGCTGTGGACCGCGACCTACGACCACTCGCCGCTGGACGTCGTCGCCTGGCACGGCAACCACGTCCCGTACGTCTACGACCTGCGCCGCTTCAACGTCATCGGCTCCATCAGCTACGACCACCCGGACCCGTCGATCTTCACCGTGCTGACCTCGCCCTCGGACACCCCGGGGCTGGCCGGGGTGGACTTCGTGGTCTTCGCGCCGCGCTGGCTGGTCGGCGAGGACACCTTCCGACCGCCGTACTTCCACCGCAACGTGATGACCGAGTACATGGGCCTCATCGAGGGCGCCTACGACGCGAAGACCGCCGGGCCGGGCGGTTTCGTGCCGGGCGGCGGCTCGCTGCACAACATGATGTCGGCGCACGGCCCGGACCGGGAGACCTTCGACCGGGCCAGCGCCGCCGAACTGGCCCCGCAGAAGATCGACGACGGGCTGGCCTTCATGTTCGAGACCCGCTGGCCGCTGACCCTCACCGAGCAGGCCCGGGACGCCGGACACCGCCAGCGCGGCTACGACGACGTGTGGCAGGGTCTCCAGCGCCACTTCCGCCCGTGACACCGGGACCAGCACCGCAGACCGGGGAACGCCCTTGACGACCTTCGCTCCCGACTCGCTCGCCCTGAACCGCAAGCTGCCGCTGTGGTACCAGGTCTCGCAGTCCCTGCGCGCCTCCATACTGGGCCGCTCCCCCGAGGCGCCGCTGCGGCTGCCCACGGAGGACGCGCTCGCCGCGCACTACGGCGTCAGCGTGCTGACGATGCGTCAGGCGCTCAAGGAGCTGGAGGAGGAGGGCCTGATCAGCCGGCACCGACGGCGGGGAACGTTCATCGAGCCGCATGCGCGGCGGGCCGCGCCGGTGCGCCTGCTCGGCTCGGTGGACGCGATCGTGGCCCAGCAGTCCGGGATGAGCACCGTCGTGCTGGAGCACGGGCCGGTGCCGGTTCCCACCGAACTGGCCGAATATTTTCCTGACATGACGGAGGTGGCCGGATTTCGGCGGCTGCGCAGCGACGAGGCGACGGGGGAACCGACCAACCACGCCCGCAACTTCGTGCGCCCCGACATCGCCGCCCGGATCGACCTCGGGGACCTGGAGCGGTGGCCGATGACGAAGGTGCTGCGCGACGCGGTCGGCATCCGCATCGGGCGGATCACCGACACCGTCGAGGCACGGCTGGCCGACCCCGAGACCGCCCGCCTGCTGAACGTGCCGCTGCTCAGCCCGATCCTGCACTACACCGGCATCACCCACGACGAGTCCGGGCAGGTGCTCGACATCGCCCAGATCCACTACCGCGGCGACCGGTTCTCCTTCACGGTGACGCTGGACGCGCACTGAGCACCCGGATGCCGGACCCGCGGCCGGACGGGCGCGGGCCTCAGATCCGCTCCAGGCTCCGCCCCGTGCTGCGCGGCCCCAGCAGCACCACGTCCAGGCAGAGCAGCACCATCAGCACCGCGGAACCGGCGAAGACCGCGGGCGCGCCGAGGTCGGTCAGCACGCCGAGCGCGACGAACGGCAGCACGACCGAGGTGAGTCGGGACAGCGAGTAGGCGCTCCCGATCGCGCTGCTGCGCAGACCGGTCGGGAAGATCTCGGTCTGGTAGACGTGGAAGGCGTTGGAGAAGACGTTGCTGCACACCGTCAGCAGGACGCCGAAGGTGACGATCGCCCAGGTGGCGGTGGCGAAGCCGAAGGCCAGCCCGCAGCCGGCGATGCCCAGCGCGGCGGCGACGATCAGCGTCCGGCGCTCGATCCGGTCGATCAGCGGGACGGACAGCGCGGAGCCGAGCGGATAGCCGCAATAACTCAGCGCCGCGTACAGCAGCGAGTCGGTGACGGTGTGCCCCTTGGCGGTGAGCACCACGGGCGCCAACGAGCCGAAGCCGTAGTAGCCCACGGTCTGGAGCACCTGGAAGATCCACCACATCACGGTCCGGCGCCGCTGCTCGCCGCGGAACATCGCGCCCAACGGCACCCTGCGCTCCGGGACGTCCGTGGTGTCCGGCACGGACGGCAGACTGATGCCGGTCTCCGCCACCACCCGCCGCTCGATGTCCGTGACGATGCGGTCGGCCTCCCCGGAGCGCCCGTGCACGCTCAACCACCTGGGCGACTCCGGCAGTTGCCGGCGCATCAGCTGGATGAAGGCGGCCCCCAGCGCGCCCACGACCAGCAGCCAGCGCCAGCCGTCCACGCCCAGCACCGGATGCCCGGCCACCAGCCGGGCGCCGAGCAGCGCCGCCACCGGAACGCCGACGAACCCGAGGGTGTACGCGTGGGCGAGGTAGCGACCGCGGACCGCCCGCGGCAGGAACTCCGCCAAATAGGTGTCCACCAGGACGAGTTCGGCGCCGAGTCCGAGGCCGGCCAGGAAGCGCAGCGCCAGCAGCCAGCCCAGGTCCGGCGCGGCCGCCGCGGCCAGCGAGAAGAACGCGTAACCGCCCAGGTTGACCAGGAACATCCGGCGCCGCCCGAGCCGGTCGGCGAGCACCGACAGCACGTTGGCGCCGACGAACATCCCCAGGAACCCGGCGGCGATCACCGCCGACTTCGCGGTGGGCCCCAGGCCCCACTGCTCGGCGAGGACCGCGGCGAGCACCCCGCCCAGGAAGATCTCGTAGAGGTCGAAGAAGGCCCCGATCCCGACGAGGAGGGTGACCTTGCGGTGCCACCGGGACGGCGGCAGCCGGTCCAACCGTGCGGCGACCCGCGGCCCGTTGGCGGTCCCGCGCCGTTCCGGCGCGGGGGACGTCTCCGTCATGGCGGCCCTCCCTCGGCAGACGTACGGCCAGGACCGTACTCCGCCAAGATCAGCAGACGGAAGAGCGCCTGCGCCGGCCGGCAGGGGCGGGTGCGGTGAACGGGGACCGCGCCCGCCGCTACCATGCCGGGGGCAACCAGGCGCAACCAACGGTCCGGGAGGGGCTCCGCGTGACGGCGAAGCAGGGCGCGCCAGAGGCGGCCGCGCCACGGCTGTCGGACCTGATGCCGTGGTCCGTCGCGCCGCTGCGACCCGGCCGCACCTGGGTGATGGGACCGGATCCGGCCACCCTGCGGGCCCGTTGGCAGGCGCTCGCCGATGCCGCGGACCCCGCCGTCCGCGAGCGACTGTTCCGGCCGTCCCGGGCGCGCACCCTGCACTCCGCGGTCGGCCAGCTCCCCGGACAGAACACCGGGACCGGTGCGGATCCTGCACGGCCCGTTCGACCGGCAGTGGCTGCTGCCCGACCACCGGCTGCTCGACGCGGCCCGTCCGGAGCTGTGGCGGGTCGCCGACGAACACCAGCTGTTCCTGGTGGAGTTGGGTCACGTCCCGCAGGCCGCCGGCCCCGCCGTGGTCTGCTCGGCGCTGCTGCCGGACGGCCGCTCCCCCGCCGGGCGGCCCGGCCGGATCCACCCGCTCTACCGCCGGCCCGGCGGCGTCGAACCCAACCTCGCCCCCGGCCTGACCGCGCTCCTCGCCCACCACCTGGACCGCCCGGTGGGGCCCACCGACCTGCTCGCCTGGATCACCGCCACCGCCACCCACTCCCCCGACGGCACCACGGTGCCGCTCACCACCGACCCGGACCTCTGGGACCGCGGGGTGGCTCTCGGCGCCCGGCTGCTCTGGCTGGGCACCTGGGGCGCGCACCGGGGCGGCGGCGACGGGCCGGCCGGGCGGCCACGGCTCCCGGGCGGCCGGCGGCCCTACGTACGGGCCGCCCTGCCGGCCCGCGGGCTGCCGCAGACCCTCGACTACGACCCCGCCGACGAGGCACTGCTGCTGGGCGACGGCCGGATCTCACCGGTGCCGGCGGGTGCCTGGGAGTTCCACACCGGGGGCGTACGGGTGGTGGCGGAGTGGTTCGCGCAACGCGCCGGGAGTGCGACCGCGGGCGGCGAGCCCCCCGAGCCCGGTTCCCTGGCGGCGCTGCGGCCCACCGCCTGGCCGCAGGAGTGGACCTCGGAGCTGCTGGAGCTGGTGACCGTCCTGGCTCTGCGGGCCGAACTGGCCCCAAGGGTGGCCGAGTTGGGGCGGGCGGTGGCGGCGGGGCCGCGGGTCGGGGTGGCGGAGTTGCGGGCCGCCGGGGTGGCGCCGGTACCGGCCGCGGCGACCCGGCCGGCGTCCGTGCTGGACCACCAAGAGGAAGGACCGGACGGCCAGTTCGCCCTGCTGTGAGCCGCGCGCCGCACCGCGGCCGGTGTGCGGGCACACAAGGAACCACCCGCCACGGGGTGACGGGTGGTGAGAAGGAGGCACCTGGCGGCGGCGTTGCGCCGGGCCGGGACGGTGGGTCGCCTGAGCCGGTGGTGCCGCTTCAGGGGCGGCTCAGCCGTGGCCGCCGAAGAGCGAACGGCGCAACCTGCGCAACGGCGCGAACAGCGACACGCGATGGCCGCGGCTCTTGACGGTGCGCGTGTGGTCACGCGCGGTGAGCTCCTGCATCAGCGACGTGGCACCCTCCACCTCACGCTGCGGGATGGCGGGACCGCCGAGCACCGCGAGATGACGGTCGAGCCGCGCACTGGTCGCGCTGCTCCCGCACGTGATGGCAGGGACCCTCGCCCTGCTGCGCACTGTTATCTGTTCCATGACTCTCCCCACCCGTACGAGGGCACCCGGCCAACGGGCAGGGTAACCCTATCTCTCTTGGAGGACACGCGTGCAGACCGGTCAACGGATTCACCTGCCTTGCCTTGACGTTGACGAACACCATACGGAATGTCACGTACAGCACGCGCGCCAGGGCGAGTTGAGGGAGCGCACGGGGTGCCCGACGGGGCGTGGCGCGGAGGCGGGGAGCCCCTCCTCCGCGCCCTGTGCACGGAAGGTCACGCAGCGGAGCCGAACACCGGGAGGTAGCCGCTGGCTTGGCCGGCGGCGGTGGGGTGGTAGGACTCGTCGACGGGGTAGGTCACGCTGTGCAACCACGGGCTGCCGGAGCACAGCTCGTGGCCGGCGAAGGTCGAGTTGACATCGGCGAAGGCGAAGCCGTGGTCGGCGGCCCGCTTGGCGATGACGCCGTTGATGTCGTCGGCCGCGGCGTTTATGGCGGTCCGGGACTTTTCGGTGAGGCCGCCGACGCAGACGCCGTTGAGCTTGTAGAAGTGCGGGTACCCCAGGGCGACAACGCGGGCGGACGGGGCCTTGTTGGTGATCGCCGCGTACACGGTGTCGAGCTTGCCGGGGAGGGTGTTCTTGATGTAAGCGCGGGCCTGGTCGATCCGGGCGAGGCAGGCACTCTCGCCCTGGAGGGCACAGGTCGTCATGGTGTCGGCGAATCCGGCGTCGTTGCCGCCGATGGTGATGCTGACCAGGCTCGTGGCGGAGCCGAGCGCACCGAGCTGGCCGCTGACGACATCACCCGTACGGGCCCCCGAACATGCGGCGAACGAGAACGACGAGGGGGAGTGCGCGGCCGCCCAGAGGGCCGGATAGGCCCTGGTGCTGCGCTTGCACGCACCGCTGCCGCTGTCGTAGCTACCGGCGCCGACGCCGGCCGAGTAGGAGTCACCGAGGGCCACATAGCCCCCGGCGGCGGTGAGTTGGGCTGCCTCGGCGGCGCCGGCGCCGGTCAGCGCGAGCGACGAAGCAACGAAGAAGGCGGATGTCAATGCCGCGAAACGGGACACTCTCATGGAACCTCCCATAGCAGGATCTCTGCGTGATCCGTCGTACCAAGAGTCCCGCGCCGCCGGTAGTGTCCATGCCAAAAGTCGTACAGAGTTCACGAACAATCTGCCGATGTGTCAGGTTCATCACTGCGGCGCCATTGCCTTTCCATGACGCGCATATGACATCCCGTTGGGACTCTTGATACCTGGGTGCGACTCATCGAACCTTTTGACGGTCGGTCACGGACTTTCCCAGATCGGCCGATTGCGTACGACCCCGTACGCCCCACCTGCGCGCGCACCACGGCGCGCCACCGATGAGGAGGACTCCCTCGCGATGGCAGTGATGCGTTCCACCACCCCCCGCGCTGACCACCGGCGCTCCCGCACCCTCCGGATCGCCGCGGCGGTCGCCACCGCCACGGCCGCCGCCACGCTCGGCGCCCTGGTGCTGCCCGCCCAGGCGGCGCCCGCCCAGGGCACCGTCGTCGGCGCCGGCGCCGCGGACGCCGTGCACGGCAGCTACCTCGTCACGCTCAAGCCGACCGCGGGCCTCAAGGCCGCCTCGGCGGACGGCCGCGGGGTGATATCCGCCTACGGCGGCACCGTCAAGCGCACCTACACCGCCGCGCTCAACGGCTACGCCGTCACCCTGTCCGAGGCCCAGGCCAGACGGCTGGCGGCCGACCCCGCCGTCGACCGCGTCTACCAGGACCGCGCCGTGCACGCCCTGGACACCCAGGACAACCCGCCGTCCTGGGGCCTGGACCGGATCGACCAGGCGAAGCTGCCGCTGGACAAGAAGTACGCCTACCCCACCACCGCCGGCTCCGGCGCCACCGTGTACGTCATCGACACCGGCGTCCGGATCTCCCACCAGGAGTTCGGCGGCCGGGCGTCGAACGGCTACGACGCGATCGACAACGACAACGTCGCGCAGGACGGCAACGGCCACGGCACCCACGTCGCGGCCAACATCGCCGGCGCCTCGTACGGCGTCGCCAAGAAGGCGAAGATCGTCGCCGTGCGGGTGCTGAACAACTCCGGCTCCGGCACCACCGCCCAGGTCGTCGCCGGCATCGACTGGGTCACCAAGAACCACAAGGGCCCCTCGGCGGCGAACGTGTCGCTCGGCGGCGGCCCGGACGCCGCGCTGGACGCCGCGGTGCAGAACTCCATCAAGAGCGGCGTGACCTACGCGATCGCCGCCGGCAATTCGGGGGACAACGCGCAGAACTACTCCCCCGCGCGGGTCCCCGAGGCCCTCACCGTCGGCGCGACGACCTCGGCCGACGCCCGCGCCTCGTACTCCAACTACGGCTCCCGGGTCGACCTGTTCGCGCCCGGCAGCAGCATCACCAGCGCCTGGAACACCAGCGACACCGCCACCAACACCATCTCCGGGACCTCGATGGCCACCCCGCACGTCGCGGGCGCCGCCGCGGTCTACCTCGCCGGGCACCCGACGGCCACGCCGGCCCAGGTCGCCACGGCCCTCGTGAACGGCGCCACCTCCGGGGTCGTGACCAGCCCCGGCAGCGGCTCGCCCAACAAGCTGCTGAAGCTCGTCCCGTAAGGCACGGCGGCCCCGCGCGGGACGCCCGGTGACGGGCGCCGCCCGCGGGAGCCGGTCGGTGCGCAGCGCCGACGGCTGACCGGTCAGCCGTCGGCGCTGCGCCCGTGCGCGAGCCCCGGGACGAGGAGGGCGGTGGCCGCGACCGTCACCGCCGCCAGCAGCACCACCAGCGAGGTGCGGGTGCCCAGCCCGATCAGCCACGCCCCCAACAGCCCGCCCAGCAGCATCGCGCCCACCGACGTCAGCCGGCGGGGCACGGCGCGGGTGCCGTAGCCCAGCCGCCGGTCGCCGCCCAACACCGAGCCGCTCACCAGGGCCGTCATCGCGCGGGTCTCCACCGTCGTGCTGAAGTCCGGGGCGGCCACCCGCAGCGCGGTGACGTTGCGCATGCCCATCGCCGCCGCCATCAGGGCGATGGCCGTGTAGCGCTGGTCGACCGTCAGCTCCCGGGCCGGACCGGTGCCCCAGCTCGCCACCGCCGCGCCGACCAGCAGCACCGCCTCGACCAGCAGGGCGACCGGGAACCACGGGCGCCGGCGCCGGGCCAGGGCGGACTCCACCCGCGCCCCGGCCGCCGCCCCGGCCAGGAACGCGCCGAGCGAGACCACCGTGGCGACCACCGGCAGCCCGCCCTGCCCGGCGATGCCGAAGCCGAGGAAGAGCAGGTTGCCGGTCTGGGTGGCGGTGAAGACATGACCGAGGGTCAGGAAGCTCGCGGCGTCGAGCACGCCGGTCACCACGGTCAGGCACGCCATGACCACCGTCAGGGCGACTCCGCTGGGCGGCTCCACGGATGCGGCTCCTTCCACCGGGCACCTCGGGTCGGCGTCCGGCCAGTCTCCGCACCCGTGGGGGCGACGCCGGGCCATTGCGCCGTCAGTGGGCGCCCCGCCCGGGGCCCCACCCCGTGCGCGCCGCCCGCCCCGCACATCACCAACAGCAGCGCCAGCGCCGCCACCCCGACCACCACCGCCACCCCGAAGGCCGTCCCCCGGCGCCCCCGCAGGGGCCCGTCGGCCGTCCGCTCCGGCCCGTCGGGCCGCCGTCCCTGCCGTTCTCCACCGCGACGTCGCACGGCGGACCACCCTAGGCAGGCCCCGACCGGCGCGGACAGGGCGCGTTCCGGCGCACGGACCGCACGCCGACCGTCCTCGGACCGCTCGGGACCCGGCCCGCTCCCCGGGCACGGGGCACGCCCTCGGAGCACGCCCCCAGGGTGCGGCGTTCGCGGCGCGACCTCGCGGGCACGGCCTCGGGACGTGCGCCGATAACGGCGTTACAGGGACCGCGGGCCGCTCGTGCCCGGCCGGGTCAGCGGGCCCGTCCGCGCGGCTTGAGCGGGACCGGCGGGAGCTCCGGGGCGAGCAGCCGGTCACCGGCGTAGCCGTGGACGGTGCCGAAGCCGTCGCCGTCGGCGTCGGCGTTCCACGCAGCACGGGCGCCGGCGATCTCGTCGCCGGTGCGCCCGACGAAGTTCCACCACATGACGATCTCCTCCTCGAACGGCTCGCCGCCCAGGAGCAGCAGGTCGCTGGCCTCTGTGGCGCGCACCGGGAGGTCGGTGCGGCCGCACCCGAGGTAGAGCAGCGAACCGGGCGTCAGCGGGACGCCGTCGACCTCGGGGGTGCCCGCGATGGTCAGTGCGGCGTACTCGAAGTCCGGGTCGAGGGGCAGGCGGGCGTCGGTGCCGGCGGCGACGGCGAGGTCGGCGCCGACCAGCGGGGTGTAGGTGGTGCCCGGCGAGGCCGCGCCGGCCAGTTCGCCCATGAAGACGGTGGCGCGCAGCCCGCCGCCGCCGGTGATGACGGGCAGGTCCGCGTGGTGCTCGAAGGCGGGGGCGGTGGCCCGGTGGGCGTCGGGCAGCGCCACCCAGAGCTGGGCGCCGTGCAGGACGTCGGGGTGGTGGCGCGGCGACTCCTCGGAGTGGGCGATGGCGCGGCCCGCGGTCATCAGGCCCAGTTCGCCGGGGCGCACGGTCTGCAGGGAGCCCAGACTGTCCCGGTGCAGGACCTCGCCCGCGCGGAGCCAGCTGACGGTCTGGAGACCCATGTGCGGGTGCGGCGGGACCTGCATGCCGGGTTCGTCGGCGATGTTGTCGGGGCCGTAGTGGTCCACGAAGCACCAGGCCCCGACCATGCGGCGGCCCAGGTTGGGCAGGAGGCGTCGGACCAGGGTGCTCTCGCCGAGCGGGACCTGCTTGCCGGGCTGGAGTTCGCGGACCGGGCCGGTGTGGCGGTTGCCGCCGCAGCGGGTGGGGGTGGGGCTGAGGTCGAGGTTGCTCATGGCGCAAGGATGCCCCGGGCCGGTCCCCCGGGTGACGTCACGTCACCCCCGTCCCGGGTCCGCCACCAGGTCGCGCAGGCGCACCGACAGACAGGTGACGCAGCCCTCGCGCTTCTCGAACTCGCTGATGTCGACCGGGACCGGACGGTAGCCGAGCCGGGCGAACAGCCGGGCGGTGCGGGGTGCGGAGGCGGCCATCAGGAGCGCGTCGCCGCCCAGGAGGACCACGTGCGCGCCCGCCTCCTCCAGGACCGGCCGGAACTGCGGGAAGACCGAAGGGTCCTCGACCAGCGGCAGGTAGCCGATGACGGTGCCGTCGGGCAGGGCGGTGACCGCCGACTTCAGGTGCAGCACCCGCCGGTGCGGCACCGCGACCACCCGGGCGCCCAGCGGCTCGAAGACGGCGCGCAGTTGGCGTACGCCCTCGGCGTTGGTGCGGCAGCCACGGCCGACGTACACGGTGTCCCCGACCTTGAGGACGTCGCCGCCGTCGAGCGTGCCGGGGGCGCGGACGGCGTTGAGGGAGCAGCCGAGCGCCGCGGCAGCCTCGCGGGCGGCGGGCAGCTCGGGGCGGCGGGAGTCGGCGCCGGAGCGGGCGAGCAGGGCGACGTTGCGGAAGACGACCATGGTGTCCTCGACGAAGACCGCGTCGGGGCAGTCGTCGGCGGGCGCCACCTCGACGGTCCGCCAGCCGTGGTCGCGCAGCACCCGGACGTACGCCTCCCACTGGTGCAGGGCGAGCGCGGGGTCCACGGGTTGCCGGTCGAGGTGGGTGACCAGGCCCTCGGCGAGGCGGGGGCCGGGGCGTCGGACGAGGGCGAGCCTGCTGGGCATGGTCTCCTCCGGTGCTGGGGCGGGGCCCGGACCGGGCTGCCGGGTGGGGCCCCGGTCGCGGGCCGGTTGCTGCGCGGCGCCGCGGGCCGCCTCAGGCGCCGCCGTCGTAGGTGGCGCGCAGGGCGTCGGTGACGGCGGCGAGCGCGGCGGTGCGGTCCAGGCCGAGCCGTTGGGCACGGTGGGCGTAGGCCGCGGCGGCCGCGGCGGCCTCCTTGTCGGCGGCGTCGCCGGCCGCGGCGACGAAGCTGCCGTTGCGGCCGCGGGTCTCGATCACCCCGTCGGTCTCCAGGGCGCGGTACGCCTTGGCGACGGTGTTGGCGGCCAGGCCCAGGTCCTCGGCGAGGCCGCGGACGGTGGGGAGTTTGTGGCCGACCGGCAGGGTGCCGGTGCGGGCCTGGTCGGCGATCTGCGTGCGGACCTGTTCGAACGGGGCCTCGGCCGCCGCCGGGTCGATGGTGATCGTCAGGGACTGCGGGGACACGGTGGCGCTCCTGGTGCTGGTGGTGACGCGGGCGGCGGGTGCGCGGGGTGCACGCGTCCGTCGGCGCGGGGTGCGCGGTTTTGTCGCATCCATTGTGCGTCAGGAGCGGCCACCGTGCCCGGAGGGGGCCGCGGCGGCCTACAGCTCCAGGGTGGTCCCGGTGGTGCGCAGCCAGGCGTTCATGCCGAGGACGAGTTCGGCAGCGGGGCGGACGTCGTGGGCGGCGCCGACGGCGGTGGCCTCGGCGAGCACCTCGGAGTCCAGCAGCGGGCGGACGGGGGCGTCGCGGTCCGCGGCCAGCTCCTTGAGCTCGCTGCGCAGCGCCTCGTTGTAGCCCGGGTCCTGGGTGCTGGGGTAGGGGCTCTTGACGCGGTCGGCGACCAGGTCGGGCAGTACGTCGCGGGTGGCGGCGCGCAGCAGCGACTTCTCCCGGCCGTCGAACGTCTTCATCGCCCATGGGGTGTTGAAGACGTAGTCGACCAGGCGGTGGTCGCAGAACGGCACCCGGACCTCCAGGCCGACGGCCATGCTGGCCCGGTCCTTGCGGTCCAGGAGGATCTGCACGAAGCGGGTCAGGTGCAGGTAGCTGACCTCGCGCATCCGGCGCTGGTGGCCGGTGTCGCTGTCCAGGTAGGGGACTTCGGCGAGCGCCTCTCGGTAGCGGCGCTGCTCGTAGCCGGGCAGGTCCAGCCGCTTGAGCAGGGCGCGGTCCAGGAGCGCCTCGCGGGCCGAGTTGCCGCCGGAGAACCGGCCGGACAGGCCCGCGGCGACCCAGGGGAAGGTGTCGGCGTTGACCGACTCCGGGTCGTGGAACCAGCGGTAGCCGCCGAAGACCTCGTCCGCCGACTCGCCGGAGAGGGCGACCGTGGACTGCTCGCGGACCGCCTTGAACAGCAGGTAGAGCGAGGTGTCGCCGTCGCCGAACCCGTTGGGCAGGTCGCGGGCGGCCAGGACCGCGGCGCGGTGGCCGGGGTCCATCAGGGCGGCGGTGTCCAGCACGATGTCGTGGTGGTCGGAGCCGACGTGTTCGGCCAGGGCGTGCGCGTACGGGCCGTCGGGGGTGCCGCGCAGGTCGTCGGGGGTGAAGTTCTCGGTGTAGCCGGTGAAGTCGACGGCGAACGAGCGGACCGGGCCGCTGCCCTGGGCGGCCAGTGCCTTGGCGGAGAGCGCGGTGATCGCGGAGGAGTCCAGGCCGCCGGAGAGCAGGGTGCACAGCGGCACGTCGGCGATCAGCTGGCGGGCGACGATGTCGTCGAGCAGTTCCCGGACGCGGGCGACGGTGGTGTCCAGGTCGTCGGTGTGCTCGCGGGCTTCGAGGGCCCAGTAGCGGGTGACGTGGACGCCGTTGCGGTCGACGCGGACCACGTGCCCGGGGCGGACCTCGTGCAGGCCCTTGTAGACGGCGTGGCCGGGCGTCTTGGTGAAGGTGATCAGCTCGGCGAGGCCCTCGGCGTCGACGGCCGGGCGGACGTCCGGGTGGGCGTGCACCGCCTTGGGCTCCGAGCCGAAGAGGACGCCGTCGCGGGTCGGGTAGTAGAAGAGCGGCTTGATGCCCATCCGGTCGCGGACCAGCAGGAGGTGCTCGGTGCGCGGGTCCCAGAGCGCGAAGGCGTACATGCCGTTGAGGCGCTCGACGAACGCCTCGCCCCATTCGAGGTAGGCGTGCAGCACGACCTCGGTGTCGCTGTTCGTCCGGAAGGCGTGACCCAGTCGCGTCAACTCGGCGCGCAGTTCGAGGTAGTTGTAGACCTCGCCGCTGTAGGTCGTGACGATCAGGGTGCGGCCGTCGTGTTCGACGCTCATCGGCTGCTTGCCGCCGTCGATGTCGATGACGGCAAGCCGGCGGTGCCCCAACGCGGCGTGCGGGCCGAGCCATATGCCGCCGGCGTCGGGGCCGCGGCAGGTCATGGTCCGGGTCATCGCCTCAAGGGCGGGGCGTTGGGTGGTGAGGTCGTTGTCGTAGGAGATCCATCCGGTGATTCCGCACATGCTCGCGGCTCCTCCTTCGGGGTACGCCGGGCCGCGCGCGTTCCCGGCGGCGGCCTGCGCGATCACCGTACGCCCGGATAGTTGCAGGAGCCACCTATACGTCTGGGTGACCGTCCGGAATGAGCCACGCCGCCACCGCTCACCGGGCCAGTGAGGCCCACCCGAGCGCGCTCGACGTGCGCCGTGGCCACGCCTGGACCGCGGACGAACCCCGTGCGCCGGCCCTCACCGCGCGCCACGGCCACCGGCCCACCCGCCGGACCGGCTCCCTCCGACTCGCTCTCGCGCGGGCCGCCCTCCCGCCGGGCGTCCGCCTGTACACCGGCACGGACTTCGGGGCCGCCCCGCGCCGCCGGTACGAGGCGGACGCGGAGGCCACCGCGGTGGTCACCGTCGACGGCGAGGTCGCCGCCCGCACCGTGGCCGCCACACGGCCCTCACGGCACGGCGTCGCCCCCGCCGTCCAGGGCGACCGCGCGGCCGGGGCCGGCCGGGTCGTGGGCGATCGCGTCGCCGGGCCGGTGCCAGTGGAGCAGGAAGCGCTGGCCCGCGCGCAGCCCGTCCAACCCGGCGCGGCAGTAGGCGACCATGTCGTCCGGCAGGGCGTCGAGCGGGTACCACGCCAGCCCCGCGCACTTGTCCGGTTCGCGGTTGTGGGGCTCGCCGCCCGCCCCGTACGCCGCCTCGAAGAACCAGCCGATCCGGGGCCGCGCGGGCGGCGGCGCGCAGTGCTGCATCACCAGGGCCACCCGCACGTCCTCGGGCGCCAGGCGCAGTCCCAGTTCCTCCGCGGCCTCGCGCAGGAGCGCCGCGCGGACGTCCTCGCCGTCCTCGGCGTGACCGGAGGGACAGTTGAGCAGGCCGTCCGCGTAGCCGGTCCCCGCGCGGCGGGCCAACAGCACCTCGTCACCGCGGCGCAGCACCAGGTGGACGTCGACGACCTCGGTGTGGCGCGGCCGGGGAGCGGGCCGCACCGGCGCCACCCGCACGACCAGCGCGTACCGCCCGTCGCGCACCTCCCGGCCCCACAGCGTCGGGTCGGCGGAGAGCGGGACGAGCTCGGTGCGGGCCGTCAACGGGGCCGTCAGCGCGGTGAGTTCGACGGCGGACAGGCCCGCCGGGGCGGACTCGCCCCAGCGGCCCTCGACCAGCACCAGGCGGCCGCCGGGGGCGAGCAGCCCCGCCCAGCGCGCGAGGACGGCCGCCGGGTCCGGGAGCGCCCACAGCACGTGCCGCACCAGGACGACGTCGAACCGCCGCTGCCCGACGGGGGGTTGACCGGCATCGCCGACGACGAACCGGGCGGCCCGGCCGGCGAGCTTCGTCCGGGCGCGGGCCAGCATGGCCGGGGAGCGGTCGACCCCGGTGACCCGGTGGCCCTGCTCGGCGGCGAGCAGGGCCAGGCTGCCGGTGCCGCACCCGAGGTCGAGGACGTCGGAGGGCTCGGCGGGCAGCCAGCTGCGCAGCCGGGCGGCCCAGGCGGCGCGGACGGCCGGGTCCCGCAGGCCGTGGTCGGGCTCGGTGTCGTAGGTCGCGGCGGCGGCTTCCCAATAGGCGGCGGACGGAACGGGCGGCGGTCCCGCCGGGTCGGCGGGGGTGGGTGCGCTCATGGTCCGAGGGTGCCAGCGGGCACTGACAACGGGCGGTGCCGGCGGCGGTGACCGGGCGGTGCGGGGGCCGGCTGCACAAGCGCCCCGGCGGGTTCCCGGAGTACCGTGGGAGGCGCTGGTGGTACGCGGTGGCGGCCCGGCGAACCGGGCCTTCGCAGGGTGTGGAGCCGGCAGTGGATCGGTCTTGTATGAGCGCCTCCCCGAGCAGCCGCCTTCCTGGCGACGGTGCCTTCGACCTCACCCGGACCGCCGTGGTGCTGGCCGATCGGGCGGGGGTGGTGCGGGGCTGGACCGGGGGCGCCGAGCGGCTGCTCGGTCACGCGTCGGCCCGGGCGCTGGGACGGCCGCTGGCGGAGCTGTTCACCTCGGCGGACGCCCGTAGCGCGTCCGGGGAGCGGGTCTGGCGGCACCGGCTCGCGGCGGAGGGCGGCTGGAGCGGACTGGTCGCGGTGCGCGACCGCACCGGACACCGGCTCGACCTGGACGTGCGGGTGCTGCCGCTGCGGGCCGGCCCGGATCCGTCCGCACGCCTGGTGCTGGCCGCCGAGGTGGCGTGGACGCCCTGGTCCGGGGCGAGCCGCTCGCTGCTGAACGGGATCCTGCGGATGTCCCCGATCGGGGTGGCCATGCTCGACCCCGAGCTGCGCTACGTCTGGCTCAACGACGCCCTGGAACGGATGGGCGGCACCCCGCGCGCCGAGCGGCTGGGCAAGCGGCTGAGCGACGTCCTGCCGGACCTGGCGGTGGAGTCCGTCGAGGCGGAGATGCGGCGGGTGCTGCGGACCGGCGTGCCGTCCATGGGCTACGAGTACCTCGGACGCCCGGAGTCCGACCCGCAGCACGAACACGCCTACTCCACGTCCTTCTTCCGCCTGGAGGACGAGTCCGGCCAGGTGCTCGGCATCTGCTACATGGTCCTCGACGTCACCGAGGGCTACCGCGCCCGGCAGCGGATGGCACTGCTCAGCCGCGCCGGCGAGCGGATCGGCGGCTCCCTGGACGTCTGGCGGACCGCCCAGGAGCTGGCCGACGTGGCGGTGCCGGACCTCGCCGACTTCGTCACCGTCGACCTGCTCGACGCGATGCTCACCGGCGAGGAGCCGGCGGCCGGTCCGGTCGAGCCCGCCGCGTTGCTCAGCGTGCGCCGGGCCGGGCAGCAGTCCGTCCGGGAGGGGTGCCCGGAGGCGGTGATCGCCGTCGGGGAGCGGACCGCGTACCCGCCGTCGGCGCCGGTGGTGCTGAGCCTGACCGGGGGCGAGTCGGTGCTGCTGCCGGAGCTGGACCTGGACCGCGCCGACTGGGCGGCCGACGACCCGGTGCGGGCCGGGCGACTGCGCGCACTGGGCTTCCACTCGCTGATGGTGGTGCCGCTGCGGGCCCGGGGGAACTTCCTGGGCGCGGCCACCTTCGCCCGCTGGCGGCCCACCGGCCCGTTCCAGCCCGACGACCTGGTCCTGGCCGAGGAGTTCGTCACCCGCGCGGCGATCTCGATCGACAACGCCCGCCGGTACACCCGGGAGCACGCCGCGGCGCTCACCCTGCAACGCAGCCTGCTGCCGCGCGACCTGCCCGAGCAGAGCGCGGTGGACGCCGCCTACCGCTACCTGCCCGCCGATTCGCAGTCCGGGGTGGGCGGGGACTGGTTCGACGTGATCCCGCTGTCCGGGGCGCGGGTGGCGCTGGTGGTCGGCGACGTGGTCGGGCACGGGGTGCACGCCGCGGCCACGATGGGCCGGCTGCGGGCCGCCGTGCAGGCGCTGGCCGGCCTCGACCTGGCCCCCGAGGAGCTGCTGGCCCACCTGGACGACATGGTGAACCGGGTCGCGCACGACGCGCACAGCGACGACGGGGTGATCGGGGCGACCTGCCTGTACGCGGTCTACGACCCGGTCGCCTGCTGCTGCACCCTGGCCCGGGCCGGGCACCCCACGCCCCTGTTGGTCAGCCCCGCCGGCGGCTGCCAACTGCTGGAGCTGCCCACCGGGCCGCCGCTGGGGCTGGGCGGGATGCCCTTCGAATCCGTCGAACTGCCACTGCCCGAAGGGAGTTTGCTGGCGCTCTACACCAACGGGCTGCTGCTGGGGAAGGCGCTCGACCTGGACGGCGGGATCACCCGGCTGCGGACCGCGCTGGCCGACCCCCAGGCCCCGTTGGAGGAGCTCTGCGAGCGGGTCATCAGCAGCCTGCCCGGCACCCGGCCGATGGACGACGTGGCCCTGCTGCTGGCCCGCACCCGGGCCGTGCCGCAGGAGCAGCTGGCCGCCTGGGACGTCGCCGCGGACCCCTCGGCGGTCGGCGCGGCCCGCCGGTCCGCCGCCGACCAGCTGGCCCGCTGGGACCTGGCGGAACTGGAGTTCTCCACCGAACTGATCGTCAGCGAACTGGTCACCAACGCCATCCGGCACGCCTCCGGCCCGATCGGGCTGCGGATGATCCGGGCGGAGGCGTTGATCTGCGAGGTCTCCGACGGCAGCAGCACCGCACCGCACCTGCGGCACGCCCGGACCACCGACGAGGGCGGCCGCGGGCTGTTCCTGATCGCCCGGTACGCCCGGCGGTGGGGCGCCCGCTACACCCCGCAGGGCAAGTTCATCTGGGCCGAACTTCCCCTGGACACGGTCGCCGAGGGCCCGGCCGCAAAGACCCTCGACGCGCTCGTCGACGCCTTCGACGACCCGGCGGGCACCTGACCGGCACCGGTCGGCCGGCGCGCCGGCAGGGCGCCTCGAAGGGCGGCGCGCCGCGCGGCGGCGGCCTACGCGTCGCCGTCGCCCCGGTCGTCGTCGAGGACGAGGAGCGGTTTGGCGCCGTGCGCGGGCGCCTCGGCGAACGCGACGGCCTCGGCGAAGCGTTCGAGTGGGAACGGCCGGCCCGGCGATCTCCGTCACCGGCGCCTCCTCCGCGTCGGTCCTCCCGGGGCCTGGGAGGATCGACGCCCCCGGGCGCCCACGGCCGGCCGACGCCTCAACTGCCGGCTCCCGCACGGCGTTTCCTGTGCTCCCGCTTAGCCCTTCCTTAACACCAGCATAAGGATCCGCCGGATTGCCCGTCGGGCCTCAAATCCGCTGTTCAGGGCGGCTAGCTTCGGTTGCGCACGGCGGGTTCGCGGACGTGCCGGTGCCGTTCTCCGGGGGGCGGCACCGGTGCCGGCCGCGGACCGACCCCCCACCGCCGGCGCACCCGTCCGCGCGGCACCGCCCCGCGCCCCCGCCAGGCGCGGGCCGGTGCCGCGCGGCCGCAACCGACCCGCCCGATGAAGGAGACCCCCACGATGACCGTTCGCCGCAAGGCCGCCGGGATCGCCCTGTTCGGCCTCGCCCCCGTGGCGCTCACCGCGCTCACCGCGACCCCGGCCGCCGCGCACGGGTCGATGTCGGACCCGGTCAGCCGGGTCTCCGCCTGCTACGCGGAGGGCCCCGAGAGTCCGCGGTCCGCCGCGTGCAAGGCCGCCGTGCAGGTCGGCGGCGCGCAGGCGCTGTACGACTGGAACGGCGTCCGGGACGGCGCCGCCGGCGGCAAGTCGAAGGAGCGCATCCCGGACGGGAAGCTGTGCAGCGCCGGCAACGACGAGTACAAGGGGCTGGACCTGCCGCGCGCCGACTGGCCGTCCACCCCGATGAAGGCCGGCAAGCGCACCTTCCACTACCGGGCGACCGCCCCGCACAAGGGCACGTTCGAGCTGTACCTCACCAAGGACGGCTACGACCCGACGAAGCCCCTGAAGTGGTCCGACCTGGAGGCGCAGCCGTTCGCCAAGGTCACCGACCCGACGCTGACCAACGGCAGTTACGTCTTCGACGGCACGGTGCCCGCCCGGTCCGGCCGGCACCTCGTGTACAGCATCTGGCAGCGCTCGGACAGCCCGGAAGCCTTCTACACCTGTTCCGACGTGGTGTTCGGCAAGGACGGTGGCGGTGCCGGCGGTCCGTCGACGCCGGCGCCGGCCGCGTCCGCGCCGACCGACCGTCAGATCGCGGCGGGCGCCGACAGGTCCTCGATGGACATGAGCCAGCACGACCACGCGATGGGCGGCGGCCACGAGCAGCCGTCCGGCGCGGCACCGGCCGACGGCCCGGCCCCCGCGCCGGACGCCGGTTCCGCGGCGGGCGGTGCGCACCCGGACGGTGCGTCGAAGCCGGTCGACGGCAGGCACCTGGCGGAGACCGGCGGCGACGGCAGCACCGCCCCGCTGGCCATCGGGGGCGCCGCGGTGCTCGCGGTGGGCGCCGCGGTGCTGTTCACGACCGCGCGCCGCCGGGCCGTCCGCCGGTAGACCGCGCGGCGGCCCGGCCCGTCGCGAGTCGGGCCGCCGCGGGTCGGGCCGGGTCGGGCCGTCGTCGAGCCGCCGCCGTCCGGGTGGGTCCCTCAGGACCGCTCGGCCGGCAGCGGCTCGACGACGTCGTTGGCGACGTGCTGGTAGATCACCGAGCTGCGGCAGTCGACGACTTCCCGGCGCTTGAAGATGCGGTCCATCAGCAGGGCGTGCAGCCGGTCCACGTCCGGGACCGCGACGTGCACCAGGAAGTCGTCGCCGCCCGCCACGACGTAGACGCTGAGCACCTCGGGCAGCGAGGTCAAGAACGCCTTGAACCGCTCGATCACCTCGCGGTTCATCGGCCGGATCCGGACCGTCAGCAGCGCCTGCACGGGGCGGTTGAGGGCGCGCAGGTCGACCGTCGCCCGGTAGCCGGTGATCACTCCGCGGGCGCGCAGGGCACGGACCCGCTCCAGGCAGGTCGAGGGGGCGATGTTCAGTTTGCCGGCCAGTTCGCGGTTGGTCTGCCGTGCATCGCGCTGGAGTTCCCGGACAATCGCCGAATCAATGTCGTCCATGCGCCCATGATGGCGGCCGGTGCCGAATTTAGTTCGACGCAACCGCAATATGATCAAAGTTCCGATTAGCGTCTTCGGCTGTGTCCGTACAAGAAACATCTCTTACTGCTTCTCCACGGCCGGATGTACGGCGGCTGGGCATCGGCAGCGGTACCGCGCTGTGCGCCGGTGCCGTGCTGGGTCCCGGCGTGCTGACGCTGCCGTCGCTGGCCGCCGCCGCGGCCGGTCCGGCCTCCCTGCTGGCCTGGGTCGTCCTACTCGCCATGTGCGTCCCGGTGGCCGCGTCGTTCGCGGCGCTGGGCGCCCGGTTCCCCGACGGCGGCGGCGTCGCCACGTACGTCCACCGGGCGATCGGCCCGCGGGCCGCGGCGGTGGTCGGGTGGTGGTTCTACGGGGCGGTGCCGCTGGGGGTCGTCTCGGCCGCCTGGATCGGCGGGAAGTACGTGGCCGACGCGGCCGGCTGGGGCCCGACCGGTGCGGCCGCGGTCGGCGCGGCGGTGCTGGTGGGGGCGCTGGTCTCCAACGCGGTCGGGCTGCGGATGTCCGGCCGGGTGCAGCTGCTGCTCGGCGGGCTGCTGGCGGCGGTGCTGCTGTGCACGGTGCTGGCCGCCGCGCCCCGGGTGTCCGCGGACCACTTCACCCCGTTCCTGCCCGGCGGTTGGACGTCGGTGGGGTCGGCGGCCTCGGTGCTGTTCTTCGCGTTCGCCGGCTGGGAGGCGGCCAGCCACCTCTCGGGCGAGTTCGCCGATCCGGCCCGGGACCTGCCGCGGGTGACCCGCCGTACGCTCGCCGTGATCACCGTGCTGTACCTGGGGCTGGCGGTCACCACCATCGGGGCGCTGGGTCCGGCCGCCGCGAGGACCGACACCCCGCTGACCGCCCTGCTCGCCCAGAGCGTGGGCACCGCCGCCCGGCCGGTGGCGGCCGCGGCGGCGCTGTTCCTGACCTTCGGGGCGGTCAACTCCTATCTGGCCGGGGCCTCCCGGCTCGGCGCGGCGCTCGGCCGGGACGGCGCCGCACCCCGCTGGATGGCCAAGGGCGGCGCGCCGGGCGAGGTGCCGCGCCGGTCGCTGGCGGTGCTGGGCGGGGTGGCGGCGGTGCTCGCGGTGCCGGCCGGGGCCGGCGTCGCCGACCTGGACCTGCTGATGCGGGCCACCGCCACCTGCCTGGCCGCGGTGACGTTGGCGGGGTTGGTCGCCGCGTCGGTGCTGCTGCCCCGGCGCACCCCGCTCTGGTACGGCGGGCTGGCCAGTTCCGTGCTGACGGCCGCGGTGCTCGCCTTCTCCGGGTGGCTGCTGCTGATCCCGGTGGTGCTGGCGGGCGCGTCCGGCGCCTTCCTGACGCTGCGCCGGACGGGCCGGGGCGCCCGCTGAACCGTGCGGGCAGCCACCCGGCCCATGGCCCGGCCCGCGCGCCGACCGCGGGCCGGGCCGGCGCTCAACTCGCGGCCGAGGCGCAGGTGGTCGGGGTGGCGTGCGCCGGGTCGAGCGCGTTGGCCGTCTCGTGGAAGGCGATCCGGTCGACCGTCCCGATGGCCACGTGCTCGGAGAGGTCGAGGGCGCACAGGTCCTGGAGGACGACGTTGTGCACGTCGGAGCCCTTGAGGAAGCCCGAGGTGTAGGGCGTCACGACCTCGTCGTACTTGGTGGCGATGACGGTGTAGTGGACGCCGGGGAGGGTGTCGCCGCCGGCGTTGAGGCGGGCCAGGAGGGCGGACCCGGTGGCCTGGTCGGTCAGCCCCGGGGTGAACGTGTCGAGGTACTGCTTGGCGCCGGGGAAGAGGTCCAGCAGCTTGGTCAGGCCGTCGAGGGTGGTGCCGTGGTTGTCGGGGGCCAGCCCCACCAGTGTGTGCACCTTGTCCGCGCCGCCGTGGAACTTCAGGTAGACCCGGGGCATCATGCCGCCCTGGGAGTGCCCGACGAGGTCCACCTTGTCCGCGCCGGTCGCGGCCCGCACCCGGTCGACGTAGGTGGCCAGTTGGCCCGCCGAGGCGTCGATCGGGCCGAGCCCGTGGAAGAGGGGGACGCCGGGCAGTTGGCCGTAGTCCAGGGAGAAGACGCAGTAGCCGCGGGCGACCAAGTAGGGGGCGAGGCCGAGCCAGTTGTCGACGGCGTTGCCGAGGGTGCCGTGGACGAGGACGACGGGGCGGGGGTGGGCGCTGGAGGGCTTGCACGAGAAGTCGTTCCAGCCGCTGCTGACGGTGGGGGACGCCGCCGCGGGGGTTGCCGTGGTGAGTCCGAGGGCCAGGGCGGCCGCCGGGAGGACTGCGCACAGTCTCGACCAACGCAGCTTCATACGATGCTCCTTGCGGGGTGAGGGGCTTCCGAAGTGCTTCGTGAGCCGGTCACCTGCGATCCGGATCGCAAGGGCCAACGTGGTGACTGCCAAGTAAGTTACGAGCGGGTAAGCAGGGCGTACCAGTGGCGTGACGGTGAAGGAAAACGCACCCGATCCGCACCGCACCACCGGGTGCGCAACGCCGGTTGCGTGCAGGGGAGATGACGGGTGGCGCTACGGACCGGGCGGCCGGTCCGCCCCGGGGGCCGCCGGGCCGAGCACCGCCGCGGGGCGCGCCGCCGCGGCACCGAAGCGGGCCCGGGCGCGGTCGACGGCCGCTTCGATGCGGTGCGCCTTGTCGTCGGTGGGGTCGAAGGTCAGTTGGCGCGCGGCGCGTTCGGCGCGGCACAGGCCCTCGGCGCGCAGGGCCAGCGCGCGCACCCGGGCCCGCTGGAGGCCGAGGGCGGCGTGCAGCGCGTAGGCCGCCGCGGTCAGTGCGGGACCGTGCGCGGTCGGCGCGTCCAGCCGCCGGGTGCGGGTCGTGGTGGAACGGTCGGCGTAGCGGACGGTGAGGGTGAGCGCGCGGGCCGCCCGGCCGTCCGCGCGCAGCCGGGCGCCGAGTTCGTCGGCGAGCGAGAGCAGCGCCCGGCGACGCCGGTCCGGGTCCAGTTCGTCGTGGGGGAAGCGGTGTTCGGCGGCGATCGAGCGGGTGGCGGCGTCGGGGGTGACGGGGGTGGGGTCGATGCCCCGGGCCCGTTCGGAGACCGCCCGGCCGGCCCGGGCGCCCAGGATGCGTTGGAGGGTGGCGGGCGGGGCGGCGGCGATCCGGCCGACGCTGTCGAGCCCGTAGGCGGACAGCGCGCGGGCCGCCGCGGGGCCGACGCCGTACAGCGCGGAGGCCGGGCGGCGGTCGAGGAAGGCGGCGACCGACCGGGGGTCGGCGGGCACGGCCCGGATGCCGCCGGGCGGGGCGTCCTGGGCCGCGATCCGGGCCAGCTGCGGGTTGCCGCCGATGCCGATGGTGCACCGCACGCCGTGCCAGGCCAGGGCGCGCAGCCGGATCAGGGCGGCGATGCCCGCCGCGTCCCGGTCGAAGTAGCGCAGTGCACCGCGGACGTCGGCGAGCGCGGCGTCCGGCGGCAGCGCCTGGACGACGGGCGTGAACTGGCCGAGCAGGGCGAGCAGTTGCTCGTACTGGCGAACGTCAACGGGGCCGCCGGGGCCGTCCGGCTCGCCGGCGGCGGTCCGGAAGCGGACGTAGAGCGTGCCGGGCGGCCGTCGGCCCCCGGTCGGGGGCGGCGGGGCGGCGGGCGGTTTCGGGGTGGGGGTCATCCGGCGCTCCCGGGGCTGGCGTGCCAGAGCTTGCGGCCGGTGGCGGCGCGTTCGCCGGGCGGCTGGAGGTCCGCCCACGGGTGCAGTGCGTAACCGGTCTCCAGGCGGATGGTGCGGCCGGCGCCCGCGCCGGAGGGGCCGGGCTCGGCGGCGGGCCCGTCCGAGGGGGCGCCGTCTTGGGGCGCACGGTCCGGTTCCGGTGCGGCGGCGAGCCGGGCGGTGACCGCCTCCAGGCCGCCGGTGCGGCGGAGTTCGGCCAGTTCGGCGAGGTTCCAGGCGGCGCTGCCGACCACGCTGAGGCTGCGCGGGCCGCGGCGCTGGACCGTGCCGCGCACCAGCAGCAGCCACGAGTGGAAGACCGTCCGGGCGCACGCCGCAACGGGGCTGGGGGCACTTCCCGGGCCCCCGTGGCCCGGGGGAGCGTCGAAGAAGGCGCAGTCGACCAGGCCGGTGCTGTCGTCGAGGGTGGTGAAGATGACCCGGCGGCCGGAGCGGATCGGCGGGGTCTGGGTGGCCGCCTTGGCGCCGGCGACCAGCACCGTGTCGCCGTGCCGGGCGTCGCGCAGCAGCCGGGCCGGCACCGCGCCCAACTCGGCGAGGAAGTCCCGGTGGTCGGCCATCAGGTGGCGGGAGGCGTCCATGCCGAGGACGCCCAGCTCGGCGCTGAGCCGTTCCACGTCGCTGAGGTCGGGCAGGCCGGCCGGTTCGACCGGTTCGACCGGTTCGACCGGTTCGACTCCCGCCCCGTCACCGGATCCGCCCAGATGGAGCGTCAACTGCCCGCCGGGGGCGCCGCGTCCGTGCCGGTGCAGTTCGGTGAGGTGCAGCAGCAGGTCCCGGCGGTTGGCGCCGAAGGCGTCCAGGGCGCCGACCCGGGCGAGGCGCTCGGCCACCGGGCGGCTCGGCCGGGCCCGCTGCCAGAGGTCGGCGAGCGAGCGGTAGGGCTGGCCGTCCGCGATCCGGCCGGCCTCGACCCCGCTCATTCCGTGCACGTCGGAGAGGGCCAGCCGCAGCCCCCAGGCGTCCGGAGCACCCTCTCGACCGGACACCAGTTCGATCCGGTGGGTGATCGCCGACCGGTTCACGTCCAGCGGCAGCACCGACACCCCGCGCCGCCGGGCGTCCGCGAGCAGCAGCCGCTTGGGGTACATCCCGGGGTCGTGGGTGAGCAGCCCGGCATAGAAGGCCGCCGGGTGGTGCGCCTTGAGCCAGGCGGACTGGTAGGTGGGCACCGCGAACGCCACCGCGTGCGCCTTGCAGAAGCCGTACGCGCCGAACGCCTCGACGATCTCCCAGGTGTGCGCGACGACGTCGGGGGCGTAGCCGCGGCCGGCGGCCCGCCGGGCGAACCAGTCGCGCACCCGGGCCTGCTGCTCCGCGTCGGCCAGGGCGCGCCGCCGCTCGTCCGCCTCGTCCCGGCCGCATCCGGTCATGATCCGCAGGATCTCGATGATCTGCTCGTGGAACACCACCACCCCGTAGGTCTCGCGCAGCGGTTCCGCCAGGTCGGCGTGGGGGTAGCGGACGGGCGCGCGGCCGTGCCGGGCTTCGATGAAGGGCCGGACCATGTCGGCGGCGACCGGGCCGGGCCGGAACAGCGAGATGTCGACGACCAGGTCGTGGAAGGTGGCGGGCTGGAGCCGGCCGACCAGGTCGCGCTGGCCGGGCGACTCGATCTGGAAGCAGCCCAGCGTCTCGGTCGAGCGGATCAGGTCGTAGGTGGCCGGGTCGCCGGGCGGCACCTGCGCCGGGTCGTCGAGGTCGAGGCGGACCCCGGTGGCCCGGCCGATCTCGGCGACCGCGTGCGCCATCGCGGACTGCATCCGCACGCCCAGCACGTCGAGCTTGAGCAGTCCCAGGTCCTCCACGTCGTCCTTGTCGAACTGGGACATCGCGAACCCCTCGCCGCTGGTGGGCACGACGGGGGTGCGGTCCAGCAGCGTGGCGTCGGAGAGCAGCACCCCGCACGGGTGCATGGCCGTCCCGCGGGGCAGCGCGTCCAGCGCCTCGACGAGCTGCCACAGCCGTTCGTCGACGCCCTCCCGCACCCCGCGCAGTTCGGGGAGTTCGGCCAGCGCGGCGCGGGCGTCCCGGGCCCGGATGTGCGGGAACGCCTTGGCCAGCCCGTCGACCCGCGCCGGGTCCAGGCCCAGGGCGGCGCCCACGTCCCGCACGGCGTGCCGGACGCGGTAGGTCTCGGGCATCGCGACGGTCGCCACCCGCTCGGCACCGAAGCGGTCGAAGATCGCGTGGTAGACCTCCAGCCGGCGCGCCGACTCCACGTCGATGTCGATGTCCGGCAGTGCGGCCCGCCGCCCGGACAGGAACCGTTCCATCAGCAGCCCGTGCTCGACCGGGTCGGCGTGGGCGATCCCCAGCAGGTGGTTGACCAGGGACCCGGCGCCGGAGCCCCGGGCGGCCACCCGGATCCCCAGGCTCCGGACGTCGTCCACGACCTGAGCGACCGTCAGGAAGTACGAGGGGTAGCCGAGCCGCTCGATGGTGCCCAGTTCGTCGTGCAGCCGGGCCCAGCGGGTGCGGTCGCGGTCGTAGCCGCGCAGCACCATCGCGGCGGCGCAGCGGGAGCGCAGCACCCGGGCGGCGGTGCGGTGCGCGGCGCCGACCAGGGCGGGTTCGGGGAAGTGGATCCGGCCGAGTCCGATGTCGCTTCGGGGGTCCACCCGGCACTCCCCTGCGGTCTCCTCGGTCAGGGCGAGCAGCCGGTGGGCCCGGCCGCGCCGGAAGCCGGCCGCCTCGGCGATCCGCTCGGCGGCGCGGCCCATCGCGGCGGCGTCCTTCAGCCAGCGCTCGCCGCCGTCCCAGGTCTCGGGGCGGCGCCGGTCCACCGGCACCAGGCGGCGGGCGGAGTCCAGGACGTCGGCGACCGGGCCCTGACCGGGGTCGGCGTAGCGGACCGCGTTGCTCAGGACGGCGGGGACGCCCTGGTCGACGGCGAAGCCGAGGGTGCGGGCGGCCAGCCGCAGGGAACCGGGGCCGCTGCCCGGGCGCCCGTGGTCGACGACCTCCAGGCGCAGCGCGTCGCCGTACCGCTCGCGCCAGGGGGCGAGGAGCCGCGCGGCGTGGTCCGGGCGGGCGGCGGCCAGCGCCCGGCCGACCTCGGAGTCCGGCCCGAGCAGGACGGTCAGCCCGTCGGTGGCGGCGTCCAGGGCGTGCCGCGGCAGGACCGGGCGTCCGGTGCGGCCCGCGTGGGCGGCCGAGACCAGTCGGCACAGGGCGGCCCAGCCGGCGGCGCCGTCCCGGGCCAGGAAGACGACGCGGGCGGCGGACTCGTCGAGGAAGGCGCCGCCGCGGACCGGGGTGCGGGGGCGGGCGGCGGGTCGGGGCGCGGACTCCCCGTCGGCGACGGCCAGTTCGGCGCCGAACAGGGGGCGGACGCCGGCCGCGGCGGCGGCCTTGGCGAACCGGACGGCGCCGGAGAGCCCGTCCCGGTCGGTCAGGGCGAGGGCGTCCATCCCGCGTTCGGCGGCGCGCTCGGCCAGCCGCTCCGGGTGGGAGGCGCCGTAGCGCAGTGAGAAGCCCGAAGCGGTGTGCAGATGCGTGAACCCGGGCATCCGCACCTCCTGCACCTCATACGCCCCCCGGCTGTATTCGCGTCCCTCGTTTCGCTTCCTCCACCATAACGCCTCTTTCGAACATCCGTACGAACACGCGCCCGGGACGCACCCGATTCGGGAGATATCGACCAAAAAGGATATAAAGCCCCTGAAAGAGCTGCGAACCCCAGAACGGAGCGGCGCATGGCCACGATCGACGACGGCACCCGCCCGACCTTCGTCGAGGAGGTGAAGAGCGCGGTGACGGCCCGGGCGGCGCTCCTGGTGATCGGGGTGCTGGGCCTGATGGTCGCGTTCATCACGTCGTACGCCGGCGCCTTCCACCACCCGAAGCCGGACCGCGTGCCGCTCGCCGTGGTGGCCCCCGCCCAGATCCGCGGGGACCTCGTGCAGAAGCTCGACCGGCTCCCGGGCGCACCGCTGGACCCGCGCCCGGTCGCCTCCGAACAGGCCGCCCGGCGCCAGATCGAGGACCGCACCCTCGACGCCGCGCTGCTCGTCGATCCGCGCGGCACCACCGACCGGCTGCTGGTCGCCAGCGGGGGCGGCGCCTCGCTCTCCCAGGCCGTCGAGGCGGTCGTGACGGCGGCCGAGAAGCAGCAGGGACGGACCGTGCGCACCCAGGACGTGATCCCGACCGACGCCGGCGACGGCCGCAGCCTGTCGTCCTTCTACCTGGTCGTGGGGTGGTGCGTCGGCGGCTACCTGTGCGCCGCGATCCTGGCGATCAGCGCCGGGGCGCGCCCGGCCAACCGGCAGCGGGCGGTCATCCGGCTCGCCGCGCTGGCGCTCTACGCGATCGCCGCCGGGCTGGCCGGGGCGATCGTGGTCGGCCCGGTCCTCGGCGCGCTGCCCGGCAGCCTCTTCGGGCTGTGGGGCCTGGGCGCGCTGACCGTCTTCGCGGTGGGCGCCACCACCCTGGCCTTCCAGGGGCTGTTGGGCGTCATCGGCATCGGCCTGGCGATCCTGGTGATCGTGGTGTTCGGCAATCCGAGCGCGGGCGGCGCCTACCCGTACCCGCTGCTGCCGCCGTTCTGGCGGGCGATCGGCCCCGCCCTGCCGCCGGGCGCCGGCACCTGGGCGGCGCGCTCGATCGCCTACTTCCGGGGCCAGTCCCTGACCGGACCGCTGCTGGTGCTCTCCGCGTGGGCGGTGGGCGGCGCGCTGGTCACCGTCGCGCTGGCGACGCTGCACAAGACGGCCGACGAGCGGGCCGGCGGCGTGACGGCCGACGGCGAGAAGCACCTGCCGGCCTGAGCACCGGCACGAACGACGGCGCCCCGCGCCTGCCACGCCCCTCCCGACGCGGCACGCACGGGGCGCCGTCCCTCATTCTCGCGGCCCCCGGCCCGCGGTGATCCCCACGGGCCGGCGGTTTCCGGCCGTCGCCGGTCCGTCACATGTGCGTACCGCCGTCGATGCGGATCTCCGTGCCGGTGACGAACGCGCCGTCCTCCGAGGCGAGCATCGCGATCACGCCGGCGACGGTCTCCGGGCCGGCGAAGCCCTGACCGAGCGCCGGGGCAAGCTTCACGAACAGGCTCATGTCCGCGTCCTCCGGCAGCCCCGGGCCACGGCCGGTGGTCATGTTGCTGGCGATCGAGCCCGGCGCCACGCACACCGCGCGCAGCCCCTGCTTGCTGTACTCGCTGGCGATGGCGTGCGTCATCGACTGGATGCCGCCCTTGCTGGCCGCGTACGCCGCCATGTACGGGTGGGCGAACGACGCCGAGGTGGAGCTGAAGTTGACGATCACCGGGGTCTGCCCCTCCAGCAGGGCCGGCAGCGATTCGCGGATCATCAGGAAGGTGCCGGTCAGGTTGACCGAAATGACCTTGTTGAAGAAGTCCAGCGTGGTGGCGTGGGTGTGCGCGGAGCGCAGGATGCCGGCCGCGTTGACCAGCACGTCCAGCCCGCCGAGGTGCGCCACCGCGGCGGCGACGCCGGACTGCACCGCGGCCTCGTCCGCGATGTCCAGGCGCGTGGTGTGGAGGCGGTCGGCGGTGCCGTCCGCGGCGGCCCGCTCGGCGGTGGCCGCCAGGCCCGCCTCGTCGACGTCCACCGCGACGACCCGGCCGCCCTCCGCGAGGATCCGGTGCACGGTGGCCTGTCCGATGCCCGAGCCGCCGCCGGTGATCAGTGCGCGACGTCCGTCAAAGCGGTTCATGGTCCTGCTCCGTTCGTGAAGTGCCCGGGGGCGGGGTGCCTCTAGGGGGTTCTGTCCGCACCGTACGCCCACTTGGCACGATGTGCCATATTCGCACGTCATGCCTATGCGCCACTGCGCTCCGTAAGCTGGGACCATGCCCACCGCACCGCGCACCACAGCCGCGCACACCCCCGCGCGACCCTCCCTCACCGAGCGCCGCAAGGCCGAGACGCAACTGGAGATCGCCCGCACCGCGGCGGCCCTGTTCGCCGAGCGCGGCCCCGGCGTCACCGCCGACGAGATCGCCCGCACCGCGGGGGTCGCCCTGCGCACCTTCTACCGGTACTTCCGGACCAAGGAGGACGCGGTGGCCCCGCTGCTCGCGGTCGGCGTCCGGCAGTGGATCGACGACCTGGCCGAGGCCACCGCCCGCCCGGACGCACCGCCCACCCGGGCCGCGCTGGAGCAGGCCGCCCGCCGCGCACTGACCCCCACCGACGGCCCCGCCGAGGAGGCCCTGCGCTGGACCCGCGGGCTGCTCCGGGCGATGCCCGGCGACCCGGCGCTGCGCGCGGTCTGGCACCGCGTCCACCACGACTCCGAGGAGGAGTTGCAGCCGGTGCTGGCACGGCTCACCGGCGCCGACCCGCTCGACGTGCGGTTGGCCGCGGCCGCGGCGAACACCGCGATGCGGGTCGCGGTCGAGGAGTGGGCCGCCGGCGACGCGCGGGCGGACGGCCCGCACGGCCCCGCGGAGTTGGTCGCCCGGGGCATGCGGGCACTCACCGCGGGACTGCCCGGCCTGGACGAGCGCCCCGACGGCGCGGGCGGCGGGAATGCGGGGCCGGGCAACGGGTAGACGGCCCCGCGGGGCGGCGGCGACGACCGCCGAACAGGCCCTGCCCTTCGGCCAATCGCCGGAGATCGAAGACCGCCCGAACGACCGGTCGGCGGCCGGATTCGCTCCGCACGGGGGCGTTCCCGCCGCCACCGGCGGAGCCTCATCGGCGCTGGCCGCACACCGCCCCCGGGCACTCCACTCCCCCGCCGCCGGGCGCATTCGCGCCATTACCCTCAGCTTTCATCTATCGACTGAAAGTGATCGGGCCGCGTGCGTTTGAGATGCGGTTGGGCCAGACTCCCGTCCGGCATCTGCACCCACGACACAAAGGAGTGTTCGTCATGCGGTACATCACTGGGGCGGTCGCAATCGGCGCGGCGCTGGTTCTGGGCGCGCTGTCCACCACCGCGCAGGCCGCCGCCGCACCGGCCCAGCCCGCCCGGACCGGTGGCCTGTACGCACCCACCGAAATGGTCCTGACCATCGGCCAGGGCGACAGTCGCGCGAGCGCCACGGCGCTGCGCGCGGCGACGCTGAGCTGTATGCCGAAGGCCGCCGGCAGCCACCCGTACGCGCAGGCCGCCTGCGCCCAACTGCGCACCGTCGCCGGTGACTTCACCAAGGTGACCGAGGCCCAGGGCCAGCGGATATGCAACAAGATCTGGGCCCCCATCGTGGTCACCGCGGACGGCGTCTGGCAGGGGCGCCGGGTCTCGTACACCCACACCTTCGCCAACTCCTGCGAGATGACGGCCGGAAAGAGCTCGGTCTTCGAGTTCTGACCCGCCCCGGCCACGTCCTGATGTGACGTCAGGAACGCGGCGACGGGCGACAACGGCGCCGGCCCCCGGACGAGGAGCGCGTCCGGGGGCCGGTGCCTGCCATCGGCCGGGGCCGAGCAGCCGGGTCAGCCGATCTGTGCGCCGTACGCCTGGAGGGCGGCCGGAACCGGCTGGAAGAAGGTCTCGCCTCCGCTGGAGCAGTCGCCGCTGCCGCCGGAGGTGAGGCCCAGGGCGCTCTCGCCGTCGAAGAGGGCGCCGCCGCTGTCGCCGGGCTCGGCGCAGACGTCGGTCTGGATCAGCCCGTTGACCGTGCCCTCCTGGTAGTTGACGCTGGCGTTCAGCGCCTTGACGGTGCCGTCGTGCACCTGGGTGGTGCTGCCGCTGCGCTGCACCTTCTCGCCGACGGTGGCGTCCGCCGCCTTGGTGATCTTCTGGGTGCCCCCGTAGAGGTCCACCTCACTGGGGTGCTCGGTGTTGCCGGTGTACTTGGCGATCGAGTAGTCGTTGCCCGGGAACGTGGATTCCTCGGTGGTCGCGATCGTCTGGCCGCCCTGCTGGTCGGACCACTCCTTGACCGCGTTGCCGCAGTGGCCGGCGGTCAGGAAGTACGGCTGGCCGTCCTTGACCACGTTGAAGCCGAGCGAGCAGCGGGCGCTGCTGCCCCAGATCGCGTCGCCGCCGGCGATCAGGGGCTTGAACTCGCCCTTGCTGTGGCGGACTTCGACGGTGTCGCCGAGGCCCTTGGCGACCGTGGTGAGCCGGTCCAGCTTGGCGCCGGTGACCGTGCGGTCGGCGGTCACCACGACCTTGTTGGTGCGGGGGTCCATCGCCCAGGCGGTGCCGGGGATGGTCGCCTTGGCCTTCAGCGTCTGCCGCGCGGCGTCGAGCTGCGCCATCGAGTGCTTGACGACTCTGGCCTCCGCGCCCTTGGCCCGGACGGTCGCCGCGGACGCCTCGTCAACGACGTTGACGACCAGCTTCTGGGCCTTGGCGTCGTAGAACGCGCCGGCCGTACCGGACGTGAACTGGGACGCCAGGGTGGTCGCGGCGGCCGGCGAGAGCTTGGCCGCCGAGGGCGCGGGGGCCGCGTGGGCGTTGGCGAGGGTCAGGGTCGCGGTGGCGGCGAGCGCGAGCGCGCCCGCACTGGCCAGCATCGCGCGGTGGTGGGGTATGCGTCGGTGCGTCAACTCAGAGCCTCCCGTGGGGGGATGGGCCCAGACCGTGGGGAGTCCTGCGGGCCCGAGAGCGAGGTGTGAGGTACCGAGCACGGACGGGTCGACCCCGTGGCAGCCGCCGCGGGGAGTCGCGTCCATGCCAACGGAGCCGAGTATTCCCACCCGCCCCACTCGTGCACAAGACCGGGTTCCGGTCTCAGGTACGGGAGTTCACGTTTTCAGCACACGGCGTTCACACCGATATTCGCGCGCCGAAGTCCTGAGTGCGGACATCAGACGGTGCGCGGCACGGGCGGCGGCACCCGAAGTGTGAGGGCCGCGGCTGTCCGGAAAACGTCTGCGGAATTCCGGTCCGGTCACGGGCCCGACGGCCGGGCGCACGGACGGCGGACGCGGGGTGACGATGGTCAGCGCTCGACTGCGGTCGAGCCGGTCCAGCTGGCCAGAAGATCGAGTGCCTGGCGTTCGGGTGCGTCGGGCTCGGGTGCGTAGATGGTGATACGGAGCCCGGGGGCAGCGGGCAGATCGAGGGCTTCGTAGGGCAGGGCCAGGTCCCCGACGAGCGGGTGGTGGAGTCGCTTCACGCCGGAGCGTTGGAACTTCACGTCGTGCCTGGCCCAACGCTGGGCGAACTCGTCGCTCTTTGTGGAGAGCTCGCCGATCAGGTCCATCAGCCCCCTGTCTTGCGGCGAGCGGCCGGTCTCGGTGCGCAGGTAGGCGACCGAGTCGTTGGCGGCCCTCTCCCACTCGGGCCAGAAATCGGCAGAACCAGGATCGAGGAACACGAACCGCGCGGTGTTGACCGGACCACGCTGCGCGAACAACGGGGAATCGTAGACCGGGGCGTACAGAGCCTGGCCGAGAGCGTTGGCGGCGAGGATGTCGAACCGCCCGTTGCGGATGTAGGCCGGCAGGTCGGTCATCGCGTCGAGCACCCGCAGAACCACCGGTCGGATCCGCCCCACCGCAGTAGGTGGCCGACGCTCGGACGCGGTGGCCGCGCGGGCCAGGTCGTAGAGGTAGGCCCGCTCGGCATCGTCGAGCTGAAGTGCGCGGGACAAGGAGTCCAGCACCGAGTCCGAGGCGCCCTTCAAGTTCCCGCGCTCCAGGCGGATGTAGTAGTCAACGCTCATCCCGGCCAGCAGTGCCACCTCCTCCCGGCGCAACCCCGTCACACGTCGATTGCCACCGAAGACGGGCAGCCCCGCCCGCTGGGGCGTAATCCGGGCGCGACGGGTGCTGAGGAACTCCCGCACCTCGTCGGCCTGCTCGCGCCTCTCGCAGTCGTTCACCTCACCACCGTAGGTCGTGCGGCGGTGTGCTGGGAGGTACTGCCGTTACCCGGAAGAGCAGTAGCTCCCACCCGCGCACGCATACGGGTTCCATGGCAGGGACACAGCAGGGCGGAGCACCCCCACATCGACCTGCCGAACACCCCGACGCACCATCCCGCACGACCAACCAGAAAGGCGTCACGTGGCAGACAACCAATTCACCACGCATGCAGAACTTTTCGATCTGAGCGGAAGGCGCGCGCTCGTCACCGGTGGCACCAGAGGCATCGGGATGATGATCGCGCGTGGCCTTCTCCAGGCGGGCGCCCGCGTGGTCATCAGCTCACGCAACGCGGAAGCGTGCGCTCAGGCACAGGAACGGCTGTCCACGTTCGGTGCGGTGCGGGCCATCCCCGCCGACCTGTCCCGCCACGACGAGTGTCGGCGGCTGTCCGACCTCGTCGCCGCCGACTCGGAGCCTCTCGACATCCTCGTCAACAACGCGGGCGCCATGTGGGACGAGCCGCTGGCGACGTTCCCGGACGCGGCCTGGGACACGGTCGTCGACCTCAACCTGAAGTCGCCGTTCTGGCTGGTCCAGGCGCTGCTGCCCGCACTGCGCAGGGCGGGCACCGCCGACGATCCCGCGCGGATCATCAACATCGGCAGCATCGCCGCCATCCACATCCCCCAGCGGCCCAACTACTCGTACTCCAGCAGCAAGGCCGCACTGCACCAACTCACCAGAGTGCTCGCCAAGGAACTGGGACCGCAGCACGTCACCGTGAACGCCGTGGCGCCGGGACCGTTCCCGTCGACGATGATGGCCGCCACCCTCGATGAGTTCGGCGAGGCGATCGCGGCGTCGGCCCCACTACGCCGGATCGGCCGCGACGACGACATGGCGGGTGTCGCCGTGTTCCTCGCCAGCCGGGCAGGCGCCTACCTGACGGGCGCCGTGATCCCCGTCGACGGCGGCATCGCCACAACCGCGTAGGCCGCCCAGGGCTCCGACTGCGAAGGTTCGCCCGGTTCAACGACGCGCTGATTCGGTGATGCAGGTGGACGTGGTCGGCGCTGGTGACGGCGCCGGTCCACCCGTCCGGTTGACCGGACGCGCGCCAGAGGACCTCCAGCCGTCTGCGCGTGATCTTCGGCCTTCTGGTGGCAGGCAGCCTGTGCGACACCGGGCTCGGCAGCCTCACCGCGCCGATTGCGCACCCCTCCAACCCGGCGAACCATCGCGGTCGGCGCACTAGCCGAGGCGTTCGCTCTCCGGGAGGTCCTCCAGCGCCGGCAGGACGTCCTCGACGCGACCGCCGCCCACCGGGCCCCGGGCCGGGGGCTTCGACGCCGGGGGCGGGGCGGCGGCACCGGCCGGCCGCTGCGCACGGGCCCGTTGGCCCTCCGCCGCCACCTGCGCGGTCTGCGCCTCGGCCTGGAGGCCGGAGCGCTCCAGGAAGCGCAGCAGCTCCACGGGGAAGGGCAGGACGAGGGTGGAGTTCTTCTCGGCGGCGACCGCCACCACGGTCTGCAGCAGTCGCAGTTGCAGCGCCGCGGGCTGGTCGGACATGGCCGCGGCGGCCTCGGCGAGCTTCCGGGACGCCTGGAGCTCGGCGTCCGCGTTGATCACCCGGGCCCGCCGGTCCCGGGTGGCCTCCGCCTGGCGGGCCATCGAGCGCTTCATCGTCTCCGGGAGCGAGACGTCCTTGATCTCGACCCGGTCGACGCTCACGCCCCAGCCGATCGCCGGGCTGTCCATCATCAGCTCCAGGCCCTGGTTGAGCTTCTCGCGGTTCGACAGCAGATCGTCCAGCTCGCTCTTGCCGATGATCGACCGCAGCGAGGTCTGCGCCATCTGGGAGACCGCGAAGCGGTAGTCCTCCACCTCGATGATGGCGTCGGCGGCGTCGACGACCTTGAAGTAGACCACCGCGTCCACCCGGACCGTGACGTTGTCCCGGGTGATGCCCTCCTGGGCGGGCACCGGCATCGTGACGATCTGCATGTTGACCTTACGCATCCGGTCCACGCCCGGGATGATCATGGTGAAGCCCGGGGCGCGCACCGGGGCGGTCAGCCGACCCAGCCGCAGCACCACGCCGCGCTCGTACTGCTTGACCACCCGTGCCGCGGCCATCACGTAGACCGTCCCCGCGGAGGCCAGCGCCACTCCGGCCGCCACCAGTTCTCCGACCATCACGGCCCCCTGAAACGTGCCGTCGCATCGCCCGAGTCGCCTTCGTCTCCCATGGTAGGCCCGGCCCCGAGGCCGGTCGAGGCCCGGCGACGGGCCCGCCGCCGGGCCCCCGCCGACCGGTCGGCGGGGGCCCTCTCGCGCGCGGGCGAGCCGTCTCAGCCGGTCAGTAGACGCTCACGCCGTACGCGCTGAGCGCCTCGGTGACGGGCTGGAAGAAGGTGGTGCCGCCGCTGGTGCAGTCGCCGCTGCCGCCGGAGGTCAGGCCCAGCGCCTTGGTGCCCGCGTAGAGGGGGCCGCCGCTGTCACCGGGCTCGGCGCAGACGGTGGTCTGGATGAGGCCGGAGACGATCTCGCCGTTGCCGTAGTTCACGGTGGCGTTCAGGCCGGTGACCTTGCCGCTGTGGATGCCGGTGGTGGAGCCGCGGCGGGTGACCGCCTGGCCGACCGTGGGGTTCCCGGCGCTGGTGATGTCCTGGCTGCCGACCGTGCCCTCGTGCGCCACCGAGGCGTTGGTGTACTTCACGATGCCGTAGTCGTTGCCGGGGAAGCTGGAGCCGGTGGTCGGTCCGATGCTGGTGGTGCCGGCGGAGTTGGTGTACCAGGGCGGCTTGCCGTCGGTGCAGTGGCCGGCCGTCAGGAAGTAGTAGGTGCTGCCGCTGCGCACGTTGAAGCCGAGCGAGCAACGCCAGCTGGGCGCGTAGATGGCGTCGCCGCCGGCGATCAGCTTGCGGATCTTGCCCGCGGTGCGCTCGATCCGGACCGCCCCGGCGTTGCTGCCCGCGGCCTGCTGGATCTTGGTGAGCTGGGCCGGGGAGACGGTGCTGTCGGCGGTGACGACCAGGGTGTGGGTCGTCGGGTCCACCCGCCAGGCGGTGCCCGCGACGTCCGCGGTGCGGACCGCGTTGCCCGCGGCACTGAGCTGGGCGGCGCTGAACGTCGTGGCGGGGGCAGGGGTCTGGGCGCCGGCGGCGGTCGGGAGGGCGATGGCGCCGACGGCCACCAGTCCGGACGCCGCGGCGATCAGCCGGGTGCGTCTCGCCACGCCGCTGCGGGGGGTGGTGCGCTCGTTCCTCACTGATTCCTCCGAGGGGGATCGGGGGCCGCCGAGGGGCGACCGGTGAGGCGAGCAGCCGAAGGGCACGCGGACGTGTGGGGAACCCCGCCTTTTTGCGTGCCCCTGACAAAAGCTCGCTGAGCGGGAGTGTCCGGTGCCCGGCCCCCGTGGCGCAAGAGGGCCGGCGCGATCCCACGCCCTGCGCACCACCCCGACGCGCGCCCCCAACGCGCCGCCCCGGCAGTCGAGTTGACGACTGCCGGGGCGGCTGGCCTCGCACGCGGGGGATGTCCGACTCAGCGGACGAGTGCGTTCCGCTCCCCCGCCCGCAGGGCGAACGGCAGGGTGTTGCCGGGCGCCGGGAAGGGGCAGATGAAGTGGTCGGCGAAGGCGCAGGGCGGCAACTGGGTGCGGTTGAGGTCGACCGGCACGGTGCCGTCCGCGGCCGGTTCGGGCGTCCGCAAGAAGCGGAAGCGGTAGCTGTCGGTTCCGCTGGTGGCGTCGGCCAACACCGCCCACAGCGAACCGTCCGGCTCGACCGCGACCTGGAGGACGTGCTCGTCGCCGTCGAGGGTGAAGGCCAGCTCCCCGCCCAGGACGAAGCCCCGCTCCTGCCCGTCGGCGTTGGGCACCCGGACGGTCCGCCGCTCGGCATACGGGCGGAACAGGCCCGGGCGCACCCAGCGCGCGTCGTACGGGTGGACGTCGATGCCGGCGAAGGCGCGCCGGGACGGCGAGTCCGGATCGAAGTCGCGGACCGCCCACAGGCCCTCGCGCTCCAGCACCACCAGGCGACGCGCCCCATGGGCGACCCGGGCCGCCGCCGGCCCGCCGTCCCGGTCGAGCCGGACGGTACCGGCGGCCGGTGCGCCGTCCACGGTGAGCCCGTCCTCGGGCGCGGCCCGGAGGACGACCGCGGCCCCGTCGGCGGCGACCGTCCAGTGTCCCGGCAGCCCCGCGATGCGGCCGTCGGGGTGGTCGGCGAGCCAGTGGGTGCCGACGAGGGCGAGCGGACCGTACGGTGCGGCGACCGTGGTCAGGCGACCCTCGCGCCACTCCTGCCAGGCGCGGACGGCATCCGGCTCGGTCGTGCTGCTGCTCATGTCAGTCCTTCCGTACGGGGCGCGCCGGATCGGGCAGCCCCAAATGGGAGCGCAGGGTGGTCCCGGTGTATTCCGTGCGGTACACGCCACGCTCCTGGAGCAGGGGGACGACCCGCGCCACGAAGGAGTCGAGGCCGCCGGGGGTGAGGTGCGGCACGACGATGAAGCCGTCGGCGGCGTCGCCCTGCACGAAGTCGTCCATCTCACGGGCGACGCTCTCGGGGGTGCCGATGAACGACTGCCGCCCGGTGGTCTCGATGACCGTCTCCCGGATGGACAGCCCCTTGGCGCGGGAGAGCGCCCGCCACTTGTCGGCGACCGCCTGCGGGTCGGCGATCCGCACCCGGCCGCGGGCCAGCTCGCCGTCGGGGTCCGGGTCGATGTCCGGCAGCGGCCCGTCGGGGTCGTAGGAGGACAGGTCCACCCCCCAGACCTGTTCCAGGGTGACCAGCGCGGTCTGCGGGGAGACCTGCTGCCGGCGGATCTCGGCGGCCTGCTCCTGGGCCTCGGCGAGGGTGTCGCCGAGGACGAAGGTCACCCCCGGCATGATCTTGAGGTCGGCGGGCCGCCGCCCGTACGCCGGGAGCCGGCGCTTGACGTCCGCGTAGAAGTCCCGGCCGGCCGCCAACCCGCCGTGCCGGGTGAAGATCACGTCGGCGGCGGAGGCGGCGAACTCCCGGCCCTCGGGGGAGTCCCCGGCCTGGATGACGACGGGGTGGCCCTGGGGGCTGCGCGCCACGCCGAACTCGCCGCGGACGGTGAAGTGCCGGCCCTGGTGGTCCACCCGCCGCGGCGGCTCGCCGACCGGCCGGGAGTCCCACAACTCCCGTGCGGTGGCGAGGAACTCCGCGGCGCGGGTGTAGCGGTCGGCGCGGTCGAGGAAGCCGCCGCGCCGGAAGTTCTCCCCGGTGAAGGCGTCGGAGGTGGTGACGACGTTCCAGGCGGCCCGGCCGCCGCTGAGGTGGTCCAGGGAGGCGAAGCGCCGGGCGAGTTCGTAGGGCTCGTTGAAGGTGGCGCTGACCGTGCCGGCCAGGCCCAGCCGCTCGGTGACCGCCGCCAGGGCGTTCAGCACGGTGAGCGACTCGGGCCGGCCGAGCACGTCGAGGTCGTGGATCCGGCCCTTGTGCTCGCGCAGCCGCAACCCCTCCGCCAGGAAGAAGAAGTCGAACAGGCCGCGCTCCGCGGTCCGCGCCAGGTGCTCGAAGGACGAGAAGTCGATCTGGCTGCCGAGAGCGGGGTGACGCGCAGCGTCTCGGCCAGGGGTGGTGGTCGGGCTGGCGGGCGGGACGGCCCAGACGGTGGTGTTGTTGACGCCGGGGAAGTGCGCGGCGAGGTGGATCTGCTTGCGGGGACGGGGTTCCCGGCTCATCGGGCGGCCTCCCGGGCGAGGGCGTACGTGCTGGCAGGGCGCGGCAGGCCGAGGTGCTCGCGCAGGGTCGTGCCCTCGTAGGAGCGGCGGAACAGGCCGCGCTCCCGCAGGAGCGGGACGGTTCCCTCGACGAACCGGGTCAGGTCCCGGCCGGGGTCGGCGGGGCGCAGGTGGAAGCCGTCCGCGGCGCCCTGGGCGAACCAGTCGCCGAGCAGATCGGCGAGCCCGGCGGCGTCGGCCGGGGAGTGCAGCTCGACCGGGAGCGAGGCCAGGACCAGCAGCCGGTCGGGGTCGCGGCCGAGCGCCCGGGCGCGGGCGTGCAGCGCGGTGCGGGCGGTGCCGGCGGTCTGCGGGTCCTCGGCCCGGACCAGGGCGACGTCGGCCCGGGCGGCGGCCACCTCCCAGCGCGCCCCGCCGGGTTCCGGGCCCGCCCCGACCGGCGCGCCGTCCGCACCGTCCGGCCCGCCGGTCTCCCCGGTCGCGTCGACGACGGTCACCGGGCGGCCCTGCGGCGGACGGGGCACGATGGACGGCCCGCGGACCGCGAAGGTGCGTCCGGTGAAGTCGACGTGGTGCAGCTTGGCGCGGTCGACGAAGCGGCCGGTGGCCCGGTCGCGGATCTCCGCGTCGTCCTCCCAGCTGTCCCAGAGCAGCCCGGCGACGTCGGCGACCTCGCCGGCCTCCGACCAGACCTCGGCCGCCGGGGCGGTCGGACGGGGCTCCCTCCCGGTGGGGGCGGAGGCGAGGGCGTGGGGGCGTCCGACGAGCGCGGCCTCGGTCTCGGTGGTGGACGCCTCCACCGTCCAGCCGGCCCGGCCGCGGCTGACCCAGTCCAGGGTGGCCACGGCGGTGGAGACGTGGAACGGCTCGGTGTGGGTGGTGGTCACCGTGGGGACCAGTCCGATCCGTTCGGTGGCGGGTGCGATCCGGGCGAGCACCGCCAGCGCGTCCGGGCCGGCGCCGTCGAAGCGGTCGTCGAGGGTGACGAAGTCCAGGGTGCCGCGCTCGGCGAGTCGGGCGAGGGCGATGTGGTGGGCGGCGTCGTAGCGGGGCGGGGCCTGCGGGGCGTCCAGGGCGACGGCCAGCCGCAGCGGGGGGTGCGGTACGGGCATGGGGAGGGGCCTTCCTGTGGGGCCTCTGGGGCCGGTGGGGTACGGGGCCGGGTGCCGGGTGTCAGTCGCTGGTCCTGGGCAGGCCGGGCGGGTTGATCCGCGAGGTCCGCACCGCCTCCCCGGACAGCCCCCAGCGGGCCAGCACCTTGGCGTAGCGGCCGTCGTCGATGACCTTCTGCAGGGCCGCGGCGTACGCCTTGACCAGGCCGCTGCCCTTGCGGGTGGTGGCGGCGATCTCGCCCTTGAGGCGGGCGCCGCCGCCGGAGAAGGTGCCGACGATCTCGGTCTGGCCGGCGACGCCGACGTGGTAGGCGGCGGTCGGGTTGGGGCCGAAGTAGCCGTCGATCCGGCCCGATTGGAGTGCGAGGTAGACGTCCGACGCCTTCTGGAAGTACTTGATGTCCACCGGTTTGCGGCCGGCCGCCTCGTCCTCCTTGCTCCAGTCGACGAGGATCTTCTCCTGGTTGGTGCCGGAGCTGACCGCGACGGTCCTGCCCGCCACGTCCGCCGCGCCGCGGACCTTCCAGCCGCTGCCCTTCTTCGCCTCCATCGCCAGTTGGTCGAGCCGGTAGGTGGCGAAGTCGTACTTGTCCTTGCGCTCCTCGGTGACGGTGACGTTGCTGAAGACCGCGTCGAGCTTGCCGCTGTCCAGGCCGACGAAGAGGTTCTCCCAGGACAGCGGCTCGAAGCGCGGGGCGAGGCCGAGGGTGTCGGCGACCAGGGTGGCCACGTCCTCCTCGACGCCGATGAGGGTCTTGTCGTCGGTGGCGTAGAAGCTGAGCGGCGGGCTGCTCTCGGCGCCCACGCCGATCCGCAGTGCGCCGCTCTCCCGGACCCGGGCGGGCACCAGCGCGGCGCTCCGGGGGTCCTTGGTCCCGCGGACGCGGTGCTGCTCGGGGCCGATGTTGAGCTTCGGACCGTGGTTGCCGGCGGCGACCTCCGCGCTCGCCGCGTCGCCGGCGCCGCAGCCGGTCAGCAGGGCGGAGCCGGCGGCGAGGGCGAGGGCGGCGGCGAGGGTGCGGCGGATCACGGGGCGTCTCCTTGGAGGCGTTGCGGGCAGGAAGGGGGGCGTGGGGGTCGTACGGGTGGTGGCGGCGGGCACGTTCACAGCACCTTGGAGAGGAAGGCCCGGGTGCGCTCGTGGCGCGGGTGGTCGAGGACCTGCGCCGGCGGGCCCTGTTCGACGATCCGCCCGCCGTCCATGAAGACGACGGTGTCGGCGACCTCGCGGGCGAAGCCGATCTCGTGGGTGACGACGATCATGGTGGTGCCCTGGTGCGCCAAGTCCTTGATGACGTCGAGGACTTCGCCGACGAGTTCGGGGTCGAGGGCCGAGGTCGGCTCGTCGAAGAGCAGCAGGGTCGGCTCCAGGGCCAGCGCCCGGGCGATCGCCACCCGCTGCTGCTGGCCGCCGGAGAGCTGCTTGGGGTAGGCGTCCGCCTTCTCCGTCAGGCCGACCCGGGTCAGCAGGCGGCGGGCGGCGGCCTCGGCCTCCTTGCGCGGGCGGCGCTGCACGGCGATCGGGGCCTCGACGAGGTTCTCCAGCACCGTCAGGTGGGGGAAGAGGTTGAAGTTCTGGAAGACGAAGCCGATGCCGGTCCGCTGCTTGAGGATCTCCCGCTCCCGCAGCTCGTACAGCCGGTCGCCGGACCTCCGGTACCCCACCAGCGCCCCGTCGACGCTGATCCAGCCGCTGTCGACCTTCTCCAGGTGGTTGATGGTGCGCAGCAGCGTCGACTTGCCCGATCCGGACGGCCCGAGCACCACCGTCACCTCGCCGGCCGCGACCTCCAGGTCGATGCCGCGCAGCACCTGCGCGGACCCGAAGCTCTTGTGGACGGAACGGATTTCGACCATGGCGCTCATCGCGCGGCCCCCTTGGCGTAGTGGCGTTCGACGTAGTGCTGGAGGACGGAGAGCACGGTGGTGAGGAGGATGTACCAGGCGGTGGCGACCATCAGCAGGGGCACCACCTGGCCGTTCCGTCCGTAGATGACCTGGACCTGGTAGAAGAGTTCGCCGATGGCCATCACCGAGACGATGGAGGTGCCCTTGAAGAGCGAGATCACCTCGTTGGTGGCGTTCGGCAGGATGGAGCGCATCGCCTGCGGCAGCACGATCCGACGCAGCCGGCGCAGCCGCGGCAGGCCGAGCGCGGCGGCGGCCTCCAACTGGCCGGCGTCCACGGCCTGCACCCCGGCCCGGACGATCTCGGCGGCGTACGCGGCCTGATGCAGCGCCAGCCCGAGCACCGCGGCGCCCATCGCCCCGACCAGCCCCATGGTGTCGAAGTGGAAGAAGCCGGGGCCGAACGGGATTCCGAAGTCCAGCCGCTTGTAGAGGTAGGCGAGGTTGAACCAGAACAGCAGCTGGACGATGAGCGGGATGGACCGGAACGCCCAGACGTAGCCGAACGCCACCCAGCGCAGGAACGGGCTGGCGGACAGCCGCATCAGGGCCAGCACCAGGCCCAGCACGAAGCCGAGGGCGGTGCCGTAGACGGTCAGTTGGAGGGTGACCCAGACCGCCTGGAGGATCGTGGTGTTGGTGAAGAACCGCGCGAACACCCCCCACTGCCAGGCCGGGTTGGTCAGCAGGCCGTGCGCGAACTGGGCGAGCAGCACCGCGGTCACCGCGATCCCCACCCAGCGCCAGGGATGGCGCACCGGGACGACCCTCAGCGCCGCCGGATCGTCCGGCGGCTGGGGCCCGGCCCGCTGCGGGACGGGCGGGTCGTCCCCGGCGGGACGGGCGGGGGGTCGGTGGGTGACGGTGGAATCACCGGTCGGCGGCATCGTCGCTCCTCGAAGGGGGTGCGGGGACCGGGACCGGTGGGGCGGTGCGGTCGCGGAGGAAGGTGAGCAGGGCCCGCGCGCTCGCGTCGTTCTGCCGGAAGGCGGGCGCGTTGGTGCGGGGACGGGTGAAGGCACCGCTGCCGCGGGCGTCGGTGTGCGGTCCCAGGGCGAACCGCCGCGGGTGCGGGCGCCCGGACCGGTCCAGGATCCGGCCGTCGGCGGGGTCGACGGCCAGCAGGCCGCCGGCGGTGGCCCGGGCGCCCTCGGCGTGCAGGGCGGCCAGCAGCCGGTCCCGGGTGCGGGCCACGGTCGGCTCCGGCAGCCGCGCCTCGACCAGGGCGCGGGCCTCGGTCCACTCCCCCGGCACGCTGGCGGACCCGGCGCGGAACACCCCGCGGTCCCGGTCGGCGGTGACGGTCAGTCCGGCGCCCAGGAAGCGCACCACGCCGGCCCGGGAGAGCGCCAGCAGCTGCCGCAGCCGGGGGCCGGGCGGTCCGGAGGCCAGGAAGCTGAAGAACCCGTGCCACCAGGGCCCGTGGTCGCCGAGCCGGACCAACTGGCCGTAGACCGACAGCAGCGCGAGGAAGACCGCCAGGTCGGGGCTGTGGGCGGGGTCGTGCCGGCGGGCCAGGTCGGCCTCGACGTGACCGCGCAGTCCGGCCTGGAGGGCCGCGCCGTCGGCGTAGCGGATCCCGTCCAACGGGTGGTCCAGCGCGTCCAGGTCGATCCGGTCGGCCGGGTCGGGGACGGCGGCGGAGACCAGCGCCTGGAGGGCGGCGCTGCCGGGCTCGGCGGCGGCGTACTTCTCCTCGAAGTCCGGCCAGGCCATCCGCGTGCGGTCGGCGTGCGCGGTGAAGAGCCGGTGGTAGTGGGCGAAGCCCAACTCCTTGTCGATCAAGGGCCGGACGTCCCGCCGGAAGTCGACGCCCCCGGGCCGGGCGAGCAGCGCGTCGACCTCGGCGGGCCCGAGGAACCGCGGCAGCGGGGGCCGGTCGCCGACCGGCGGATAGCCGATCTTGGAGTGGTAGGGGACGCCGCGCCGGGACCCGACGTGCAGCACCGGCTCACGCCCCGAGGGGTGGTAGGTCGGTTCCCCGTCCCGGCCGGTGGTGTACGTGCCGCCGCGGCCCTCGGTCAGCAGCACCATCAGGTCGACGAAGGCCAGCCCGAAGCCGCGCACCAGGACCGGTTCGCCGGGCCGCAGTGCGTCCAGGTCGCTGTCGGCGGTGAACGCCGGCGGCAGGTACGTCAGCCCGTGCCGGTCCGCGAAGTCCGCCAACCGGTTCTCGTCCGAGCCGGGTTGGGACTCCAGGTGCCCCAGCGTCAGCACCACCGCGTCGGCGAGCAGCGGGGCGGCACGACCGGCCAGCCACACCTGCTGCCGCCCGTCGGCCGCACCGGAGATCCGCACCGCGGTCCCCCGGTGCTCGTGCACGGTCACCCGGGGCGGCAGGGCGGCCACCGCGTCCTCGTAGACCCACCGCAGGTAGGCGCTCTGCAGCCGCCGCCCGGCGAAGTCCCGCGGGCCCAGCGCCGCCACGTCGTCGGCCACGTCGGGCGGCGCGGCGAGCCGTCCGTCCCGCACCGCGCGGGCCCACTCGGCCAGCGAGGGGCCGGGCCGCACCGGGCCGGCCAGTTCGACGCTGTCGTCGGTGAACATGGTGACGTCCTCTGCGGTGGAGTTCATCCACAGCAGCGGGGACTGCGCCCGCCGCCAGATCCGGCCGCCGCCGGGCGGGTGCGGATCGATCAGGTGCAGGTCCAGGGGCGCGTCGCCGTACAGCTCGGGGGCGTTGGCGGCGATCCGCTCCAGCACCCCGGTGCCCCGTGGGCCGGCGCCCACGATCACCACCGACGGGCGGCGCGGGGTGCCCGCGGCCGGGCTCACCGGGCACCGGCCGTACCGCGGGCGTAGTGCCGCTCGACGTAGTGCTGGCCGACGCTGAGGACCGAGGTGACCAGGACGTACCAGAGGGTGGCCACCAGCAGCAGCGGGATCACCTGATAGGTGCGGTGGTAGACCAACTGGACGGAGTACAGGAGGTCCTGGACGGCGATGACGCTGACGATGGAGGTGCCCTTGAGGGTGCCGATCAGCATGTTGCCGGCCGGCGGCACGATCGACCGCATCGCCTGCGGCAGCACGATCCGGCGCAGCCGCCGGCCGGCCCCCAGGCCCAGCGCCTGGGCGGCCTCCAACTGCCCCTTGTCCACGGACAGGATGCCGCCGCGGACCACTTCCGCGGCGTAGGCGGCCTCGTGCAGGGTCAGTCCGATGACGGCGACCGCGACCGGCGAGAGCAGGTTGACGGTCTTCACGCCGAGGACGACCGGGTACAGCGCCCCGATGTTGAACCAGAACAGCAGCTGCACCAGGATCGGCATCGAGCGGAACAGCCAGACGTAGCCCCACCCGATGCCGCGCAGCACGGGGTTGCCGGACAGTCGGAGGACCGCGAGCAGGGTGCCCAGCGCGAAGCCGAGCACCATCACCACGACGGTCAGCCAGAGCGTCAGGCCCAGGCCGCGCAGCACGGCGGAGGTCAGGAAGTAGTCGGCGACCACGTCCCACTGGAAGGCGCGGTTGCGGACGACGGAGGTGAGGGCCAGCGCCAGCAGGGCGAGGAGGACGGCGGCGGCCGTCCACTGGCCGAAGCGGCGGCGCGGCACGATGCGCGGGCCGGCCGGCGCCGGCCCGGCGGGTGGCGCCGCGGACACGGCAGGGGCGTCGAGGGTGTCGGAAGGCATGCGAAGGCTCCGTGGACGCGTCAGATCGAGACACGGGAGTGGAGCGCCTTCACACGGCGGAGAACGGGTCGCGCCCCTCAGCACGACCGGCCCTTGAGGCTATGGGGTCAACACGGCCCGTTGTCAAGGGCGTCGGGGATGCCGTCCACGTGGTGAGCGATGGATCACGTGACGGTTGACGCGGAAACGGATGCCTGTTCCACTTGGTCGCATGCATCCATGGCAGCGGCTGGTCACCCGTGACCACATCGACTTCGGTCGCGTGTGGTCGTCCTCCTGTTGAGCTGACCCCCTGCCCTTGAGGCCCGCCGTTCCAGGCCGGGCTGTTTCCGCGGTTCTCCTTCCTTCCCGCCGCGCGCCTTCACACCCGCGCCGCCGTCCGGCGCACCCTCCCCTCGCTCCACCGCTTTGCCCTCCCTGCTCCGCCCCGTCCTGTCCATCCGGCACGCTCGCACGCCGTCGAGCGCCGCCGCCGGCCACGGAGGCGCCGATGTCCGCCGCGCCACGGCCGCCCCGTGCGGCCACACTGACGATCCGTCAGACCACCGTCACCGACCCGCTCGCCCGCCCCCTGCTGGACGAGCTGACCCACGAGTACACCACCCGTTACGGCCGTCCCGTCGACCTGGACCAGGAGTACCCGGCCACCGAATTCACCCCGCCCCGGGGCGCGTTCCTGCTGCTCCTTCAGGACGGCGCACCGGTCGCCGGCGGCGCCTACCGCCGCTACGCCCCCGACACCGCCGAACTCAAACGCATCTGGACGCACCACGCGCACCGCCGCCGCGGACTGGCCCGCCGCGTCCTGGCCGCCCTGGAACAGCACGCCGCCGGCCGCGGCTACACCCGGCTGTACCTCACCACGGGCCCCCGCCAGCCGGAGGCCAAACACCTCTACCTGGCGGCGGGTTACCGCCCCCTGTTCGACCTGACCGCCGACCCGGAGTCGATCGGCCCGCTGCCGTTCGAGAAGCACCTGGAGATCCCGCGCCCATGACCACCACCCGCACCACCCGCACCGCGCTGCGCACCGCCGCGCTCCTGGCCACCGCGGTCCTGGCGGTCACCGGCTGCGGCGCGGACGGCACGGCCGCCGGCACCCAGGACGCCGGCCCGGCCGCCGGCCGCGCCCAGATCCCCACCACCGACGTGGTCTCCGCCGTGCGCAAGGACCCGGCCGCGGCCGCGCTGCTGCCCGCCGACGTCCGCGCCCGCGGCACCCTCGCCCTGGCCAGCAGCGTCGGCACGCCGCCCGGCGCCACCTACCTGCCCGACGGCAGGACCCTCGCCGGCCAGGACATCGACTTCGCGGACGCGGTCGGCAAGGTCCTCGGCCTCAAACTGACCCGCGAGGTGGCCAGCTTCGAGGCGATCCTGCCGGCGCTGGGCAGCGGCAAGTACGACGTGGGCACCGGCAACTTCGGCGTCACCGACGAACGCCGCAAGACACTCGACTTCGTCACCTACGTCAACGACGGCCAGGGCTTCGCGGCCCGCCGGGACAGCCCGCTGAAGAAGATCACCGCACTGACCCAGCTGTGCGGCCTGACCGTCGCCACCGGCGCCGGCACCACCTTCGAAGCCACGCTGGAGGAGAACGCCCACCGGTGCGGGGAGGCCGGGAAGCGGCCCTACGACGTCAAGACCTACGCCGACCAGGGCGCCCTGTGGATCTCGCTCCAACAGGGCCGCAGCGACGTGGTGATGAGCACCATCAACGGGCTGCGGTACGCCGTGAAGCAACAGCCGGACCTGCGCTTCCTCAACGAGTTCAAGCGCCTGGACGTCGGCTTCGCCTTCAAGAAGGGGACCCCGTTGGCCCCCGCCTTCCAGGCCGCGGTCAACCGTCTGCGGAAGGACGGGACCTACGACCGGATCCTCGGGAAGTGGGGCACCGGCCCCTCGGCCCTCACGGCCTCCCGGATCAGCCCGCCGGAGATCCGCTGACCGTGCGCCGCGCCGCGGCCGGCGCGCACGCGGGGCGGGCGTCCCGGCCCCGGCCGTCGGCCGGGGGCCCGGTCCGCCCGCCCCGCGGGACCCGCCCGGTTCAGCGCGCCAGCGCCCCCACCCGGGGCGCGCCGCCGGCCGCGTGCCGGAGCACGACCTGGTCCATCAGCGCCGCCAGCACGTCGCGCACCGACGACCGGTGCCGGGCGTCGCAGGCGATCGCCGGCACCGCGTCGTCGATGCCCAGCGCCTCCCGGACCTCCGCCAGCGCGAAGTGCTGGGCGCCGTCGAAGTGGTTCACCGCCAGCACGAACGGCGTCCCGCGCTCCTCGAAGAAGTCCAGCGCCGGGAAGGAGTCCTCGATGCGCCGGGTGTCCACCAGCACGATCGCCCCCAGCGCCCCCTCCACCAGGTCGTCCCAGAGGAACGAGAACCGGTCCTGTCCCGGCGTACCGAAGAGGTACAGCACGATCGACGGGTCGAGGGTGATCCGGCCGAAGTCAAGCGCCACCGTGGTGGTGGTCTTGTTCTCCACACCGACGAGCGAGTCCACCCCGACCGAGACCTGCGTGATCGCCGCCTCGGTGTCCAGCGGCTCGATCTCGGAGATCGCGCCGATGAACGTCGTCTTGCCGACGCCCAGCCCGCCGCTGATGACGATCTTCACGGCGAGCGGTGCGACCTTCTCAGAGCGCCCTGACATGGTCCCTGATCCTCTCCAGGACATGGAGCGGCAGCTCCTTGGGTTGTTGACAGACCAGCAGTCCGCCGACGACGAGGTCGGCGATGAGCACCTTGGCGACGCCCAGCGGCACCCCGATCCCGGCGGCCACCTCGGCCACCGTCGTCGGCTGCGCGCACAGCGTGACGATCCGTCGGCGTTCGAACTCCAGCGTCGCCAGCGGCGGTTCGGGCACCGCCACGACCAGCGTCTCCAGCCGCAGCCCGGCGTGCATCGGCTCGGCCCGTCCGCCGGTCATGATGAACGGCCGGACGAACAGTTCGTCCTCCTCGGCTTCCTCGCTCATCGGGGCAGTACCTGCCGCAGGTCCGCGATCAGCGTCGGGTTCAGCAGGTCCCCGGCCCGCTCGGCCAGGACGGCCATCTCGTAGCCGACCAGGCCCAGTTCGCCGGTCGAGTCGGCGAGCACGCCCAGACAGCTGCCGTCCCGGATCGCCGAGACCAGCAGGAAGCCACGGCCCATCTCGATCATGATGAGCTTGACGCCGTCGAACTCGTAGCGCCGCGAGGCACTGCGGGCCAGGCTCGACAGCCCGGAGACGACCGCCGCCAGATGGTCCGCGTCGGTCCGGTTCAACCCGTCCGAGACCGCGATCAGCAGACCGTCCGAGGAGACCGCCACCGCGTCCCGCACCCCGTCCGTCTTGCGGACGAAGCTGGCCAGCAGCCAGTTGAAGGTCTGCGAATCGTTGTGCAGGTCGACGCTCACTTCTGGTCCCCCTTCGGCGCGGCCGGCTCCGCCCGCTGCGCCTGCTCGTCCTGCCCGCGGCCCGGCACGTCCCGGCCCGCGGTCCCCCGCTCGTGCTCCTTGGCCCGCTCGCGTTCCTTCTCCACGCTGATCCCGCCGCGCATGTGGGCGCTGCGGAGAGTGGCGAGCATCCCGGAGACCTCGTCGGGCGAGCGGTCCGGCGTCGGTGCGGCCTCCTGCTGCCACCGCGGCGCCGCCGCCTCGTCGACCGCCGACTGGATGGCGCTGCGCTTGGCGCGCTTGACCAGTCCGTTGCGGGTGCGGGCGGCCGAGGAACCGCGCGGCCCGCCGGGGGCGGCGGTCGCGGCCTCCCGCTCCGCCCGTTCCGCACGGGGCCGGGGCAGCGGTTCGGACCGTTCGCCGCCCGCCGCGGGTCGTGCCGCGTCCGCGCGGCCGGCGTCCGCACCGCCGTCCGCCGCCGTGGCGTGCTCGTCCGGCACCGCGTTCCCCTTCTTCTTCACCGTGTCCCGCGCCGGCTTCTCGGGTGCGACGGGCACCGCCGGCGTGGCGGCCGACTCCGCGAGGTGGGCGGCCGGGATGAGCACCCGGGCGACGGTGCCGGCGGCCGGCGCCTCCCCGAGGCGGACCTCGATCCCGCACTTGCGGGCCAGCGCACCGACCACGAAGTGCCCGAGGAACCGGGTCGGTTCGGCCATGAAGCTGGCGGCCCCGGAGAGCCGGACGTTGGCCTCGGCCATCGCCTGCGCGTCCATGCCGGTGCCGTGGTCGACGATCGCGACGAGGTAGCCGGCGCTGGTGCGGCGGCCCTCGACCTCCACGTCGGTGTCCGGCGGCGAGAAGCTCAACGCGTTCTCGATCAGCTCGGCCAGCAGGTGGGAGATCTCCGAGACGACCGTGCCGCTGAGGAAGGCGGCGTCGACCCGGCGCAGCTTCACCCGGCGGTAGTCCTCGACCTCGGAGAGGGACGCCCGGATCACGTCGGTGACGGACAGCGGGGTCGCCCAGGTCCGCGGGCTGGCCTCGCCGGCCAGCACCAGCAGGCTCTCGGCGTTGCGCCGCATCCGGGTCGCGAGGTGGTCCAGCTCGAAGAGGTTGGCCAGCGTCGTCGGGTCGGCGTCCTCGTGCTCCAACTTGTTGATGAAGCTGATCTGCCGGCGGACCAGGTTCTGGTTGCGGCGCCCGAGGTTGACCAGCGATTCGGTGCCGTTGCGGCGCAGCACGGCCTGTTCGGTGGCGAGGTCGTAGGCGGCCTTCTGCACCTGGTCGAAGGCGTCGGCCAGCTGCTGGACCTCGGCGCCCGCGCCGCGCGGCACGGTCAGCGGTTGCAGCGGCTCCGGCTTGCCGGACTCGTTCTGGACCCGGGCGACCGCGGCCGGCAGCCGCTCGTCGGCGACCTCCTTGGCCTGCCGGGTCAGCGAGCCCAGCGGCCCGGCGACCGAGCGGGCGGCCCCCACCGCGAGCGCGCCCAGGGCGAGCACCGAGCCGACGGCGAGCGCCGCGAACAGCGCCAGGGTGCGGGCGGCTTCGTCCTCCAGCTCGGTCGCGCGGTCCTTGATGTCGGAGCCGAGGGCGACCTGGACGGTGCGCAGCCCGTTGATGGTGGCGGTGGCGGAGTTGTACCAGGCGCCCGGCGGCACCGTGCCCGCCCCGGGCAGCGTGCCCCGCCCGGCCACGATCTGCTTCTCGTAGCCGAACAGCTCCTTGGCGGCCGGCGTCGCCAGCGCCCGGGTCACCAGGCGCTCCTGGCGGGGCGTGGCCCACTGGGGGAACTCGTCCAGCGCGGCCAGCCGCCCGGACCGGGTGGTCATGAAGCGGGTGTAGTCGTTGCCGAGGAACCGCCCGGCGTGCAGCGAGCCGAGCACGATGGCCCGCTCCTGCCCGGTGAACTCCTTCGCGCCGCTGACGACTTGCAGCGCCTGGTAGTCGGCGCGCAGCTGGGCGTCCCGGACCTCGACCAGCCCGGTCCCGATCCGGTTCAGGGCGGTGTTGGTGTTGGTGAAGTAGTCGTAGGTGCGCTCGACCTGCCCGGTGCCGCGGTCCGCGGCGGTCCGGATGCCCTGGAGGGCGTCGACCCGGCCCAGGTCCCGGCGCACGGCGTCGGCGGCGCGGTCCTGACGGCCCGCCAGCTCCTCCTGCACCTGGGCCAGCGCCCGGTCGGTGAGTTTGCGCTGGGCCAGCATCCGGTCGTGGAACTCGGTGATCCCTCCCACGTAACCGGTGGTCAGGCCACGCTCCTTCTGGTGCTCGTGGACGAAGCCCTGCAGCGCGTCGGAGAGGTGCGCGTCGGCGGCGGTGGTGCTGGCGTTCTCGTAGTCGCCGAGCTGACGGGCGGCGGAGAGGCCCAGGAGCGCCAGGAGTATCGCCAGGGCCACCGCGAGGATGCGGATCAGCTTGGCGCGGATGGTGCGGGGCGCCACGACCGTCGCCGTGAACGCCCTGCGGAGGCGCGGGATGCGCTGCTCCGTGATCGGTGTAGTCACGTGCTGAACTTTCGGAGTGTCTGTAGAGGAACAGAGGTTTTTCTGTTCCGGTGTCAACGACACTCCGATGGGCCAGTCACCCGATCATCGGGCTGCATTGCACAGTGTTGCCAAGACCCCGGACATATGCCCTGGTCCCAGGCCCGAACCTACCCCGCAGTCGAATCCCGCCGCCGCGGTCAACTTGTCGACATCACCAATTCGGGTACCTTCCGTGATGCCTTTCGTACTGTCAGTTCACGACGGGGGCACGGAAGCTGACGGCGCACCACCCTCTTTGCACCAGATATGTCACGAACCCCCCGTGCGGCGGCTATCCGCTTGGCACTCCCTCGCCCTCATGGACGACGATAGGGCGAACGGAACACGCACGCCGCGGGTGAGAGGAGGCGTCAATGGGATCGGTGCGCAAGGCGAGTGCCTGGCTTGGCCTCGTCGACGACAACGATGACGAGCGCTACTACGACGACGACTACGCCGAGGGGCCCGAGTCCGCCGACTCGGGCGGCAGCCCCTGGGTGACCGACCCCCGGGTCCGGGTGGCCGACGAGGCCGCCCAGCACCAGGGCACCCGCATCGCCACGGTCACCCCGGCCTCGTTCCGGGACGCCCGCGGCATCGGCGAACTGTTCCGGGACGGCGTCCCGGTGATCGTCAACCTGACGGCCATGGAGTCCGCCGACGCCAAGCGGGTGGTGGACTTCGCCGCCGGCCTCACCTTCGGCCTGCGCGGTTCCATCGAACGGGTCGCCACCCGGGTGTTCCTGCTCACGCCGGCCGACTACCGGGTCGTCACCGGCGAGACCCGCGGCACCCGCAACGGCGGCTTCTTCAACCAGAGTTGAGCGGGGTGCTCACCGGAAGGCGTCCAGCCCGGTGAGCGCCTTGCCCAGCACCAGTTGGTGCATCTCCGCGGTGCCCTCGTAGGTCAGCACCGACTCCAGATTGGTGGCGTGCCGCATGACGGGGTACTCCAGCGAGATGCCGTTGGCACCGAGGACGGTCCGCGCGGTGCGGCAGATGTCGATCGCCTCGCGGACGTTGTTGAGCTTGCCGAAGCTGATCTGCTCCGGCCGCAGCGTGCCGGCGTCGCGCCGCCGCCCCAGGTGGTGCGCGAGCAGCACCCCCTTGTTCAGCTCCAGCGCCATGTCGGCCAGCTTGGCCTGGGTGAGCTGGAAGCCGCCGATCGGCCGGCCGAACTGCTCCCGGGTCCGCGCGTAGTCGAGCGCCGCCTCGAAGCAGGTGCGCGCCGCCCCCATCGCGCCCCAGACGATCCCGTAGCGGGCCTCGCCCAGGCAGCGCAGCGGCGCGCCCAGCCCCCGGGCGTCCGGCAGCACCGCGTCGGCGGGCAGCCGCACCTCGTCCAGGACCAGTTCACTGGTGACCGAGGCCCGCAGCGACCACTTGTGCTTGATCTCGGGGGCGGCGAAACCGGGCAGGTCGGTGGGGACCACGAAGCCGCGGATGCCGTCGTCGGTGCGGGCCCAGACCACCGCGACGCCGGCCACCGACCCGTTGGTGATCCACATCTTGCGCCCGGTGAGCACCCAGTCGGACCCGTCGCGCCTGGCGTGCGTGCGCATGCCCGCCGGGTCGGAGCCGTGGTCCGGCTCGGTCAGGCCGAAGCAGCCGATGACCTCGCCGGCGGCCATCCGCGGCAGCCACTGCCGCTTCTGCTCCTCGGACCCGAACCGCCAGATCGCGTACATGGCGAGCGAGCCCTGGACGGAGACCAGCGAGCGGATGCCGGAGTCGGCGGCCTCCAGTTCCAGGCAGGCGAGTCCGTACTGGACGTGCGAGGCGCCGGCGCAGCCGTAGCCGGTCAGGGACATGCCCAGGGCGCCGATCGCGCCGAGCTCGCGGGCGAGTTCGCGGATGCCGGGGAGTTCGCCGCGCTCGTACCAGTCGGCGACGTCCGGCAGGACCCGGTCGGCGGCCCACCGCCGGACCGTGGCGCGGACCGCCCGGTCCTCGTCGGTGAGCAGGTCGTCCAGGCCCAGCGGATCGCTGGGGTCGAAGGGCGGGAGCGGGGACGGCGTTGCGGTCATGGCGGGTCCTCCGGCGGCTTCTCGCGCGAAAAACTAGCAGTGGTAGTTACGCGCGTCCGACGGTACGGTCCCCGGCGGCGCGCCGGCAAGGGTCACCCGCCCGACGACGCCCACCGTCCCGCCCCCGGGTCAACGCCCGGAGTTCGCCGGGGCCGGCGTCCCCTCGCACCCGGCGCCCGCGGCGCCCTCCTCTGCCGCGGCGTCCGCATCCGCGCGCTCCGTGGACTCCGCGGCCCGGCGCGGCAGCCGCAGCGCGATCCCGGCGCCGACCAGCAGCAGCACCGCGCTGGCGACGAGGGTGACCCGCAGCCCGTGGATGAAGGAGTCCCGGGCGGTCACCCGCAACGCCTCCCTGGCGTGCTCCCCGAGGCCGGTGGCGACCTTGTACGCCTCGCCCAGCGAGTGCGAGGCCGAACGGGAGGCCCGTTCCGAGACCCCCTCGACGTGGTTCAGGCCCGGCGCGTAGGCGGCGTTCATCACGCTGCCGAGCAGCGCCACCCCGATGCCGGCGCCCAGTTGGTAGGCGGTCTCGCCGAGCGCCGCCGCGCCGCCGGACTGCGCGGCCGGGGCCTCGCTGAGCATCGACTCGTACGCGCCGAACAGCGTCGACTGGAAGCCGTAGCCGAGCAGCACGAAGCCGAGGGACAGCTGCCAGAAGCGGTCCTGGCTGCCCAACGCGGTCAGCGAGACCACCGCGAGCGCGGTGAGGGTGAAGCCGCCGGAGACCATCACCCGCGGGCCGAGGGCCTGCAACAGCTTGGAGCCGGTGAGTCCGGCGGCCATCGCGGAGAACACCAGCGGCAGCATCCGCAGCCCGGTCTCCAGCGGGCTCAGGTGCAGCACCAACTGGAGGTACTGGACGGCGATCAGCTGGAGCCCGACGAGGGCGAGCATGGCGAGCACGATGCAGCCGACGGAGGTGCCGAACGCCGGCCGGGCGAACAGCCGCATGTCGATCAGCGGTTGCGTGCGGCCGCCCTGCCGACGGACGAAGACGATCAGCAGCACGACGCCGACGACGATCGGCAGCAGCGTGGTCACCCCGACCACCGGGGCGCCGCTGCCCAGCCGCTTGACCCCGAAGACGATGCCCAGCACGCCCAGCGCCGCGATCACCGCGCCCAGCAGGTCCCAGGGGCCGTTGCGCTCACCCCGCGACTCGGGCAGCAGCCAGCGCCCTATCAGGAACATCGCCGCCATCATCGGGATGTTGATGAGGAAGACCGAACCCCACCAAAAGTTCTCGACCAGGAAGCCGCCGAGCACCGGGCCGACCGCGGCACCGACCGCGGCCACCGCGCTCCACACCCCGATGGCGACCGCCCGCTCCCGCCGGTCGGGGAAGACCTGGCGCAGGATGGACAGCGTGGCCGGCATGATCATGGCGCCGCCGATGCCGAGCAGGGCCCGGGCCGCCATCAGGATCTGCGGATTGGGCGCGAGCGCGGCGGCGGCCGAGGCCAACGCGAAGAGCCCGTAACCGAGCAACAGGACGCGGCGGCGGCCCACGCGGTCGCCGAGCGTGCCGAAGAGGATCAGCAACGAGGCCGCGATCAGCGGGTAGATGTCGACGATCCACAGCAGCTCGACCGGGCCGGGCCGCAGGTCCTCGGTGATGGAGGGCACCGCCACGTAGAGGATGGTGGTGTCCAGCGCGACGAAGAGCAGGCTGACGCAGAGCACGGTCAGCACCGTCCAGCGGTTCACGCCGCCGCCTGTGTGCCCGGGAACACCACCCGTCCGCCCCCTGCCGGACGCGGTCGTCCCTGACATACAGAACCTCCTGTCATGCGCTCGCCGTGCTGCGCTCGCGGCCGCGCGGTCAAGGACGCGACGACGCGCCGGCGGAACCGGCGGCACGGGCGAGTGGAGACGTCAGACTACGCGAGTCCCACCGTGGCCTGCGTGGTCCACCTCACGGTGAGACGCTCGTCGCAGCCCCGGCGTTCCCGCGGCGGGCACGGACCGGCGGGCCTCGGCCACCTGGATAATCGACCGGGTGAACGATCTTGCCTCCACCGCCGCACCCGGCCGGGCCCTGTGTCCGCCCGCCGTCCGCGCCGCGCTGCGCCGTGCCGTCCCCGGCCTCGCCGCGTACGCGGCGATCCGGTCGTTGGGGCTGGTCGTCCTCGCGGCCTGGTCAACCGCCAACGGCAAGGACTGGCACACGCTGCTCACCGCCCGCTGGGACTCCCTCTGGTACACCCGGGTCGCCGAGCAGGGCTACGGCTACACCGTCCACCTGGCCAACGGCGACGTCCACTCCAACCTCGCCTTCTTCCCGCTGCTGCCCTGGCTGGAACGCGGCCTGTCCGCGCTCACCCCGCTCTCCGCCGCGGACGCCGGCATGGCGGTGGCCTGGCTGGCGTCACTGGCCGCGGCGGTGGCGCTGTACGCCACCGGCGAGCGCCTGCACGGGCCACGGGCCGGGGTGGCGCTCGCCGCACTGTGGGCCGCACTGCCGGTCGGGATCGTCCAGTCGATGGCCTACTCGGAGTCGCTGTTCACCGCCCTCGCGGCGTGGGGCGTCTACTGCGTGCTCAGCGGCCGCTGGGTCTGGGCCGGCGTCCTGGCGTCGCTGGCCGGGCTGACCCGCCCGGTGGGCGCCGCGGTGGTCGCGGCGGTGTGGATCACCGCGGCGGTGACGGTGGCGAACGAACGGGCCGGCGGGGTCCGACCGCGCGCCTTCCTCCACGGCCGGCACCGGCGGATGCTGCTCGGCGTCCTGCTGGCCCCGCTCGGCTGGTGCGGCTACGTGCTGTGGGTCAGCGCCCGCCAGGGGTCACTCACCGGTTACCTGGACGTCCAGGCCGGTTGGCACAACGGCTTCGACGGCGGCATCGCGTTCGGCACCTTCATCTGGCACCAGCTGACCGGGCCCGCGTTCGCCGCCGGCCTCGGCCTGCTGGTCGGCGTCGCGCTGGTGATCTGGCTGTACGTGCACGGGGTGCGCAAGGGCCAGCCGCTGCCGCTGGCGGTCTACGGCGGCACCGTGCTGCTGATCGCGCTCACCGCCAAGGGCTATTTCGGGTCGAAGCCGCGCCTGATGATGCCGGCCTTCCCGTTGCTGCTGCCGCTCGCGGCGGGGCTGGCCCGATGGCGCCCGGCGCGGTCGTGGCTGGTCATCGGCGCGGTGGCGGTCGGCTCGGCGGTCTACGGGGCGTTCTGGCTCAACGGCTCGGGCCCGCCGTGACCGGAAGATCTCGTTCCGTAATCACCGGTCCGGGGAAAACACGCCGCGACACCCATGCGAATGACGGATAAACTCCGCCGTCGAAAAACAGATAAACACCTATGCGGGCGACACGCGGACGACTGGAACAGAATCCAGTACCCCGGAAATTCTCTTCGAAATCCCGGGAACCCGGCCCGGATTGAGACCCATTCCACATCACATCGTCATTACAAAGCGCACGGTTTGACCAAGTGCATACATCACACGCGGTAACGTCGTTTGAGTGCGTACCGATGACAAGCTCGACCAGATGGAGGAGCGCCTCCCGACCGATCGCGTCAGACCGCCGCGCATGACCCGGACCCGCCTGTGGCTGTTCTGGGGCACGCTGGCGGTGTACGCGGCGATCGTCGCGGGGGTGCTCGCCAACACCTCCCTGGTCGCCATCGACTGGCAGCTCATGCTCTTCCGGCCGTACAAGCAGTGGCCGGAGGTCCACGCCTTCCTCGACTACTTCGTCGTCCTGGGGCAGCGCGGGCCGACCGCGTTGGCGGTGGCCGCCTGGCTGGGCTGGCGCTGCTGGCGGCAGCGCAACCTCCACCCGCTGCTGGTGCTCGGCGCCTCACTGCTGCTGCTGAACATCACGGTCGGCGCCGCCAAGCTCGGGATGGGCCGCCTCGGCCCGCACTACGCGACGGTGGTCGGCTCCAACGAGATGTGGCTCGGCGGCGACATATTCCCCTCCGGCCACACCGCCAACGCGGTCGTCACCTGGGGCGTGCTGGCCTACCTGGCGACCACCCCGCTGCGCCGCCGCACCCTGTCGGTGATCGCCGCACTGGGCGCGCTGGGCGTCGGGATGACCACCGTCTACCTCGGCACCCACTGGGTCAGCGACGTCCTGCTGGGCTGGGCCGCCGGGCTGCTGGTGCTGCTCGCGATGCCGTGGCTGGAGCCCGGCATCACCTGGGTCGAGGACCGGCTCATGGGCATCCTGCTGCGGCTGTGGCTGCGCCTGCGACCCAACTCGCTGCGCGGCCCGCTGCCGGCCGGCGCACTGGCCTCCGAGGTGTCCCGCCAGCGGATCTCCCCGGACGGGGAGGTCCTGGTGCGCGAGGCGGTCGGCGCCACCACCGGTCGCACCGCCCACGCCCCGGAGGGCTGGCCGCACCACCCGCCGCGCCCGCACACCTCGCGCACCGAGCGCACCCCGGTCACCCCGACGGGCAGCCGCCGGCCGCCGCACGCGGACCGCGTCCCGCGCGGCGCCGCACCGTTCGGCCCGACCGGCGGCCGCCCCCGCAACGGCACCGGCTGACGACCCCGCCGGGCCCGTACGCACCCCGCCCGGCACGACGAAGGCCCCGACCGCTCCCGGCAGGAGCGGTCGGGGCCTTCGTCGTCGGCGGACCGGGCGGGCCGGCGGGGCCGGCGTCAGCCGCGCCAGCTGCGCACCACCGCGCCGTCCTCGACCTCGAAGTTGATCCGGCCGACGAGGTACTCCATGGTGAGCATCGCGCCCGGTGGGACCGCCCGGACGGTGCTCCAGCCCTGGTGGCGGGCCCGCTCCTCCGCGGCCTCCTGGGTGAGGCCCACGTAGACCTCGGGGTCGTCTGGGGTTTCCGGTGTCTCTCCAGGAAGGTTCGGTGCCATGGCAGCCACCGTAGGCGCCCGCGGCGACCCACGGAAGGCCCGCCCCCCGCACACCACGGTGACCCGCCGGTCCCCCATTGGTCACACTTCTGTCACGGCGAACGCCCCGGCGATTGCCGCCGGCCCCTCCCCCATAGGCGCCGCACACCCCCGCAACCGGGTGGAAAACAAAGCGGCCGGAATTCCCCCTTGATCAGAAGCGGAAGCGTGTGCCGCCACTTCGGGCAAGGCCGGACAGCCCGCCGGGATTAATCGCCCGACCGCCCCGGATTCCCCCTACCTAACGCCCTTTTCCGGCCGTCCTGGAATTGCCCAACGAGACACATTCCACACACATTTCCCGCACATCGCCCCGGGACGGCCGGGCGGCGGCGCGGATCCCACCGGAACGGACCGGAGCGCCCCCTCGCTTGGCGACCGGGCCCCGCGCATCATGACCGGGCACCGATACACCCCCGGCCAGCGAGGTGGAAACCGATGGTCAGTCAGATCTCCCGGGAGGGCGCCGGGCCGCGCCGGGCACGACGCCGCGGGGCGGTACTGGCCGACTGGCTCTCGACCACCGACCACAAGAAGATCGGGCACCTCTACCTGATCACGTCGTTCGGCTTCTTCCTCGTGGCCGGATTGATGGCGCTGTTGATGCGCGCCGAGTTGGCCCGTCCCGGACTCCAACTGATCAGCGCCGAACAGTTCAACCAGGCCGTGACGCTGCACGGCACGATCATGCTGCTGCTCTTCGCCACCCCGGCCTTCGCCGGCTTCGCCAACGAGATCATGCCGCTCCAGATCGGCGCCCCCGACGTCGCCTTCCCGCGGCTGAACATGCTCGCCTACTGGTTCTACCTCTTCGGCGGCCTGATGGTGCTGAGCAGCCTCCTCACCCCCGAGGGCGCCCCCTCCTACGGGTGGACCGCGTACGCCCCGCTGAACTCGATCGTCCGGATGCCCGGCATCGGCGCCGACCTGTGGATCATGGGGCTGGCGTTCTCCGGTTTCGGCACCATCCTCGGCGCGGTCAACTTCATCGCCACCATCATCACCATGCGGGCACCGGGCCTGACGATGTTCCGGATGTCGGTGTTCACCTGGAACGTCCTGTTCACCTCGGTGCTGGTGCTGATGGCGTTCCCGGTGCTGGCCGCGGCCCTCCTGGTGCTGGAGGCGGACCGGAAGTTCGGCGCGGTGGTCTTCGACGCCCGCTTCGGCGGGGCGCTGCTGTGGCAGCACCTGTTCTGGTTCTTCGGCCATCCCGAGGTCTACATCATCGCGCTGCCGTTCTTCGGGATCATCACCGAGATCATCCCGGTCTTCTCCCGCAAGCCGATCTTCGGTTACGTGACGCTGATCGGCGCGACGATGGCCATCACCGCACTGTCGGCGATGGTCTGGGCCCACCACATGTTCGCGACCGGGGCGGTGCTGCTGCCGTTCTTCTCCCTGCTGTCGTTCATGATCGCGGTGCCGACGGGGGTGAAGTTCTTCAACTGGATCGGCACGATGTGGCACGGCTCGGTGTCGTTCGAGACCCCGATGCTGTGGTCGGTGGGCTTCCTGGTGAGCTTCCTGTTCGGCGGGCTCACCGGCGTCATCCTGGCCTCCCCGCCGCTGGACTTCCACGTCACCGACAGCTATTTCGTCGTCGGCCACTTCCACTACGTGGTCTTCGGCACGGTCACCTTCGCGACGTTCGCGGGCTTCTACTTCTGGTGGCCGAAGTTCACCGGCAAGATGCTCGACGAGCGGCTGGGAAAGCTCCACTTCTGGCTGCTCTTCGTGGGCTTCCACACCACCTTCCTCGTCCAGCACTGGCTGGGCGTGGCCGGCATGCCGCGCCGCTACGCGGACTATCTGGCCGCCGACGGCTTCACCGGCCTGAACACCCTCTCCAGCGTCGGCGCATTCCTCCTCGGCGCCTCCACCCTGCCGTTCCTCTACAACGTCTGGCACACCCGGCACTACGGCACCCGCGTCACCGTGGACGACCCCTGGGGCTTCGGCCGCTCCCTGGAATGGGCCACCGCCTGCCCGCCGCCGCGCCACAACTTCGCCACGCTGCCCCGGATCCGCTCGGAATCCCCGGCCTTCGACCTGCACCACCCGGAGATGACCGACTGGCCCGCCGCCCTCCCCCAGGCCGGCAGGCCCCGGGCCTGAACCGGCCGGCGGCGGACCGCGCTCCGCGGTCCCGGCCTACTCCTCGCCGGCCGGGCCGCTGACCCGTACGGCCAGGTCGTTGTCGAGCGTGTAGTACGGGCCGATCCGCAACTCGCGGTCCGCCGCCGGCACCGACAGCGCCGGATAGCTGAACACCTGCTTCTTCTCCGGGACGTCGTCCAGCAGCCGGGCGATCCTGACGGGCGGCACCTCGACGGCGGGGCACAGCCACAGGTCCCAGGGCTCGCTGCCGTGCCGCCACCGGGCGGCCAACTCCTCGAAGGGGAGGGTGAAGCGGAAGTCCGGCCCGTCCACGGTCAGCGGAACGGCGACCGGGTCCAGACCGGCCCGGCGGGCGCGGGCCTCCGCATGGGCGCCGGCCGTCGGGCTCGCCCCGTACAGGCGCCCGGTGACGGTGAGGCCCTCGGGGGCGACGAGGATGTCGCCGGCCTCGGCATGCGGCCCGCGCAACCAGCTGCGCAGCGCGAGGTTGCCCAGTTTGGTGGCGTAGGGGATGCGCACCCCGAGCCGGCCGATGCCCGCCAGCGGCCGGCGGTCCACCAGCGACCGCAGGTCGTTCACGCCAGGCAGCAACCGGCGCGGGTCCACCCCGTCACCGAGGTCGGCGAAGGCGTGCCAACGGCCCTCGGCCAGTGCGACGGTGCTGGGCAGCACCGCACGCAGCCGGCCCGGACCGTTGGGCCCGAGCGGCAGCCGCACCTCGTCGGCGTCGGTGCCCTCGGCGGCACCGGTGTCGTCGGCGCCGGCCCGCAACCGCAGCACCAGGGCGGCGCTCCAGGTGGTGCCGGTGCCCTGCGGGACGTTCAGGTCGAAGGTGAGGCCGCCGGCGGAGTCCGCGATGCAGTCGGCCTTCAGGTCCACGGGCACCGGCGCCCCTCCTCCCGCCGCGGCGGTCCGCCGCGGGCGCTCGGCCGCTCCGGGCCCGGTCACGGGCGACTGCGTCGATGCGTTCATACCGTCCGCACCCCTCTCACCGCGGCACGGGCGGTGTGCCTCGTGGCGTACTTGACGGCGTACGCACCGCCGATCAGGGCTCCTCGCGCATGGTGCAGGGAACCGCGCAGTCCGTTGCCGCGCCGCCGGGCGACCAACTCCTCGAAGAGCGCGGCGTGCCGGCCGGCCACCGCCACCGGGTCGAAGCGGGCGGATCCGGCGAGCGCCGCGGCGCCCAACCGGGCCCGGGCGGCGTCGTCGTCGATCAGCTCCAGCAGCGCGGCGGCCAGCGCCATGGGCTGCCCGGCGGGGACCAGCCGGCCGGTGACGCCGTCCTCGACGAGTTCGCCCGGCCCGTAGGGGCAGTCGGTGGCGACGACGGGCAGACCGCAGCGCATCGCCTCGGCGAGGGCCGCGCCGGCGGGTTCCCGACCGGCCGGGTCGACGGCGAGGGAGCCCTTGGCCCACTCGGATTCCAGCGGGCCGGCCGGGCCCATCAGGAAGACGTGGTTGTACAGGCCGAGTTCGTCGATCAGGGCGCGCAGCGCGGGCTTCTCCGGCCCGCCGCCGTAGATCCGCAGCCGCCAGTCGGGACGCGCCGCGACCACCCCCGCGAAGGCCCGGACCAGCACGTCGTAGCGCTTGGCCCGGGTCAGCCGGCCGGCGGCGACCACCCACCGGCCGGTGCCGTCGGCGGGCGCCAGTCGCGGTGCCGGCACCGCGCGCGGCACCGCCGCGACCCGGACGCCGGGCAGGCGCAGCCGGCGCAGATGGGCGCGGGCGTCCGCCTCGGTGGCGGTGACCAGCGCGTCCAGCCGCGGGTAGGCGCCGCGCAGCGCCAGCCGCAGCTCCCGGCCGCGCACGGCCAGGCAGTGCGGCTCCTGGCCGACCCGGAGCGGGCCGCGGCGGGTCTGCCGGGCGACGTGCACGGTCAGGCCGGGCCGGGTGCCGACGACCACGTCGGCCTCGGTCCGGCGCAGGTGGTCGGCGATCCGACGGTCGGTGAGCTCGCTGTACTGGCCGAAGCGCGGTTCGGCGGCCGGGAAGACCCGGGCGGGACGGGCGTGCGCCGGGTCCCTGCGGTCGCCGGAGGGGGCGTGCTCCCGGAGGTCCACCAGGTGCCGCAGTGCCACCCGGGGACCGAGGTCGAGCGCCGGGGCGTCGCGGTGCCGCAGGACGGAGACGATCTCGACGTCGTGCCGTGCGGCGAGCGCGTCCGCCAGGCCGAAGGTGGCCCGGACGGTCTCGCCGACGCCGTAGGCGTGGTGCATCAGGAATGAGATGTGCATCCGTCCCCGCGTCCCCTGGTCCCTCGCACTGGTCCTGGTCCCCCCGTGGTCCGGACGCCCGGTGTCCGGCTGTTGAAAGGTAAGACCGCGAAACGGCCTTCAGGGTTGGGGGTATTGGCCAAGTCGTGCCGAAAAAGTTAGGGCATCGGTATGGCGTGGCGGGAACTCTTCCGGGGGCGGCGCACCGCCCCCGGTCACGGGCCCGTGCTCAGTTCAGCGTGAGGCGGATGCCGACCCGCAAGCGGTTCGGGTACCCCCCGACGACGTCCTGGTTCGCGTCGTACAGGGCCTGCCAGCCGCCGTCCACCCGGTGTCGGCGGGCGATCTCGACGAGGGTGTCGCCGCGCCGGACGACGTGGGTGCGGCCGCTCTCCAGCAGGCCGTAGCGCCGGGCGCACACCGGCCAGGCGCCCCAGCCCTGGGCGGCCTGCACCCGCTTGGCCACCTCGATCTGCTCGTCCCGGGTGGCCAGGTCGGCCCGCTTGGCGTACTTCAGGCCGCCGAACGCCTCCCAGGTGGGCTGCCAGAACTGCAGCCCGCCGTAGTAGCTGTTGCCGGTGTTGATGTGCCAGTCGCCACTGCTCTCGCACTCGGCCAGGCAGCCCCAGGGCCACTGGTCGTCGGCGCAGGCGTACGACGGTCGACCGCCGTCCTCCCCGCCGCCGTCTCCGCCCGGCTCCCCGTCGGCGGCGGCGGCGCCGGGCAGGCACAGGACGAGGGCGGCGGCCGCCGCGATCAGCAGCCCGACGGATTCCACGCGGCGCCGCGGCGCCGAAGAGTTGTCCGACATAGCCGGTGACGGTAGGCAGCGGGTCGGCGGGCGCCGGTGCGCCGCGCCCTTCCAGGGGACGACCCCACCCCGTCCGGTGTACAAAACACGGCCACCTGCGCCAGGTTCTGCGCAGGAATTGGCGTTGCGTGACCACCGGGACGACGGGTTTGCACCGCTTCCCCACCGTGCGCGTCATGGTTCGATTCTGTTCGCGTCCGCGCGTGACTCTGCCGGGGGTCGCCCGTTGTTTTTGTACGAGCCGGGAGACCGCCCGGCAGCCGTTCATGAAGATCGAGGAGCCACCCGTGCCGCGCATGCTCGACGTCAGCGACGACGTTCGCGCCGAGATCGGCGACGAAGAAGCCGACCGGCTGCTGGCCGGAGAGGACGCCCCCGGCAGCTACGACTGCACGTCCTGCCGGACGCCCGGCAACAGCGAGCAGGAGCGCACCAGCACCGTCCTGTTCGTCGGCGAGGAGACCGCGGTGCTCGCGTTCGCCCACGCCACCTGCATCCCCTCGCAGGTCGTGCCGGTCTCCGAGGAGCAGCTCCGCGGGGCCGTGCGCTCCATCACCGGCGAGGACGCCGCCCCCGCCCCGGGCGCCCCGATCCCCACCACCGACCGCCAGGCCACCCTCGGCATCACCTGCGGACTGGTGCTGATCAACGAGGAGTTGCACCCGGCCCTCGTGGTCGAGCCCAACGGCCCGATCGCCCGTCCCGGCTCCACCAGCCTGGACGACGACTTCCTCCCGCTGCTCCTGGAGCACGGCTTCACCCCGGTGTCGGACATGAACCAGCGGCCCGCCCCGATCGCCGGCTGGTCGGCACTGCTGGCCATGGGCAAGCTGCACGCCGTGCTCCAACCGGGCACCACCGGCAGCCAGTCCGCCTGGTGGCAGGCCCACCAGCCGCTGGCCGTCTCGGACGGCTGGCGCACCGCGGCCAACAAGGAGAAGACCGTGCTGATGTACGCCGCGCCGTCCGGCACCATCGGCCATCAGCCGCGGGAGGACCTGATGCGCCAGGCGCTGGAGCAGGCCGCCGCCAAGGGCCTGTTGGTCGCCGCGGCGATGCCGCTGGCCGGAACCTGAGCATCCGGTCGTCCGATCGCGGGAGCATGACCGGCCAACGGGGCGGGATTGCACCCGCGATCAGCCATTTCGCCCCGAAAGCCGCATCCCGTGAGGATCGGGGTCGTTGCACCTACGTGCACGCATACGACCCCTCCCCCCGCGCCCAGTTCCCCCACCCCATCCCCGGCATGCGCCCGGCTCGCGACCACGGGGCGCCGCGCATCGCCGACCGCGGTTCGGCCACGCCGATCTACGACGCGCTCTACGCCGAGTACCGCCGCTCCTTCCGGGCGCTGCCCGGGGACCGTACGGACGAGCCGGAGGTACCGCAGGCGCTGCGCGGCGGCAACTGGAGCCACGGCGCGACGGCGCCGGGACAGTGGGAGGTGGTGGGCCGGCAGCCGTTCCGGCCGCGGGGGCAGCTCCCGGCGGCGCTGCCGCCGGGCCCGCGGGACGGCTCCCGGCCCCACGGCGGCCGCTGACCCGTACCGGGCCGGCGCGGGCGGAGCGGGGCGCCGCCCGCGGACCGGACCGCGGTTACTTCTTCTTGTTCTTGGTGCCGCGCTTCTCGCGCACCCGCACCGAAATGTGGATCGGCGTCCCCTCGAAGCCGAACTCCTCGCGCAGTCGGCGCTCGACGAAGCGGCGGTAGCCCGCCTCCAGGAAGCCCGACGCGAAGAGCACGAAGCGCGGCGGCTTGGTGCCGGCCTGGGTGCCGAAGAGGATCCGGGGCTGCTTGCCGCCGCGGATGGGGTGCGGGTGGGAGGACACGATCTCGCCGAGGAAGGCGTTCAGCCGCCCGGTGGGGATCCGGGTCTCCCAGCCGGCCAGTGCGGTCTCGATCGCCGGCACCAGCTTGTCCATGTGGCGGCCGGTGCGTGCGGAGACGTTGACCCGCATCGCCCACGGGATCTGCACCAGGTCCCGCTCGATCTCGCGCTCCAGGTAGAAGCGGCGCTCCTCGTCGAGGTTGTCCCACTTGTTGTAGGCGATGACCAGGGCCCGACCGGCCTCCACGGCCATCGTGATGATCCGCTGGTCCTGGACGCTGATGGACTCGCCCGCGTCGATCAGGACGACCGCGACCTCGGCCTTCTCCACGGCCGCCGCGGTGCGCAGCGAGGCGTAGTAGTCGGCGCCCTCCACGAGGTGCACCCGGCGGCGGATGCCGGCGGTGTCCACGAACTTCCAGGTCTTGCCGCCCAGTTCGATCAGCTCGTCGACCGGGTCGCGGGTGGTGCCGGCGAGTTCGTTGACGACCACCCGCTCCTCGCGGGCGAGCTTGTTCAGCAGCGACGACTTGCCGACGTTCGGCCGGCCGATCAGGGCGATCCGGCGGGGGCCGCCGACGGCCGTGCCGAAGGTCTGCGCAGGCGCCTCGGGGAGCGCCTCCAGCGCCGCGTCGAGCATGTCGCCGGTGCCCCGGCCGTGCAGCGCGGAGATCGGGTGCGGCTCGCCCAGGCCCAGCGACCACAGCATCGCCGCGTCGGCCTCGCCGGACTGGCCGTCGACCTTGTTGGCGACCAGGACGACGGGCTTGCCGGCCCGGCGCAGCAGCTTGACCACGGCCTCGTCGGTGTCGGTGGCACCGACCTTGGCGTCGACGACGAAGACCACCGCGTCGGCGGCCTCGATGGCGAACTCGGCCTGCATCGCCACGGACGCGTCGATGCCGAGGACGTCCTGCTCCCAGCCGCCGGTGTCGACGACCTTGAAGCGACGGCCGTTCCAGTCGGCCTCGTAGGTGACGCGGTCGCGGGTGACGCCCGGCCGGTCCTCGACGACCGCCTCGCGGCGGCCGATGATGCGGTTCACCAGGGTCGACTTGCCGACGTTGGGACGGCCGATGACGGCGAGCACCGGGAGCGGGCCGTGGCCGGCCGCGGCGATGTCGCCCTCGACCTCCTCCAGGTCGAAGCCCTCTTCCGCGGCGAGCTCCATGAACTCCGCGTACTCGGCGTCGCCAAGCGCACCGTGCTCGTCGCCGGTGGGGATCTGGTCGTTCATGAAGTCCGTTCCTCGTTCATCCATGTGGTCGGTGGGCCGCTCGAAGGCGGGCCCACTGCTCAAGTGTCGGTCAGCGCCCGGTAAGGCGCCGGGCCTGTGCCAGGTGGGCGGTCAGCCGCTCCTGGATCCGTACGGTCGCCTCGTCGAGCGCCTTACGGGTGCGCCGCCCGCTGCCGTCGCCCGCGTCGAAGGCGTCGCCGAAGACGACGTCGACGCGGCCGCGCAGCCGCGGCAGGGCCGGGGTGAGCCGGCTGAGGCGGTCGGTGCTGCCGAGCACCGCCACCGGGACGACCGGGGCGCCGGAGCGCACCGCGAAGTAGGCGAGGCCGGCCCGCAGGGACGCGAAATCGCCCTCGCCGCGGGTGCCCTCCGGGAAGATTCCCAGCACTCCGCCGGACGTCAGCACGTCGAGCGCGTCGGTGATCGCCTTGCGGTCGGTGCTCTGGCGGTCCACCTTCAGCTGTCCGATGCCCCGCAGGAACGGGTCCAGCGGACCGACGAAGGCTTCCTTCTTGATCAGGAAGTGCACCGGTCGGGGTGCGGTGCCCATCAGCATCGGGCCGTCGATGCCGTGGGAGTGGTTGACGGCGAGGATCACCGGCCCGGAGGCCGGCACCCGCCAGGCGCCCAGCACCCGCGGCTTCCACAGGCCGTACATCAGTCCGATGCCGATCCGCCGGCCGACCGCGGCCCCGCGGGGGCTCGGCGCCTTGCCGCCGTCGGTCACCGGATGTCCCGCCCCGCCTTCTCGGCGCTGACACCCTCGATGAGGGTGACCACGCACTCGATGACCTGATCCAGCGTCAGGTCGGTGGTGTCGACCTCGACGGCGTCGTCCGCCTTGGCCAGCGGCGAGGTCTTGCGGGAGGAGTCCGCCGCGTCCCGCTTGATCAGCGCCTCGCGGGTGGCGGCCAGGTCGGTCGCCTGCTGGGCGTTGGTGCCCCTGAGCTCGCCGTTGCGCCGGGCGGCCCGCGCCTCGGGGGAGGCCGTGAGGAAGATCTTGAGGTCGGCGTCCGGCAGGACGGTTATGCCGATGTCCCGGCCCTCGACGACGATGCCGTGCGGCGCCTCGGCGGCGATGGTGCGCTGCAGGTCGGTGATGACGGCGCGCAACTCGGGGACGGCGCTGACCGCACTGACCGCGGCGGTGACCTCCGCGCTGCGGATCGGCCCGGCGGCGTCCAGCCCGTCGACGGTGATCGTGGGCGCAGCCGGGTCGGTGCCGGAGACGATCACGGGCTTGACGCAGGCGTCGGCCACCGCGACCGGGTCGTTGACGTCGATGCCGTTGGTCAGCATCCACCAGGTGATCGCGCGGTACTGCGCACCGGTGTCGAGGTAGCCCAGACCCAGCTTGCCGGCGACGGCCTTGGACGTGCTGGACTTGCCCGTGCCTGCGGGGCCGTCGATGGCGACAATCACTGCAGCCGGGGCGGTCCGGTCGGCGGTTTCCACGGTGACGAACACCTTTCTTGATACACACGGGGCGCGGTCCAGGACGCTGGATCCGGTCGTCGACCGGCGGTCGGGCGTTCGACGAAGAGGCCCAGGGCCTCGGACAAGGTTACTGGCTCACCCGGAGCGCGCCGTCCACGGTGTCACTGCCGGATCGACCACCCCCGCTCCCGCAGCTCCGCGGTCAACCCCGGCACCGCCTGCGGCTCCACCATGAGCTGGATGAAGCCGGCCTGCTGGCCGGTGGCGTGCTCGATGCGGACGTCCTCGATGTTGACCCCGGCGCGGCCGGCGTCGGCGAAGATCCGGGCCAGTTCACCGGGCTGGTCGCCGATGTAGACCGCGACGACCTCGTAGACGGACGGGGCGGCGCCGTGCTTGCCCGGTACCCGCTCGCGGCCGGCGTTGCCCCGGCGGAGGACGTCCGCGATGCCGTCGGCACCGGTGCCGCGCTTGTCCTCGTCGGTGGACTCCAGGGAGCGCAGCGAGCGGACCGTGGCGTCCAGGTCGGCGGAGACCTCGGCCAGGACGTCGGCGACCGGGCCGGGGTTGGCGGAGAGGATGTCGATCCACATCCCGGGGTCGGAGGCGGCGATCCGGGTCACGTCGCGGATGCCCTGGCCGCACAGGCGGACGGCGGTCTCGTCGGCGCCCTTGAGGCGGGCCGCGACCAGGCTGGAGACCAGCTGCGGGGTGTGCGAGACCAGGGCGACGGCGCGGTCGTGGGCGTCCGCGTCCATCACCACCGGGACGGCCCGGCAGAGCGCGACCAGCTCCAGGGCGAGGTTGAGCACCTCGGTGTCGCCGCCGGGGGACGGGGTGAGCACCCAGGGGCGGCCCTCGAAGAGGTCGGCCGTGGCGGCCAGCGGTCCGGAGCGCTCCTTGCCGGCCATCGGGTGCGTGCCGAGGTAGCCGGACAGGTCGCAGCCGAGTGCCTCCAGCTCGCGGCGCGGGCCGCCCTTGACGCTGGCGACGTCGATGTACGCGCGCGCCGCGCCGCGCCGGATCGCGTCGTCCAGCGCCGCGGCGACGTGCGCCGGGGGCACCGCGACGACGGCCAGGTCGACCGTCCCCGGGGGCGGCTCGGCGGTGCCGGCGCCGAGCGCGGCGGCCGTCAGGGCCTGGGCGTGGTCGTGGTCCGCCAGGTAGACCTGCACGCCGCGGGCGCTGAGCGCGAGGGCGGCCGAGGTGCCGATCAGGCCCGTTCCGATGACGAGTGCGGTTCTCACTGGGCGATGTCCTTCCGGAGCGCCGCGGCGGCGCCGAGGTAGACGTGGGCGACACCGGCCTTGGAGAGCTCGGTCTCGACGTGGGCGAGCACCCGCACCACCCGCGGCATGGCACCGGCCACGTCCAGTTCCTGGGCGCAGATCAGCGGGACGTCGGTGATCCCCAGGGCGCGGGCGGCGGCGGCCGGGAAGTCGCTGTGCAGATCGGGCGTGGCGGTGAACCACACGCTGATCAGGTCGTCCGGCAGCAGGTCGTTGCGCTCCAACAGCGCGGTGAGCAGCGCGCCGACCTGCTCCCGCATGTGCTCCGCGTCGTCCCGTTCCAACTGGACGGCCCCGCGCACGGCCCGTACCGCCACGTCCCTGCTCCCCTGCGTCGTGCGTACGCGCACACGTCCGCGTACGCACTGATCAGCGTAACCAGCGCCACCGACGAGCGGACCCCGAGCTCCCGGGAAACCGGTGGCCGGCGACGGCCCCGCCCGGCGACAATCCGGTCATGCCGACCCCTCCCGCGGATCCAGCCAGCCCCCCGGACCCGTCGCACCACGCGCTCGTCACCGGGCACACCGTCTACGCGTGCGTGATGGGCTCGCGCGCCTTCGGGCTGGCCACCGAGGACAGCGACACCGACCGGCGCGGGGTCTTCCTCGCGCCCACCCCGCTCTTCTGGCGCTTCGAGAAGCCGCCGACCCATGTGGAAGGGCCCCGCCCGGAGCAGTTCTCCTGGGAGCTGGAACGCTTCTGCGAGCTGGCGCTGCGGGCCAACCCCACCGCCCTGGAATGCCTGCACTCCCCCCTCGTGGAGCACGCCGACGCCACCGGCCGGGAACTGCTGGCACTACGCGGCGCCTTCCTGTCCCGCGCGGTCCACGACACCTACGCCCGCTACGCCGCGGGGCGGCGCAAGGAACTGCGGGCCGACGTGGCCCGGCGCGGGGCGCCGCGGTGGAAGCAGGCGATGCACCTGCTGCGCACGATGGCGGGCGTCCGCGACCTGCTCCGCACCGGCGTGCTGACGCTGGAGGTCGGCGCGGCCCGCGAGGAGCTGCTGGCGGTGGGCCGGGGCGACGTTCCGTGGGAGGAGGTCGAGCGCCGGCTGTCGGTGCTGTGCGCGCAGGCGGCAGCGGCACTGCCCGACTCGCCGCTGCCGGCCGGCCCGGACCGGGCCCGGGTCGCGGACTTCCTGCACCGCACGCGCCGCGCGTCGGCGCTGCGGGACTGAGGCGCCCGGGCCACGGCCGCCCCGCACGGCCGGGATCAGCCGTCCCACGCCGCCCCGAGGGCCAGGAGTTCGTCGCGGTGCTCGATGCGGGCGGTCCACTCCCGGGGCCAGGCGTCGGCGCCGAGCCGGGCGCCGGCGAAGGCGCCGGCGAGGCAGGCGATCGAGTCCGAGTCGCCGGAGCTGCACGCGGCCCGGCGCAGGGCGGTGACCGGCTCGTCCGGGAAGAGCAGGAAGCACAGCAGGCCGGTGGCCAGCGCCTCCTCGGCGATCCAGCCGGCGCCGGTGGCCAGGCACGGGTCGGCCTCCCGGTCGGGGGCGGCGAGCGCCGCGTCCAGCCGGTCCAGGGCGCGCAGGCAGTCGTCCCAGCCGCGGGCGATGAACGTCGTCGGGGTCGGGGCCGTGGAGCGCCGCCAGAGGTCGCCGAGCCAGTCCTCGCGGTAGCGGGTGCGCTGCGCGTGGGCGTGGGCGCGCAGCAGGCCGGGCAGTTCGGCGGGGCGGACGCCGTCGGCGAGGGCGCGCACCGCACGCGCCGTGAGGTCGCTGGCGGCGAGCCCGGTGGGGTGCCCGTGGGTCAGCGCGGACTGCAGTTGGGCGGCGCCGGCGCGCTGTTCGGGGGTGAGTGAGGGCACCAGCGCGAGGGGCGCCACCCGCATGTTGGCGCCGCACCCCTTCGAGCCGATCTGGCTGGCCTCGGCCCAGGGGCGGTGGGCGTCGGCGAGCAGGGCGCAGGCCCGCAGGCAGGTGCCGCCGGGGGCCCGGTCGTTGTCGGGCGAGCGCCACCAGGCCACGTACTCCCGGCGGACCGGCGGAAGAAGCGTCGCGGCGGTCAGCGTGCCGCCGTCCAGGGCCGCGCGGACGGCGCGCCCCAGCGCCAGCGTCATCTGGGTGTCGTCGCTGACCAGGGCGGGCTCGGGCAGTGCCAGCTCCCGCCAGGGACCGCACCGGGCGAGGATCGCCGGTACGTCGTCGAACTCCGTCGGGAAGCCGAGCGCGTCACCGAGCGCCAGCCCGACGAGCGCGCCGGTCGCCGCGGTCCGGGCGCCCGCCGGCGCCCGCATCGCTTCCCCCATCGCTTCGGTCATGGAAAACCACCCCTTAATCGTCATGGTGACATTAAGGGGTGGTGGGCGGCCCCGCAAGCGACGGCCGGGCCGGACGGGGCGATCCTTAGAGGTCGACCTCGCGCATCAGCATCCCGACCTCGGTGTTGGTCATCCGGCGCAGCCAGCCCGACTTCTGGTCGCCCAGCCCGATCGGGCCGAAGTGCGTCCGGACGAGCTTGTCGACCGGGAAGCCGGCCTCCGCGAGCATCCGGCGCACGATGTGCTTGCGGCCCTCGTGCAGGGTCACCTCGACGAGGTAGTTCTTACCGGTGTTCTCCACGACCCGGAAGTGGTCGGCGCGGGCGTAGCCGTCCTCCAGCTGGATGCCGTCCTTGAGCCGCTTGCCCAGGTCGCGCGGGAGCGGGCCCTGGATGGCGGCCAGGTAGGTCTTGGTGACGCCGTACCGCGGGTGCGTGAGGCGGTGGGCCAGCTCGCCGTGGTTGGTGAGCAGGATGATGCCCTCGGTCTCGGTGTCCAGCCGTCCGACGTGGAACAGCCGGGTCTCCCGGTTGGTGACGTAGTCGCCCAGGCACTGGCGGCCGTCGGGGTCCTCCATGGTGGAGACCACACCGGCGGGCTTGTTCAGCGCGAAGAAGAGGTACGACTGGGTGGCGACCGTCAGGCCGTCGACCTTGATCTCGTCCTTCTCCGGGTCGACCCGGACGCCCTGCTCCGTGACGATCCGGCCGTTGACCTCGACCCGGGCCTGGTCGATCAGCTCCTCGCAGGCGCGCCGGGAGCCCATGCCGGCCCTGGCCAGCACCTTCTGCAGCCGCTCGCCCTCCTGGTCACCGAAGGTCTTGGGGGTCTTGACCGGCGGCTTGTTCTCGTAGCGGGCGCGGTTGCGCTCCTCGATCTTGGCGTCGTACTCGCGGGGCCGTGCGGGGGCCTGGCCGCGGCCGCGCTGCTGACCGCCCTTGCCGCCCGACCGGCCGCCCTGGGACGCGCCCGTGCGGGGACCGCCCTTGGCGCCGCCGCGGGCCGCCGCGCCCCGGGCTCCGCCGGACTTGCCGCCGTCCCGGCGCTCGTCGCCGCCCGCGGATCCGCCGACGTCGTAGCGGCGCTCCTCGGGACGGGGTCGGCCAGCGCGCTGCTGCTTCTCGTCCCGCTTTCCCCCAGCCTTCGGCCGGGAGGTACCCCCACCCGCGTCGCGGTAATTGCCCCTACCGCCGCCGCTGCCCCTGCTGTTACTGCCGCTGCTTCGCATCAATGATCCGTCTGAGAGTCGCCGCTGTCGTCTACGTCGAACGACGGGATACCTTCCGGGGAGTCGCCCTCGACCGCGTCCGCCTCCGGGAGGAACGGGGCCAGCTCAGGGAGCTCGTCCAGGCCGCGCAGGCCCATCCGCTCCAGAAAGTAATTCGTCGTCCTGTACAGGATCGCACCTGTTTCAGGTTCCGTCCCCGCCTCCTCCACCAGGCCGCGCTGGAGGAGCGTGCGCATCACGCCGTCGCAGTTGACCCCACGGACGGCCGAGACGCGGGAACGGCTGACCGGCTGACGGTACGCGACCACGGCCAGAGTCTCCAATGCGGCCTGCGTGAGCCGGGCCTGCTGGCCGTCCAGGACGAAGCCCTCCACCGCGTCCGCGTACGCCGCGCGCGAGGCGAACCGCCAGCCGCCGGCCACCAGCCGCAGGTCGAAGCCGCGGCCCTGGCGGGTGTAGTCGTCCGCCAGCTCGCGCAGCGCCAGCGCCACCGCCCGGCGGGGCCGCTGGAGCACCCGGGCCAGGTGCTCCTCGGTCGCCGGCTCGTCGACGACCATGAGGACGGCCTCCAGCGCCGGCTTCAGCTCCAGCGCGGCCACGCCCAGCGCACCCGCCGGCGCCTCCCCGGGCCCGCGGTGCTCCCCCGGCCCCTGTTCGGTGATCTCGTATCCCGCGCCGCTCACGCCGGCTCCTCCTGCTCGTCGTCCGTCTCCGGTTGGTCCGCCGTCCCCGCCGTCCCCGCCGTCCCCCCGTCCGCGGCGCCGGCCGCCCGGTCGAACTCGTCGGTGACCCGTGGGGCCGCCCCCTCCGCGCCCGTCCAACGGACCATCAGCGCGCCCAGCGCCTCCTCCTGGTCCAGGGCGACCGCCCGCTCCCGGTAGAGCTCCAGGAGCGCCAGGAAGCGCGCCACGACGGTCAGGGTGTCCGGGGCGTCCGCGACCAGGTCCTGGAAGGCGGCCTCGCCGGACGCCCGGAGCTGCGCCATCACCACCTCGGCCTGCTCCCGCACGCTGACCAGCGGGGCGTGGATGTGGTCGACGTAGACCTGCGGTTTCGCCCGGGGCTGCATCGCCTTCACCGCGAGCTTGGCGAACCCCTCCGCCCCGATGCCGATGACGACCTCGGGCAGCAGCTCCGCGTGGTGCGGCTCCAGTCCGACGGTACGAGGGAAGCACCGGGCCTCCTCGGCCAGCCGGCCGCTGAAGATCTCCGCGATCCGCTTGTACGCGCGGTACTGGAGCAACCGGGCGAAGAGCAGGTCCCGGGCCTCCAGGAGGGCGAGGTCGGCCTCGTCCTCCACTTCGGCGACGGGCAGCAGCCGGGCCGCCTTGAGGTCGAGCAGGGTGGCCGCGACGACCAGGAACTCGGTGGTCTGGTCGAGGTCCCAGTCCGGCCCCATGGCCCGGATGTGGGCCATGAACTCGTCGGTCACCCGGGAGAGCGCGACCTCGGTCACGTCGAGCTTGTGCCGGGAGATCAGCTGGAGCAGGAGGTCGAAGGGCCCCTCGAAGTTCTCCAGCCGGAGCGTGAACCGGCCGTCGCCACCCTCCGCGTCCCCCTTCCGGGGCGTCGGCGCGGCCGTCTCCGCGCCCGCCACGGGCTCCGGGACACCCGCCTGCGCCGCGGCGGTGGCCCCCTCGTCCGCGGTGTCGTGATGCGCCACGACCGTCCGGCCGGACGTCCCGGGCGCCTCCTCCAGGAGGGTGCCCGGCCCCCGGCCGAGGGTGCGGCGGGTAGGGCGCGGGGCGGGGGCGTCGTCGTCGGTCGTCGGCATGGCGGTCCAGGGTGCTGCGGTCCCGCGCTGGGGCGGGGGGGTGGTCACGGCGGGACACCCCGCCGGACTGGCAGGCTATCCCGCCGCGCGCCGGGGACCGGTCCCGCGGGGCGTGTCGCACGCGCCCCGGGACGGGGCCCCAGGCAGCGTCAGCCGGGCCGGGCGGGCCGCGGCGCGGGGAAGGCGTGCCTAGCGGCCGCGGAGCCGCCGCACCAGGATGCTGGCGTCCCCGCGCGATTCCAGGTCCGCGAGGACCACGGCCACCGCCTCGCGCACGATCCGGCCGCGGTCGACCGCGAGGCCGTGCTCGCCGCGCAGCACCAGGCGGGCGTGTTCGAGGTCCATGAGCTCCTCGGCGGAGACATAGACGGTGATCTTCTCGTCGTGCCGTTCCCGGCCACTGGGGCGACGGTTGGCGCCGCGCCCCCGACGGCGGCCCGACGCACCGGCCGGGGCCGCGGCCTCCCGCTCGGCGCGGGCCGCCCGGCCGTCCGGCGTGCGGTGCCCCGCGGCGGCCTCCGCCTCCGACTCGCGGCCGGCGTGTTCGGCCGGCGCCGCGGCGGGTGCGCTGCGCGCCGCCCCGACGGCGCCGTCACCGGCGGACGGCGCCCCTCCGTCCGGGCCGCCACCGGCCCGCCGCCGACGCGCCGCGGGGGCCTCCTCGGACGCGTCCGACGCGGGGGTCGGCTCGCCGGCCGGCGCGGGCACCCGGGCGTCGTCGCCCCCGGTGGCCGCGCCACCGTTCGTACGGCGGGGAGTGGACGGTTGCAGGCCCACTCCCCCGGTGGTGCGGAACAGCTCGTCGGCTCCGGGCAGACTCACTCGGCGTGACACCGGGCGAGCACCTCCCTGGCGAGCTGGCGATAGGCCGCGGCCCCCACGGAGTTGGAGGCGTAGGTGGTGATCGGCTCACCGGCGACGGTGGTCTCCGGGAAGCGGACCGTACGGCCGATGACGGTGTGGTAGACGTGGTCGTCGAACGCCTCGACGACGCGTGCCAGGACCTCGCGGCTGTGCACGGTCCGGGAGTCGTACATCGTCGCGAGGATGCCGTCCAGCTGGAGTTCGGGGTTGAGCCGCTCCTGGACCTTCTCGATCGTCTCGGTGAGCAGCGCGACACCGCGCAGCGCGAAGAACTCGCACTCCAGCGGCACGATGACCTTGTGAGCGGCCGTCAGGGCGTTGACGGTCAGCAGGCCGAGCGAGGGCTGGCAGTCGATGACGATGTAGTCGTAGTCGGGCAGCAGCGGCTTCAGCGCCCGCTGGAGCGTCGACTCGCGGGCGACCTCGCTGACCAACTGGACCTCTGCCGCAGACAAGTCGATATTGCTGGGCAGCAGGTCCATGTTGGGGACCGCGGTCTTGAGGAGGACCTCGTCGGCCGACATGCCCCGCTCCATGAGCAGGTTGTAGACCGTCAGGTCCAGCTCCATCGGGTTGACGCCGAGTCCGACCGACAGGGCACCCTGCGGGTCGAAGTCGACGAGCAGCACCCGGCGGCCGTATTCGGCGAGTGCGGCACCCAGGTTGATGGTCGAGGTGGTCTTGCCGACCCCGCCCTTCTGGTTGCACATCGCGATGATCTTCGCCGGGCCGTGTTCCGACAACGGCCCCGGGATGGGGAAGTAAGGAAGCGGGCGCCCGGTCGGGCCGACCCGCTCGCGACGCTGGCGCGCCGCGTCCGGTGCGAGCGTCGCCGCGTATTCCGGGTCCGGCTCGTACTCGGCATCCGGGTCGTAGAAGTGCCCTTCGGGCAGGTCGTCGTAGTCAGCGAGACGGGCGGGTTGTCCACTGCCCCGGTCGCCGGCCATGGCGTTCACGTGTTGGCCGTCCATGCTCTGGTGGGCTGTCGTGGAAGTGCTCTGATGGGCTGCGAAGGTGTGGACCGCTACGGAGCCGACAGCCTCGCGCCCCGAGGGACCCTGGCCCCGTGCAACCGCTCCTGGCCGACCACTTCCGGGAGTAAATGTCGACTCATTCACAAGTCGTCTTACCTCCTTGGATGTGACCAGGAAACTTATCGATAGGTCAGCGTGGCACCATGCCGACGGTTGGCGACTCTATGGCGTGTCGGGCGTCCGCAGCAACACAATCCGCCGGACCCGGCCCGATGTGTCGGTAACGGAACCCCCCGATGTCAAGAGTGCACAGCGCACAAGACGGATGTTTCGGGGGTGCGCGAATCGGTTAAACGGTTACGTTCACGGCGAGTTGAGAGACGGCCGAGGAAGGCCCCCTCGGGGGCGCGTCGCACATGCGACCGGCCGGGCCCTGTCGAGGCGGCCCGGCCGGTTGTGCGGTGCTTGACGCGTGCGGTTGACGCCTCAGCCGAGGAGGGTGCGCAGCTCCACGTACTCCAGGCCGTGGGCCTGGGCGACCTCGGGGTAGACGACCTTGCCGTCGTGGGTGTTCAGGCCCTTGGCCAGCGCGGGGTCACGGCGCAGCGCCTCGGCCCAGCCGCGGTTCGCCAGCTCCACGATGTAGGGCAGGGTGGCGTTGGTGAGGGCGTAGGTGGAGGTGTTCGGCACCGCGCCCGGCATGTTGGCGACGCAGTAGAAGACCGAGTTGTGGACCGGGAAGGTCGGCTCGGCGTGCGTGGTCGGCTTCGAGTCCTCGAAGCAGCCGCCCTGGTCGATGGCGATGTCGACAAGGACACTGCCTGGCTTCATCTTGGCGACGAGCTCGTTGGTGACCAGCTTGGGGGCCTTGGCACCGGGGATCAGGACCGCACCGACGACGAGGTCGGCCTCGACGACGGCCTTCTCCAGCTCGTAGGCGTTGGAGACGATCGTCTGCACCTTGGTGCCGAAGATCTTGTCGGCCTCGCGGAGCTTGTTGATGTCCTTGTCGAGCAGGGTGACGTGGAAGCCGAGGCCCACGGCGATCTGCACCGCGTTCCAACCGGAGACGCCACCGCCGATGACGACGGCCTTGCCGGCCTGGACGCCGGGGACGCCGCCGGGCAGCACGCCGCGGCCGCCGGCCTGGCGCATCAGGTGGTAGGCGCCGACCTGCGGGGCGATCCGGCCCGCGACCTCGGACATCGGGGCCAGCAGCGGCAGCGCGCGGTTGGCGGTCTCGACGGTCTCGTAGGCGATGGCGGTGGTGCCGGACTCCAGCAGCGCGTCCGTGCACTCCTTGGACGCGGCCAGGTGCAGGTAGGTGAAGAGGGTCTGGTCCTTGCGGAGGCGGTGGTACTCCTCCGCGATCGGCTCCTTGACCTTCAGCAGCAGGTCGGCGGTGGTCCACACCTCGTCGGCGGTGTCGAGGATCGTGGCACCGGCGGAGACGTACTCCTCGTTCGGGATGGACGAGCCGAGGCCGGCGTCCTTCTCGATGAACACCTGGTGGCCGTTGCGGACCAGCTCGTGGACTCCGGCGGGCGTGATAGCCACCCGGAACTCGTTGTTCTTGACCTCGCGGGGGATGCCGACCTTCACGTCGATCACGGTCCTTGGATGAGAGCTTGCAGAAGGAATTATCCCTCATGCGATGCATGACGGAACTGACCGCGCCGGACGCGGCTCAACCAGTCTATTGAAGGACCTCGCGTTGTCTAGCCTTGCAAAGGACCCATTTTTCGGAAGAGCACTACCGATTTCGTAGGTCAGTCGCGCGGCTCCCTCTGTCGTCGCTCCCCCGCCGCCCGGTGGAGCCGTGCCGCTGCTGGGTCGCCGAGCCGGTCGAGGATCTCCGCAATCCGTAGCTGGAGGCGGATCTCCAGCGGTGTGTCGCTCGCCTCACGGGCGAAATCGAGCGCCTCCAGGCGGCTGCGCAGCGCCGCGTCGAGCTCCCCGGCGTGCTCGTGGACCCCGGCTGCCGCCTCCGCCGCACGCGCCTGACCTGCGGAATCACCGAGCCTGCGGAAGGCCCGGGCGGCGGCCCGGCAATCCTTGAGGGCCTGCTCGTAACGGCCGGCGGCACCGTGCGCGGCACCGATCCGGGCGTGCAGCCGCGCCGCGTCGGCCCGCTCGCCCCGGCCCAGCCGCAGTTCCAGCGCCCGCCCGTACCAGTCGGCGGCGCGGACCCAGTCGCCGAGCGCGCCGTAGGTGTCGCCCAGCGACTCCAGCGCCCGCCCGGTGGCCACCGGGTCCTTCACCGAACGTGCCGCCTCCAGCGCTCCCCGGTACCGGGTGAGCGCCTGCTCCCTGCGGTCGGCACCGGCGTCCAGGTCGCCGAGGTTGAGCAGCGCGGCGGCCCGCTCGCGCGGCAACGGCCGCCGCTCGGCGACCCGGAGGACCAGCGCGTGCAGGGTGTAGAGGTCGGGTGCGGCCCGCTCGGGGCCGTGGTGGGCGAGCAGCGCGCGGGTCAGCGCGGAGATCAACCTCCGGTCCAGCGTGTCGAGTTGACCGTCTTCGACGGCCATCCGGGCGGCGTCCAACAGGGCGCCTCGGCGGGTGCGCAGCCAGTACGCGGCGGCGGCCCGGTTGCCGAAGCGCAGCGAGCGGGGCAGTTCGCCGGCCTTGCGCCGGGACGGCGAGCCCTCCGGCTCCGCGGCGGCCCGGCAGGACTGGAGCAGCCGTACGGTCCGCTCCAACATCCGGGCGCGGGCGAGTTGGACGTCGGCCGGTCGCTCCTGCTCCCGGAGCAGGTCCCGGGAGAGCGGGACCAGGCAACCGGGGAGCCGGTACCGGGGGCCGATCGCCGCGTCCGCGGGCGGGGCGGTCGGCCCGTCGTCCTCGGGCAGCGGCCGCAGCAGGCCGAGGGCGACGAAGTCGTGCAGGACCGCGGCGGCGGCCGGGACGGTGCAGCCGCCCAGTGCGGCGGCGGTGTGCGGGTCCACCAGGCCGTCCGGGGCGAGGGTGGCCAGTCGCAGTATCCGGGCGGCGGCCTGCGGCAGCGCGTCGTAGGTGAGACGGAAGGCACGGTGCAGGGGGTGGGCGCCGGCCGGCAGGTCCGGCGGCAGGGGGGCGGCGAGCAGCGCCTGGCGCAGGTCGGCGACGGAGAGCTTGGGGCGGGCGGCGAGCCAGGCACCCGCCAGTATCAGCGCCGCCGGCTGACCGCCCGACTCCTGCGCGACGGCCTCCGCGGTCCGCGGGTCGACGGTGACCCGGGTCGCCCCCGCGTAGTGGCACAGCACCTCGACGGCGGCCGCGGTGTCGAGGCCGCCCAGGGCGCAGGGGCGGACGTCCGAGATGCCGGTCAGCGGGCCCTGCGAGACCACCACGACCAGGCAGTCCGGGGCGTCCGGGATCAGCGGTTCGACGTCCTCGGCACCCGGCGCGTCGTCCAGCAGGAGCACCGTCCGCCGGTCGGCCAGTGCCGTGCGGACCGCCTCGGCGAGCTCGTCCTCGTCGGCGCCCGGCGGGGCGTCGGCGCCCAGCGCGGCGAGCAGGTCGCGGGCGGTCCGGTCGAGGCCGACGGGGGCGCCGTCCCGGCCGGTCAGGACGGCGCGCAGCACCCCGTCGGGGTACTCGTCCGCGATCTCGCGCAGCAGGGCCTCGGCCAGGGTCGTGCGGCCGGAGCCGGGGCGGCCGGCGATCAGCAGGACCCGGCTGCGGGCGCCCCGTCGGCCGGTGAGGGTGTCCAGGCCGGCCCGGCGGATGTCGGTGCGCAGCGCCTTGAGTTCGTGGCGGCGGCCGGCGAATCCGGGGAGTGCGGAACGGGTGGCGGCGCCGTCCTGGCGGGGCAGGGTCCCCCGTCGGTCCCCCGTGCCGGACCCGCGCGCCGCCTCCGGCGCGCGGTGTCCCCCGCCCACCACCTGGTCCGTCACCGGTCACGCTCCCGTCCGCCCGCGCTGACACGTTCCCGTCGCGGACGCGTACGGGAACCCTGTCGAGCGTAGTTCACGACCCGTCACGTCCCCTGCGGAGCAGGACTGTTGGGTCACTCGATCGGATCGGCGGACCATCCGACCGGGAGCGGAAACGGGGGCGGGCGGCGGCGCCCGGCGCCGGTGTCAGGCCCCGAAGGGGCGGGCCGGCCAGGGCGCTTCGGCCGGCCGGAGGGCGTCCAGGCCGCCGCCGGCCCGTGCCGCGGTGAGCGCCAGCACGCCGACGACCAGGCAGTTGTTGTGCAGTTCGCCGGCGAGGACGCCGCGGACCAGCTCGTCGAGGGGAACCCGCGCCAGCTCCATGTCGGCCTCCTCCTCGGAGACCTCGAAACGCTCGCCGTCGACCTCGGAGAGCCCCCGGGCGAAGAAGATCCGCACCGCCTCGTCGCTGCCACCGGGGGTGGTGTAGACGTCGGTCAGCACCCGCCAGTCCTCGGCCTTGACGTGCGCCTCCTCGTACAGCTCGCGCTGTGCGGCGTGCAGCGGGTTCTCGCCGGGGACGTCGAGCAGCCCGGCGGGGATCTCCCACAGCTTCTGCCGCACCGGGTGGCGGTACTGGTGCAGCACCAGCACCCGGTCGGCGTCGTCGAGGGCGAGGACCGCCACCGAGCCCGGGTGCACCTGGTAGTCGCGGCTGACGGTGGAACCGTCCGGCATGACGACGCGGTCGGTGCGCACGCTCGTCTTGGCCCCGGTGAACGGCGTGGTGGTCCCGGTGACCGTCCACTCGACCGCGGTGTCCTTGATCGCCATGCGCGTCCTCCTGTGGATAGCTGTGCCAACGCGGAAACCGGGGTACCGCCTCCCGTGGGGGAGGCCGTACCCCGGCAACCGTAACCGGCGGGCCGGCGCCTACTTCTTGGCGCCCGCCTCCCGCGCTGCTTCCTGGCGCTCGACGGCGGCCTTCACCAGACCGGCGAAGAGCGGGTGCGGGCGGGTCGGGCGGGACCGCAGCTCCGGGTGCGCCTGGGTGGCGACCAGGTAGGGGTGGACGTCACGCGGGTACTCGACGTACTCGACCAGCTTGTTGTCCGGGGAGGTGCCGGAGAACAGCAGGCCGGCCTTCTTCTCCAGCTCGCCGCGGTAGGCGTTGTTGACCTCGTAGCGGTGGCGGTGGCGCTCCTCGACGTAGGGCTCGCCGGCGTAGACCTCGCGGACGATGGAGCCCTCGGCGAGCTTGGCCGGGTACATGCCCAGTCGCATGGTGCCGCCCATGTCGCCCTCGCCGGCGACGATGTCCATCTGCTCGGCCATGGTGGAGATCACCGGGTCGGTGGCGGCCGGGTCGAACTCGGTGGAGTTGGCGCCCTCGATGCCGGCGAGGTTGCGGGCCGCCTCGATCACCACGCACTGCAGGCCCAGGCAGAGGCCGAGCAGCGGGAGCTTGTTCTCCCGGGCGTAGGTGATCGCGCCGACCTTGCCGTCCACGCCGCGGTCGCCGAAGCCGCCGGGGACGCAGATCGCGTCGCAGTCGGCGAGCTGCGCGCGGGCGCCGGCCGGGGTCTTGCAGTCGTCGGAGGTGACCCACTTGATCTTGACGCGGGCCTTGTTGGCGAAGCCGCCGGCGCGCAGCGCCTCGGTCACCGACAGGTAGGCGTCGGGCAGGTCGATGTACTTGCCGACCAGCGCGACCTTGACCTCGTGCGAGGGGTTGTGGACCCGGTCGAGCAGGTCCGCCCACTGGGTCCAGTCCACGTCCCGGAACGGCAGGTCAAGCTTGCGGACGACATAGGCGTCCAGGCCCTCGGCGTGCACGACCTTGGGGATGTCGTAGATCGACGGGGCGTCCGGGCAGGCGATGACCGCGGCCTCGTCGACGTCGCACATCAGCGAGATCTTGCGCTTGATGGCGGTGGGCACCTCGCGGTCGGCGCGCAGCACGATCGCGTCGGGCTGGATGCCGATGTTGCGCAGGGCCGCGACCGAGTGCTGGGTCGGCTTGGTCTTCAGCTCACCGGACGGGCCGATGTAGGGGAGCAGCGAGATGTGCACGACGAAGACGTTGTCCCGGCCCACCTCGTGGCGGACCTGGCGGACGGTCTCCAGGAACGGCAACGACTCGATGTCGCCGACCGTGCCGCCGACCTCGGTGATGACCACGTCGACGTCGTCGGTGGCCAGCCGCCGGATGCGGTGCTTGATCTCGTTGGTGATGTGCGGGATGACCTGGACGGTGTCACCGAGGTACTCGCCGCGCCGCTCCTTGGCGATCACGGTGTTGTAGACCTGGCCGGTGGTGACGTTCGCCGAGCCGTCGAGGTCGACGTCGAGGAACCGCTCGTAGTGGCCGATGTCCAGGTCGGTCTCGGCACCGTCGTTGGTGACGAAGACCTCACCGTGCTGGAACGGGTTCATCGTCCCGGGGTCGACGTTCAGGTAGGGGTCGAGCTTCTGCATCGTGACCCGCAGGCCGCGCGCCTTCAGGAGAGCACCCAGGCTGGAGGCCGTGAGCCCCTTGCCGAGCGAGGAGGCGACGCCCCCGGTGACGAAGAGGTGCTTGGTCGTCGTGGCTGCGTTCTTTCGAGAAGCAGAGGGCGGCATGGCCAAGAGGGGGCTCCCGTGGTCGCGAGGTGGAGAGATGCGAGGGACGCCGGTCCTGAGAGCCAGGGGCGCCGTCGCTGCGGTTCGGGGGTGCCGTACTTCCGTTGGGTCCCACCGGTCCACGGGGTACCAGGCTATCAGCGACCGGACATGGTCGCGTCCGGCCACGCACCGGAAGGCGTCCGCAACCAGGCCACCCGTTCGGACCACCCCCACTCGACGTGAGCGTCGCGCGGAGCACCCCCCTGCGTCGTATCCTGCTCGGACACTCGCTACGAGCCGTCCGGGAAGGCACCGCTCTCCCCCAGTCACCGCTGGGTGGAGCCCCAGTGATAGCTGGGGGAGTGCTCCCAGCCCGTTTCCCGGTCCCGCTGCTCGGCGACGTTTCATGGGCAGGACGGACAGCACACAACGTCCCATGGGGGGCGTGACTCCAGTTCGACGGGAGATGCACGTGGCCGGGCGCATCGAGGACTACGCACTTATCGGTGATATGCAGACCGCCGCTCTCGTGTGCCGGGACGGCACGGTCGACTGGCTGTGCCTGCCCCGTTTCGACTCGCCGGCGGTGTTCGCCGGACTGCTGGGCACCGAGGAGCACGGCTTCTGGCGGATGGGCCCGATCGGCGCGGAGGGCCCGCGGGCCGCGGACCGGCGGCGCTACCGCGGGGATTCACTCGTCCTGGAGTCCGAGTGGGACACTCCGCGCGGTACCGTCCGGGTGATCGACTTCATGCCGCCGCGGGACGGCGTTCCGCAGGTGATCCGGATCGTGGAGGGCGTCAGCGGCCGGGTGCCGATGCGCTCGGAGCTGCGGATGCGGTTCGCCTACGGCTGGGTGGTCCCCTGGGTGCACAAGGTCGACGGGCGCACCGTCGCGGTCGCCGGGCCCGATTCGGTGTGGTTGGACACCTCGGCGGAGACCTACGGCAAGGACCTGACGACGTACTCCGACTTCACGGTGTCGCCGGGCGAGCGGATCGCGTTCACGATCAGTTGGCAGCCCTCGCACCACGAGCCGCCGGCCCTGGCGGACCCGGAGGCGTCGCTGGAGGCGACCGAAGAGTTCTGGCGGGAGTGGGTCGAGCACTGCACGTACCACGGGCCCTACCGGGACGCGGTGGTGCGCTCGCTGATCACGCTGAAGGCGCTGACGTACGCGCCGACCGGCGGGATCGTGGCGGCGCCGACGACGTCGCTGCCGGAGTGCCTCGGCGGGATCCGCAACTGGGACTACCGCTTCACCTGGCTGCGGGACGCGGCGATCACCCTGTCGTCGCTGCTGCGCACCGGCTACCGCGAGGAGGCCCGGGCCTGGCGCGAGTGGCTGCTGCGGGCGGTGGCCGGCGACCCGGAGAACCTCCAGATCATGTACGGCATCGCCGGTGAGCGGGAGCTGGGCGAGACCGAACTCAAATGGCTGCCCGGGTACGAGGATTCGCGGCCGGTGCGGGTCGGCAACGGCGCCGCCGGCCAGCTCCAGCTGGACGTCTACGGCGAGGTCACCGAGGCGCTGCACCTGGCGCACATGACGGGGCTGGCCCGCAACGACTACGCCTCGCTGCTCCAGATCAAGTTGATCGAGTGGGTGGAGAAGCACTGGGACGAGCCGGACGAGGGCATCTGGGAGGTGCGCGGACCGCGCCGGCACTTCGTGCACTCCAAGGTCATGACCTGGGTCGCGGTGGACCGCACGGTGAAGCTGATCGAGTCCGGGGACGTGGACGGCCCGCTGGACCGGTGGAAGGACCTGCGGGAGACCATCCACCGGGACGTCTGCGAGAAGGGCTACGACAAGGAGCGGAACACCTTCACCCAGTCCTACGGCTCGCAGGAGCTGGACGCGTCGCTGCTGCTGATCCCGCAGGTCGGGTTCCTGCCGCCGGACGACAAGCGGGTCATCGGCACCATCGAGGCGATCCAGCGGGAGCTGTCGACCGAGGACGGGTTCGTGCTGCGCTACCCGACGTCCGGCGAAGGGCTCGGCGTGGACGGCCTCGAAGGCGACGAGGGGGCGTTCCTGGCCTGCTCGTTCTGGCTGGCCGACGACCTGGCGATGATCGGCCGGGTGGAGGAGGCCCGCAAGCTGTTCGAGAAGCTGCTCTCGCTCCGCAACGACCTGGGGCTGCTCGCCGAGGAGTGGGACTCCCGGCTCCAGCGGCAGGTGGGGAACTTCCCGCAGGCGTTCAGCCACGTCCCGCTGATCGACACGGCGCTGCGGCTGACCGCGAGCGGGGCCTACGGGGGGTGACGCCCCTTCGGGGCACCACGCCCCCGGAGGTCCTTCGCTGCGGTCCGCGGCCGGCCGGCGTCCCTAGAAAGGCGTCAGGGTGAGGGTGAGTTCCTTGGGGGCGTGGTCCTCGACGTAGGAGGCGAAGCCGGCGACGTCGTCGAAGGCGAAGCCATACGCCTTGCCGTCCTGGGTGGCGCCGTGCATGACGCGGGCGTAGTGGTTGGTGACCTGCTGCTGGTAGAAGGCGGCCGGGTCGGTACCCGGCTGGGCGGGGTGGGTCGCCAGGGTGGAGCGGTTGAGGGCGGCCCCGAGGACGGCGGCCAGCGGGCCCCGGACGCCGTCGTTGGGGGCGGCCAGGATGCCGTCGCAGAAGAGCACGTCGCGGGTGGACGGTTTGCCGAAGGCGATCGGGCCGGCGGCGGCCGCGGAGCGGGTCCCGCGGCCCTGGGGGCCGGTGAAGGTGAGTTGGTCGCCGCTGACCCGGCCGGTGAAGGTGCCGGCGTTGGTGGTGACGGTCAGGTCCTTGCCGGCGTAGGCGGACCAGGCGGCGTCGACGGCGGGGGCGAAGTAGTCGGCGGCGAACAGGCCGCTGTCCAGGCCGTGGCCGGGGGCTATCACCCGCCGGTCGTCGACGACCAGGCGGTCGAAGCCGGCGGCGGCCTTGACCTCGGAGAAGATCCGGGCCCGGGCGCCGTCCTTGAGGGTGCCGGTGGTCTGGTCGCCGCTGCCGGTGAGCCGGAGGGCGAGCGGGACGCTGAACATGTCGACCATGGTGGTGTTGCAGAACATCCCGGCGGAGTTGTAGGTGAACTCGGCGCAGTCGTGCAGCACGTCGTAGTTGGGGTCGGAGGCGACCCAGCCCGCGGGGTAGGCAAGGGCGGGCTTGCCGTTGCCGTCGGCGACCGCCTTGATCTTGAGCTTGGCGCCCAGGCTGGTGTAGATCCGGCCGGACATCGGGGGCAGTTGGAGGGTGGTGGTGCCGGTGGCGGCGAGCGGGATGGCGTAGTCGGTGAAGCCGTCCGGGCCGTTGTCGGCGACCGCGACGGGGGCGAGCTTCCCGTCCGGGGTGACCCGGACCTGCTGGGTGCCGTCGTTGCCCAGGATGTAGACCCAGACCGAGCCGTTGGCGTAGGCGCCCGACGTGTTGACGAGGTGCAGCGGGAGGGTGCCCGCCGCCCGGGGGGTGGGGGCGCCGAGGGCCCGGCCGGCGACGGCGGCGGTGGCGGCACCGGCGGCGAGTCCGCCGAGCAGGGTGCGACGGGAGATCATGAGGCGGCTCCTTGTGGGGGGTGGGGTGAGCGCTCTCGTTGGTATGGTCCAAGCACCCTGCCCAGGCCCCCCTGCCAACGTCAAGTGTGCGCCCAGGGAAAGGAGTTGAGTGGCAGGCCGGTGGGTGTGCGCGAGCCGCCCCGGGCGATCGGCGGAGGTGATCCGGATCGCGTTCCTCCGGATAGCCGTACGCGCGGTAGCGTTCCCGGCATGGGGTCGCACGGGAAGATCGAAGCCGACGTCACGGTACGCAGGGCGCTGGAGCTGCCGGCGCTGCGGCGCGGCCTGCCGGAGGTGCTGGCCGGCGAGGACCGGTTGGGACGCTCGGTGCGCTGGGTGCACGCCGGCGAGGTCCCGCACATCGCCTCGCTGCTCAAGGGCGGCGAGCTGCTGCTGACCACCGGGCTGGGAGTGGGCACCCGGCCGTCGGAACAGCGCGCCTTCATCCGCAAGCTCGCCGACCGGGACGTCGCCGCGCTGGTCGTGGAGCTGGGCTCGCGGTTCGACACCCTGCCCGTGGCACTGGTCGACGCCGCGCGGGACTGCGGGCTGCCGCTGATCCAACTGCACCGCGAGGTCCCGTACGTCACGGTCACCGAAGAGATCCACACCGAGATCATCAACAGCCACTACACCCTGCTGCGGCGCGCCGACGAACTGCTGCGGCGCTGCACCGACGTGCTGTTGCGGGGCGGCGGCGCCCCGGAGGTGCTGCGGCTGCTCGCCGTCTTCACCGGCAACCCGCTGTGCCTGGAGGCCCCCGACGGCAGTCCGCTGTACGCCGCCGGGCCCGAGGGCGACGACGGCGCGGCGGACGCCGATCCGCTGCTGGCCTGGGAGGGGCTGCGGGACTCCGGCCTGCGCATCGAGGTGCCCGGCGGCGGGCCCGGGCCGGACGCGGTGCGCGCCCGGCTGGTGCTGCTCCCGGTGAACGGGCCGCTGGCGCCGGTGCACCGGCTCGCCGCGGAACGCGCCGCCGACCTGCTGGCCGTGGTCATGCTCCAGTCCCGGCAGGAGGAGGTGCTGGCCGCCCGCGGTCGCGGGGACTTCCTGGCCGAGCTGGCGGAGGGTCGGATCTCCGCGTCCGAGGCCCCGGCGCAGGCCCGGCTGCTGGGCTTCCGGACGGGTGCCGAGTCGGTGTTGCCGGTGGTGATGCGGCTGCCGGCCGCGCTGCCCTCCCCCGGCAGTTGGGCGCTGCTCGCCCAGGCGCTGCGCGAGGAACTGGCCACCCTCGGGGTGCCGGTGCTGCTCGGCGTGCGGCCGGTGGAGGGCCGGGTGCCGCTGCTGGTGGCGCTGCGGGCGGGCCCGGACCGGGCGGCGCTGGCCGACCGGGTCGCCGAGGCGCTGCGCGCGGGCGTGGTCCGGGCCGGGCTGGACCGGCCGTCGGCGCACCGCCCGGTGGTGGTGGTCGGCACCGCGGGTGACTGGGCGGCGGCCGGCCCGGGCCTGCGGCACGCGGCGGAGGCGGCGGCCGCGGCCCAGGGGCTGCCGGAGGCGCCCTGGTACGACGCCCGCCGCCTGGACATCGAGCTGCTGCTGTGGCGGATGCGGGAGCACGGCGAGCAGGGGGTGCTCACCGATTTCGTGGAGCGCGCCATCGGCCCGCTGCTGGCTCACGACCGGGGCGCCCGCCAGCCGTTGCTGCCGACCCTGGAGGCCTATCTGGCCAGCGCCGGCCGCAAGGCGGAGACCGCCCGCGACCTGAACGTCAACCGGCAGACGCTCTACGACCGGCTGGCGCGGATCGCGCAGCTGCTGGGGACCGACCTGGAGGACCCGCAGACGGTGCTGGGGCTGCGGCTGGCGCTGCGGGCGCGACGGCACACCGACCGGTAGGACGCGCGCCGGGTCAGACCTGCGGGGCCGGCTGCGGCGGCTGGGTCAGCTCGTCGTAGACGCTGAGGACCTGGGCGACCGTGTCGTTCTCACTGGGCCAGCCGGCGGCCTGGACGCGGCCGGCGGTGGCGAGCGCGGCGCGGCGCACCGGGTCGGCGAGCAGGTCCAGGACCGTGCGGGCCAGTGCGGTGGCGTCGCCGTAGCGGACCAACGCGGCACCCTGGCCGACCAGTTCGCGGGTGCCGCCGGTGTCGGTGGCCACCAGGGGGACGCCGGCGCGCAGGGCCTCCTGGGCGATCAGGGAACGCGCCTCCCATCTGCTGGGCAGCACCACCAGGTCGGCGGCGGCGAGGAGTTCGGGCACGTCGTCGCGGCGGCCGAGGAGCTGGACGGGCAACCGCTCGCTGTCGATGCGGCGCTGGAGCGCAGCCCGCTGCTCGCCCTCGCCGGCGATGGCGAGCAGCGGTTGGGGGTCCAGCGCACACCAGGCGTGCGCCGCGTCCAGCAGCAGGTCATGGCCCTGGGACGGGTCGAGCCGGCCGACCGCGAGCAGCAACGGGCGGTCCACCGCGCCCAGTTCGGCGCGCTCCTTGTCGCGGCTGCGGTCGGGGTCCACGGCGTGCCCGGCGCGGCCGGAGCGGGCCCGCGGCACGGCGACGGGGGCCAAGCGGGCGTCCCGGGCGCCCCGCTCGCGTGCCCGGTCCACGAGGTCGGAGCAGGCGCCGAGGACGACCGCCGCGGCCCGGGCCACCCGCCGCTCCATCAGGTGCACCATTCCGGCGCGGGCGCCCTCGGTGTGCGCCTTGGTGTGCCAGGTCATGACGAGCGGGACCTGACCCCAACCACCGGCGCCCAGGCCGCAGGTGCGGGGGCCGCGCAGGCCGCGCAGCGCCACCGAGGCGCGCAGGCCGGCCCGCAGGCCGTGCGCGTGGACCAGGTCGGCGTCCCAGCAGGCGCCGCGCAGTACGGTCAGGCCCGCCGGGTCCATCCGCGGGGCGAGCGGCACGAACCGGGCGCCGGCCGCGGTGAAGTCGTACGCCTCCTCGGCCTCCGGCGGGGCGCACACGGTCACCCGGACCCCGCGGGCGACCAGCCCTTCGGACAGCGAACGGACGTGCGCCGCGCTGCCGGCACCGCCGCGCCCGAGCACCTGGACCGTGCGCAGCGGCGACTGCCCGTGCGGCGGGGTCAGGGGGCTGGTCACGAGGTCGGGCTCCTGGGTCGGGGACGGTACGTACCGTACCGGCGGGGCGGTTTGGCACTGCGAGGTGCTGCGATGTTCCGGGTCGTGGCGTCGGCCCCGTCCTGCGGGCAGGTCGGGGCGGGCGCGCCCCGGCACTGCGCACCGCGCCCAGGATGCCAGTCCGGCGGCGTCAATTCGGCACCGTGCGGACGCCGTTCCGGTGGGAAGTCTCACCCCCGGATCCACGGATTCACCCACATGGGCGACTTGGCGGGCGTGTGGATTGCCGCCCGAACGGAGTGGACGCACCTCCGCGGTGCGGCACCGCGCTGTCCGGAACCCGTCCTTCACTGTCCGGATCGGGTCGCTCCGGTTCTTTCCCGCCGCGCCCGCCGCGCGCCGCCGGCGGCGCCGTCAGCGCGCCCCCGCCAAGCGGCTGACGCGGTCCCCGACGGCCGCCGCGGCGACCAGCGCGGCAGCGTGCACGGCCAGCACCGCCCGGCTTCCCCCGCGCCCCGCGCCGTGCGCGCCGCGCGACCCGGCTCCGGCGACGGCGGCCAGTCCGAGGGCGGCGCCGAGGGCGTGCGCGCCGGCGTCCCCGAGCATCGTGCGTTCCCCGATGTCCTCGGGCGCCAGCGCGGCGGCGGCGCCCAGGGGGACGGCGGCCAGCGCCCCGGCCGGTCCGCCGCGCAGCAGGCCCGGTGCCGCCAGCGCGACGGCGGCCACCGCGGCCCGGCCCGGCCGGACGTCCAGGAGGTTGACCAGGTGGGCGGAGCCGGCGATCACCACGCCCGCCAACAGCCGATCGGCCGGGCGATCCTGGAGCAGGGCGCCGGCGGCGAGTCCGGCGGCGCCGATCCCGAAGAGCTTGACGGCGCCGCTGGTGACCTCGCCGTGCCGCAGCGCGGACAGGTGCGCCCGGAAGCCGCGGCGCGGGTCCCCGGCGCCGACGAGGTCGTCGTAGGCCCCGCAGCCGCCGGCGGCCAGGACGGCCAGCGCCGCCGCCGCGCGGGTCCGGGCCGGCAGACCCGGTGCGCCGGCCGCGGCGAGCGCGGTGCCGAGGGCGACCGCCGGACCGGCGTGCAGGGTGACCGGCCGGCCCGCGTGGTTCGTCCGCTGCCAGCGCGCGGCGCCGCCCGGTGGTCGGCGCCGCAGCGCCGCGTAGCAGGCCCTGCTCGCGCCCGCCGCCGCGAGCAGCGCCGCACTGCGGACCGGCGGGCCGCCGTCCGTGGTCGTTCGCCTCATCCCGCTCCCCCTCGCCGGCCCGGTGGCCGGCCTCGCCTCTAGGTGCCCGTGCGGGCGGTCTCCAGGAGTTCCTCGGCGTGCGCGCGGGCCGTTTCGGAGTCCTCCTGGCCGGCCAGCATCCGCGACAGCTCGCGGATCCGGTCCTCGCCCTGAAGGACGGTGACGCCGCTGCGGGTCACCGAGCCGTCGTTGGTCTTCTCCACCAGCAGCTGCCGGTCGGCGAACGCGGCGACCTGCGGGAGGTGGGTGACCACCACGACCTGTGCCGACTTGGCGAGCCGGGCCAGGCGCCGGCCGACCTCGACGGCCGCCTTGCCGCCGACGCCCGCGTCGACCTCGTCGAAGAGGTAGGTGGGGACCGGGTCCGACCCGGCGAAGACGACCTCCACGGCGAGCATCACCCGGGACAGCTCACCGCCGGAGGCCCCCTTGGCGATCGGCCGGGGCGGGGCGCCCGGGTGCGGGGCCATCAGGATCTCGACCTCGTCGGCGCCGGCCGGGCCGTACGCGACGCTGCGGCCGTTCACCTCGATGCCGTCGGCGTCGTCGGCGTCCTCGGGGAGCTCGGTCTGGCGGATGGCGACGCTCACCCGGGCGTGCGGCATGGCGAGTTCGCCGAGCTCGGTGGTGACGGCGGCGGCGAAGTGTTCCGCGGACGCGGTCCGGGCGTCGGTCAACTGCTGTGCCAGTTCGCCCAGTTCGGCGCGGAGGCCGTCGCGTTCGGCGGCCAGCTCGGTGATCCGGTCGTCGTCGCCGTCGAGTTCGGCGAGGCGTGCGGCGCTCTGCTCGGACCACGCCAGCACCGCCGTGGTGTCCTTGCCGTATTCGCCGTACTTGCGGGTGAGGTGGTTGAGGGCGGCGCGGCGCTCCTCTACGGCGGCCAGCCGCAGCGGATCGGCGTCCAGGCCGTCCGCGTAGCCGGCGAGTTCGGTGGCGACGTCGGCCATCAGGATGCCGAGCTCACCGAGCCGGTCGGCCAGCGCGGCCAGCTCCTGGTCGTGGCCGCGGACCGCCTCCAGACCGCGGTGGGCGCCGGCGACGAGGGTGGTGGCGTCGATGCCCTCGGGGTCCTCGGGGTTGCCGGCCAGCGCGGCGTGCGCGACGGTCGCGGCGGAGGCCAGCGCCTCGGCGTGGCCGAGCCGTTCGGCCTCGGCGGCGAGTTCGACGTCCTCACCGGGCAGCGGCTCGGCGGCGGCGATCTCGTCCAGGCCGAAGCGGAGCAGATCGGCCTCCTGGGCGCGTTCCCGGGCCCGGGTGGTCAGCTCGTCGAGTTCGGCGGCGACGGTGCGCAGCCGGCGGTGCGCGGCGGTGTACTTGGCGAGCGGGCCGGCGACCGCGTCCCCGGCGTAGCGGTCCAGGGCCTGGCGCTGGCGGGCCGGCCGCAGCAGGCCCTGCTGGTCGGTCTGGCCGTGCACCGCGACCAGGTCGTCGGCGAGTTCGCCGAGGAGCCCGACCGGTACCGAGCGGCCGCCCACATGGGCCCGCGAACGGCCCTCGGCCGAGACCGTGCGACTGATCAGCAACGCACCGTCGTCCAACTCCGCGCCGGCCTCCTCGGCCCGCACGGCAGCGGGCGACGAGGACGCGAGGGCGATCCTGCCCTCGACCACCGCCGCCTTGGCGCCGATCCGCACCAAGGCGGGGTCCGCGCGCCCGCCGAGCAGCAGGCCGAGGCTGGTGACGACCATGGTCTTGCCCGCGCCGGTCTCGCCGGTCACCGCCGTGAAGCCCGGGGACAGCTCGACGACAGCGTCGTCGATGACGCCCAGGGACCGGATCCGCATCTCCTCCAACACGGGTACGACCTTACGAGGTCCCGGGGCCGCCCCGCGACGGCCTCCCCCACACCACCGCCCCGCCCCGGCCGCCAAAACGCCCGCCCCGGACCCGCCACACGGCCCGGACCTGCGGAAAACCCCACCGGGAAGGCGGGTGGTCGCCGGATAGCGCCCGGTCGGGCCCGATCGGCACGCTGGCAGCACACCGCACCGGTCGCCCGCCGGACCGGTCCCCCGCGTGCACCACCCTGCCGTCCCGACCCCACGAGGTACCCCGATGAGTGATCCGGCCACGCCCCGCCCGACCGGGCGCCGCCCGGCCCGCCGTCCGCGCACCACCCTCCTGCTGGCCACCGTCCTGGCCGCGGCGACCGCGCTCCCGGCCTGCGCCGCCCCGACGGCCGCCGCCCACGCGGCCGGGGCGCGGGCGGCGGCGCCGGCCCTGGACGGCGTCTGGCGGACGGACGGCTACGGCACGCTCGTCCGGATCGCGGGCGCCACCCTCACCACGTACGAGACCACCGCCGTCAGTTGCCTGCCCGGTGCGGTGACGGGCCGCAGTGCGGGCGCCCCCGGCGCGGACGGCACGCTCCGATTCACCGTGCCGGACGGGGCGCCGCTCACCGTCGCGCCCGCGGGCCCGGACCGGGCCCGGCTGTCCGCCGCCGACGACGTCGGCCACCGGACCCTGCACCGCACCGGCGGGCTGCCGCGGCGCTGTGGTGCCCGACCGGCCCGGGACCCGCGGGCGGTCTTCGACGTCTTCTGGCAGACGTACGCCGAGAACTACCCCTTCTTCCGCGCCAAGGGGATCGACTGGCGCGCGGTCCGGGACCGCTACCGCCCACGGATCACCGCCACCACCACCGACGCCGAACTCTTCGCGGTGCTGCGCGCGATGATCGAGCCGCTGCACGACGCGCACACCCGGGTCGTCGCCGGCAAGGACCGGTGGTTCGCCGGCAAGCGCCCCGGCACCGTGCTGCCCACCCCCGCCTCCACCGCCCGGGTCGACGCGGCCCTCGCCGCCGCTCTCGGCCCGCACGTCGTGCAGCGGCAGTGGGCCGGCGGCAGGCTGCGCTACGCCGATCTGCCCGGCCGGATCGGCTACTTCCGGATCACCCAGTTCGCCGGGTACACCGAAAAGGGTGACCACGCGGGCGACGTCGCCGCGCTCGACCGGGCACTGGACGCGGTGTTCACCGCGGCCCGCACCGGGGGCCCGGACGCGCTGCGCGGGCTCGTCCTGGACCTGCGGATCAACGGCGGCGGCTCGGACGCACTCGGCCTGCGCATCGCCTCCCGGCTCACCGACCGGCCCTACCTCGCCTACCGCAAGCGGGCCCGGAACGACCCGCGGCAACCGGGCGCGTTCACCGCGCCGGAGCCGATCACCGTCCACCCGCACCGGGGACCGGTCTACACCGGGCCGGTGGCGGTCCTCACCGGCCCGTTGACGATCAGCGCGGGCGAGACCTTCACCCAGTCCCTGATGGGCCGCTCCCCCGCGCCCACCCGGATCGGCCAGCCCACCCAGGGCGTCTTCTCCGACGTGCTGGAGCGGGCGCTGCCCAACGGCTGGAGCTTCGGCCTGCCCAACGAGGAGTTCCTGACGGCCGACGGCCGCACCTTCGACGGGCCCGGGATCCCGCCCGCCGTCCGCACCCCGGTCTTCACCGAGGCGGAGCTGTCCGCCCGGCGCGACAGCGCCCTGGCCCGGGCCCGGGAGCTGCTGCACGGCGGGGCGTAGCCGGGCGCCGGGCCCGACCGCCGCGCTAGTGCGGCGCGCCCCGCCAACCCGCCACCGGGAGCGCGAACTTGGCGACCAGGCGGTCGGTGAAGGAGGCGTGGTGGAGCCGGGCCAGGCGCACCGGGACGGCGCCGCGGCGGACCTCGACGCGGGCGCCGGCGGGGAGTTCGACGGTGCGCCGGCCGTCGCACCACAGCACCCCGTGCGGGGTCTTGGGCTGGACCTCCACGGCCAGCACCGACTGCGGTGAGGTGACCAGCGGCTTGGCGAACAGCGCGTGGGCGCTGATCGGGACCATCAGCAGCGCCTCGACCTCCGGCCAGACGACCGGACCGCCGGCCGAGAAGGCGTACGCGGTGGAGCCGGTCGGGGTCGCGCAGACCACCCCGTCGCCGCCGAAGCGGGAGACCGGCCGGCCGTCGACCTCGGTGACCACTTCCAGCATCCGCTCGCGGGCGGCCTTCTCCACGGACGCCTCGTTGAGCGCCCAGTCGGTGTGCACCACGGCGCCGTTGTTGCGGACCAGGACGTCGAGGGTCATCCGCTCCTCGACCTCGTAGGAGCGGGTGACGACCCGGTCGACGACCTTGTCGAGGTCGTCCCGCTCGGCCTCGGCCAGGAAGCCGACCCGGCCGAGGTTGACGCCCAGCATCGGCACCCCGGACGTGCGGGCGAAGTCCGCGCCGCGCAGCAGCGTGCCGTCCCCGCCGAGGACGACGAGGAGTTCGCAGCCCTCGGCCGCGCACGGCTCGGTCGCGACGCGTTCGACGGAGTCGGGCAGCGGCAGGTCCGCGGCCTCCTCGTCCAGCACCCGCACCCCGATCCCGCTGCGCAGCAGCCCCTGGACCACGAGTTCGGCGCTGCGGATGGCCGCCGGGCGGCCGGTGTGCGCGAGCAGGAACACGGTGCGCCCGGCGCGGCCGGTCTCCTGTGCTGCGCTGCCTTCAACTGCCTGGGTAGTGGTCAACTGGGCCCCTCCGCCACTGCACGGTCGACGTCCGCCGGGTCGAGTGCAGGCGCCCCGGCGCGCAGCCAAAGAAAGTACTCGACGTTGCCCGAGGGTCCGGGCAACGGGCTCGCGGTCACGCCCAGGACGCCCAGCCCCAGCGCGGCGGCGCGGTCCGCGACGCCGCGCACCGCCTCGGCCCGCAGTGCGGCGCTGCGCACCACGCCGCCGCTGCCCAGCCGCTCCTTGCCCACCTCGAACTGCGGCTTGACCATCAGCACCAGGTCGGCGTCGGGCGCCGCGCAGCGGACGAGCGCGGGCAGCACCAGGCCCAGCGGGATGAAGGAGAGGTCGCCGACGACGAGGTCGACGGGGACGTCGTCGATCTGGTCCAGGGTTAGCTCGCGGACGTTGGTCCGGTCCTTGACGGTGACCCGGTCGTCGCTCTGCAGCTGCCAGGCGAGCTGGCCGTAGCCGACGTCGACGGCGACCACGTGGCCGGTGCCGGCGCGCAGCAGGACGTCGGTGAAGCCACCGGTGGAGGCGCCGGCGTCCAGCGCCCGCCGGCCCTCGACGCGCAGGCCGCGCGGGACGAAGGCGGCGAGCGCGCCGGCGAGCTTGTGGCCGCCGCGCGAGACGTAGTCGGGGTCGCTCTCGTCCTCCCGGACGACCACCGCCGCGCTGGTCTCCACCTGGGTGGCCGGCTTGGTCGCGGTCGCCCCGCCGACGGTCACCCGGCCCGCGGCGATCAGCTGGCTCGCGTGCTCCCGCGAGCGGGCCAGCTTGCGGCGCACCAGCTCCGCGTCGAGACGGCGTCGTGCCACTCCTGCCACCTGTGGTTCAGCTCCTACTGGTCGTGCCGGTCGGGTCGGCCGGGTCGATCGGGCGTCGGGGACGGTGCGGGCGGCCCGGAGTGCTGGTCGAGGGAGGCCAGCACGTCGCGCAGCCCACGGTGGACATCCTCGTACATGCCGAGGTGGCCGCCGACCGGGAGGTGGTCGGCTTCGGCCAGGCGCGCCAGGCCCGCGTCGACGGCGGGCTGGCCGGTGGGGGCCACCGCCACCCCGAGGGGCCGGGGGCCGGACGGCCCGGCGGGCTCTGCGGGCTCTGCGGGCTCCGCGGCTGTGGGGGTTGCTGCCGCACCGGGGGCCTGGGGAGCCGTCGGGGCCCGGGGGGGCGGCGGCTCCGGATCGGGGGAGCCGGGGCCGGTCGCCGCGGCGGCGACCGGGGGGCCGGATGCCGCCGGCTCCGGGCCGTTCATCGGGTCTGCCATGCCCCCGACGCTACCTCGCTCGCGCGCCCCCGGCCGTCCGTGACCTGGCGTATCGTCGGGCGCGATGGCAACTCTCGACCAGTGCCGTGCCGCGCTCGACCGGCTGGCCCACAACCTGTCCTCGGCGGACGGTGAGGTGCGCGGCGCCACGGCGCTCGACCGCTCCGTCAGCTGCCGCATCACCGACCTCGACACCACCTTCGTCGGCCGGCTGGCCGACGGCAGTCTCCAGGACGTGGCCTGCGTCGCGGGGCCGCCGCCGGAGAAGGCCGAGATCCGGTTGACCATGACCGGCGACGACCTGGTGGCCCTGGTGGACGGCCGGCTGAACTTCGCCCGGGCGTGGAGCAGCGGCCGGGTGAAGCTGGAGGCCGGGCTGCGCGACCTGCTGCGGCTCAGGAGCCTGCTGTAGCCGACGCGGTGCCGACCGCCGCGGCGGTCTCCCGGGGCCGGCGGGCGGCCGGGACGACCAGCGGGGTGCCGGTCTCGGGGTCGTCGATGATCCGGCAGTCGATGCCGAAGACCCGGCCCACGAGGTCGTCGGTGACGATCTCGGACGGTGCGCCCTCGGCGATCACCCGGCCGTCCTTCATGGCGATCAGGTGGGTGGCGTAGCGGGCCGCCTGGTTGAGGTCGTGCAACACCGCGACCAGGGTGCGGCCCTGTTCCTCGTGGAGGGTGGCGCACAGGTCCAGGACCTCTATCTGGTGCTGGATGTCGAGGAAGGTGGTCGGCTCGTCGAGCAGGAACAGCGGGGTCTGCTGGGCCAGTGCCATGGCGATCCAGACCCGTTGCCGCTGTCCGCCGGAGAGTTCGTCGACGTAGCGGTCGGCCAGTTCGGCCACGCCCGTCGCGGTCATCGACTCCGCGACGATCCGCTCGTCCTCGGCCGACCACTGGCGCAGCAGTCCCTGGTGCGGGTAGCGGCCGCGCGCGACGAGGTCGGCGACGGTGATGCCGTCCGGGGCGACCGAGGACTGCGGCAGCAGGCCCAGCGTCCGGGCGACCTGCTTGGCCGGCAGCGCGGAGATCTTCTGGCCGTCGAGCAGTACCGCGCCGGTGGTCGGCTTGAGCATCCGCGACAGGGCGCGCAGCAGCGTGGACTTGCCGCAGGCGTTGGGGCCGACGATGACCGTGAAGGAGCGGTCGGGGATGTCGACCGAGAGGTTCTCGGCGATGGTCCGCTGGTCGTAGGCGAGGGTGACGTTCTCGGCCGCGAGACGGCTCACTGCGGGGCTCCTGGGGTGGTGGGGGTGGTCGGTTCGCCGGGGTCGCCGGTGGGTGCGGGGGGTCGTGGGGCGTGCGCCGGTGGTGGCGGTCTCCGCCCGCTCATACCCGTCCCGCCTTCCGTTCGGTGGCCAGCAGCCACAGCAGGTAGCCGCCGCCGAGGATGCCGGTCAGCACGCCGACCGGCAGTTGGTCGGCGCCGAACAGCAGTTGGGCGGCCCAGTCGGCGCCGACCAGCAGGGCGGCGCCCATCAGGGCGGCGGGCAGCAGGTTGGGACCGGGCGAGCCGGTGAGCCGGCGGGCGAGTTGGGGCGCGGTGAGGGCGACGAAGGAGATCGGGCCGGCCGCGGCGGTGCCGGCGGAGACGAGGACGACGGCGGCCAACAGGGCGGTGATCCGGACCCGTTCGGTGCGGACGCCCAGCGCGGCGGCCGCGTCGTCGCCCATCTCCAGCATCCGCAGCGGCCGCGCGCAGCGCAGCACGACCGGGACCAGCACCGCGCAGACCGCGGCCATCGGCCAAACCTGGCTCCAGTCACGACCGCTGAGCGAACCGGTCATCCAGGTGGTGGCCCGGGCCGCGTCGTAGATGGTGGCCTTCGTCAGCAGGTACAGCACGACGGCGTAGAGCATGGCGGCGACGCCCACGCCGACGAGGACGAAGCGGTAGCCGTGGACGCCGCGTTGCCAGGCGAGCGCGAAGATGACGAGGCCGGTGAGCAGCCCGCCGACGACGGCGCCGCCGGCCACCGCGAACGTCCCGCCGTGGCACCACACCAGGACGATCAGCGCGCCGACCGACGACCCCTGGGACAGGCCGAGGACGTCGGGACTGCCCAGCGGGTTGCGGGAGACGGTCTGGAAGACCGCGCCGGCGAGACCGAACGCCGCGCCGACCAGCAGTCCCACCAGCACCCGCGGCAGCCGCAGGTCGTGCACGATGAACTGCTGGCCGGTGGTGCCGCCCCCGGTCAGGGTGGTCAGCACCTGCGACGGCGTCATCGGGTAGTCGCCGGAGCCGATCAGGGCGACGGCCGCGGCCAGTGCGGCGGCCAGCAGCAGCGTGCCGGCCAGGACGGCGCGCAGGTCCAGGCGGATCGAGAGGCCGCCGGCGGTCCGTAGCGTGCGGGCCCGGCGCCGGCCGGGCGGCGGCTGGTCCCGCGGGCCCGCCCCGTCCGTCGGGCCGGGCTTGACCGTGGCGTTCACTGCTGCTCCTCCTCGTTCGTTCGCGTCCGCGGGCCGGTTGCGGTGCTCCGTGCTCCCTGCCTGCGTCCCGTCACAGTTGGGCCATCCGCCGACGTCGGACGAGGTAGATGAAGACCGGGCCGCCGACCACGGCGGTGACGATGCCGACCTGGAGTTCGCCGGGCCGGGCCACCACGCGGCCGAGCACGTCCGCGCCGACCAGGAGGACCGGCGAGAGCACCGCCGAGTACGGCAGGATCCACCGCAGGTCGGGTCCGGTCAGAGCGCGGACCGCGTGCGGCACCATCAGCCCGACGTAGACGATCGGGCCGCAGACCGCGGTCGCGCCGCCGCACAGCAGGGTCACCGCGACCATCGCGAGCACCCGGGTGCGGGTCAGGCGGGCGCCCAGGGCGCGCGCCTGGTCGTCGCCGAGCGCGACGGCGTTCAACGGGCGGGCGAGCAGCAGCGCGAGCGCCGCGCCGACCAGCAGGAACGGCGCGATCCGGGTGACCGTGGGCAGGGTCGCGGTGGCCAGCGAACCCACCGTCCAAAAGCGCATCCGGTCCAACGCCGCGGAGTCCATGAGGTTGACGGCGTTGAGATAGCCGGTGAGGACGGCGGTCAGCGCGGTGCCGGCCAGCGCGAGCCGGACCGGGGTGGCGCTGCGGGTGCCGCCCAGGACGTAGACCGCGACGGAGACCACGGCGGCACCGGCGAAGGCGAACCACACGTAGCCCGCGAGCGAGGTGACGCCGAGGAAGCTGATGGCGGAGACCACCGCGGCCGAGGCACCGGCGTTGATGCCGAGCACGCCGGGGTCGGCGAGCGGGTTGCGGGTGAGCGCCTGCATGACGGTGCCGGCGAGGCCGAGGGCGGCGCCGGCCAGCACCCCGAGGAGGGTGCGCGGGAGTCGGACGTCGTGGATGACGACGTCGGTGTCGGAGCCGGTGTAGTGGAAAAGGCCGTGCCACACCTGGTCGAGGGGGATCTGCTTGGCGCCGACGGCGATGCCGAGGACGGCGACGGCGGCGAGGAGGACGAGGGACGCGCCCAACCCCGCGGCACGGACGCCGGGCCGCCGCCCGGGTGCGGTGGGGGCCGTCGCCGCGTCGGGGGAACTGTCAACGGGGGGACTGTCTACCAACACGCTAGTTAGGTTAGCCTACCCTCACAAGCGGTCGATCTACCGGCTCTTCCGGTGCGACCCGTCCACCATGCCCGTTGGGGGCACTCCGCCTCCAGAGAGAAGCACCACCATCATGCGAACCCCCCGAAGCGTATCCCTGTCCCGACGCGGCGTCCTGGCCGCGGGGGGCGCCGTCGGCATCGGCGCCCTGCTCGCCGCCTGCGGGGGGAACGGAGCGTCAGGCGGCTCGACCGGCGGGGGCGGGGGCGGCCCCTGGTCGTTCACCGACGACCGCGGGCAGAAGGTCGCGCTGCCCGACCGGCCGCACCGGATCGTCGCGTTCACCGGCACCGCCGCGGCCCTGCACGACTTCGGCATCGACGACCAGATCGTCGGCGTCTTCGGCCCGACCACGTTGGCGAACGGCAGGCCCGACCCGCAGGCCGGCGACCTCGACGTCAAGAAGGTCACCGTCATCGGCAACGGCTACAACCAGTTCAACGTCGAGAAGTACGCGGGCCTCTCCCCCGACCTGCTGGTCACCAACATGTACGAGCCGGGCGCGCTCTGGTACGTCCCGGACGACAGCAAGGACAAGATCACAAAGCTCGCCAAGACCGTGGCGCTCACCGCGTCCCGCAAGCCGCTCGACCAGATCATCGCGCGCTACGGCGAGTTCGCCGCGTCGCTCGGCGCGGACCTGAAGGCCAAGAAGGTCACCGACGCCAAGGCCCGCTTCGAACGGGCCGCCGCGCGCCTGCGCAAGGCCGCCGCCGCCCACCGCGTCAAGGTCCTGGCCTGCTCGGGCAGCGCCGACCTCTTCTACGCCTCCAACCCCGGCATCAGCGCGGACCTCCTCTACTTCAAGTCCCTCGGCGTGGACCTGATCGTCCCCGACCATGTCGACAAGGGCGGCTACTTCGAGAGCCTCAGCTGGGAGAACGCCGACAAGTACCAGGCCGACGTGCTCCTGCTGGACAACCGGACCGCCACCCTCCAGCCCAAGGACCTGGCCGCCAAGCCGTCCTGGAACAAGCTCCCCGCCGTCAAGGCCGGCCAGATCACCCCCTGGTCCAGCGAGCCGCGCTTCTCCTACGCCGGCGCCGCCCCGCTCATGGAACAGCTCGCCCAGGCCATCGAGCGCGCCAAGAAGGTCACCTGACGCACCACCGGGCCCGCCCCGCCGCGGGCCCGCACCGCCCACCCCAGCCCGCACCGTCCCGGGAGGTTCCCGAATGACCGCGACCGCCGCCCCCACCGCCGCGCCGTTCCGCTTCTTCGACGTCCAGGTCGCCCGCACCCGACGGCTCGGCCCGTCCATGGTCCGGATCACCTTCACCGGGGAACGGCTGGACGAGTTGGTCTCCGGCGGCCGGGACCAGCGCTTCAAGCTGTTCCTCCCGCAGGCCCACCAGGCGGCACCGGTCTTCGCGGACACCGGCGACGGCTGGTACACCACCTGGCGGGCCCAGGACCCGACCGAGCGCCCGATCATGCGCTCGTACACGATCCGCGAACAGCGCCCCGACCCGAGCGAGTTCGACGTGGACTTCGCGCTGCACGGCGCCGACGACCCGGCCGCGCCCAGTGGCGGACCGGCCAGCCGATGGGCGGTGCGGGCCCGAGCGGGCGACCGGCTGACCGTCCTCGCGCCGGCCGTCGAGGACAACGGCGGAGTGGACTTCCGGCCCCCGCCCGGCACCGACTGGATCCTGCTGACCGGCGACGAGACCGCCCTCCCGGCCATCGCCGGCATCCTGTCCTGGCTCTCCCCGGGCACGGTCGCCAAGGTCTGGATCGAGGTCGGGCACGACAGCGACCGGCAGGCGCTGCCGACCTTCGCCGACGCCGAGGTCAACTGGCTCGTCCGGGACCCGGCGGCGGCCGGCCGCGGCGCGCCCGTGCTGGACGCACTGCGCGCCGCCGACCTGCCCGCGGGCACCCCGTACGCCTGGATCGCCGGCGAGGCGGGCGGCGTCAAGGCGGTGCGCCGCCACCTCGTCGGGGAGCGCGGCTTCGACCGTCGCGCGGTGAAGTTCACCGGCTACTGGCGGCGCGGCGCCACCGAGGAGGACCTGATCGCGGAGCTGACCGCGGCGGCGGCCGCCGCCGGCCGGGAGTGAACCGCCCGGCCCGCCGCCCCGGCGCCGCTGCGCGGTCCCGCCACCCCGCGCAGCGGGACCGCTCCGGCTTACCCCCGACGGCTACGGGCGCCTCGTCACATGCCGAGGCGGTGCAGCGCCTTGGACGCGTCCGCCGCACAACTCCCGGCGCCCGCCGCGGTCCAGGCCGCCGCGCACAGCGCCCGCAGCCCGTCCAGCGGCGTCCCCTCGCCGTCCAGGACCAGTTCGTCCCCGGCCGTCCCGGCCCGCCAGCCGCCGCAGCGGAAGCCGGCGCCGTCGTCGGTCACCGCCGGCTGCGGGCGCAACACCCCGCGCAGGTCCGCGTCCACGTACGTCGGCCGGTGCTCGGGCGGCGCGGCCAGCAGGGCGGCCGCCGTGGTGACGCCGGTGAGCACCAGCAGCGAGTCCACCCCGCCGTTCCACGCGCCCTCGATGTCGGTGTCGAGGCGGTCCCCGATCACCAACGGCCGCCGGGCACCGGTCCGCAGCACCGTCTCGCGGTGCATCGGCGGCTGCGGCTTGCCGGCGACCTGCGGCGCCCCGCCGGCGGCGATCCGCACCACCTCCACCAGCGCACCGTTGCCCGGCGCGATCCCGCGCTCCTTGGGGATGGTCAGGTCGGTGTTGGACGCGAACCACGGCACCCCGCGCTGCACCGCGTACGCGGCCTCGGCCAGCCGCTCCCAGTCCAACGTCGGGTCGTAGCCCTGGACCACGGCCGCCGGGTCGTCGTCCGCCGACGCCACCGGCACCAGGCCGCGCTCGCGCAGCGCCACCCGCAGCCCCTCGCCCCCGATGGTCAGCACCCGGGAGCCGGCCGGCACCTGCTCGGAGATCAGCCGGGCCACCGCCTGCGCCGACGTGATCACATCCTCGGCGGTCGTCGGAAGGCCGAATCCGGACAGTTGGTCGGCGACCGCCTGCGGGGTGCGGGCCGCGTTGTTCGTCACGTACGCGAGGTGCATGCCGCCCTCGCGGGCCGTGGTCAGGGACGCCACGGCGTGCTCGATGGCCCGTCCGCCGGCGTAGACCACCCCGTCCAGATCCAGCAGCGCCGTGTCGTACGCCTCGTTCAGCGCCCGCCGGCACCCGTCGGGCCGGTGCCGCTCGCGCCCGTCCGTCGCTGCGCGCATCCGCTCGTCCATGCCGTCCTGCTCCTCGTTCCCGCGTGCCGTACGCAAAGGCCGTCCACGCGCCGGTACGACCCCGCCCGCCCCGTTCCGGACCGGTCCGTCCGCCGCCGCGCGGCCACCGAAATTTCCGGCCGATTCCCGGCCGCTCCCCCGATCATCCCGCACCCGTTCCCGGCATAGCATTCTTCAATGACCAGTACCGACGGCCTCCGCCTCCTCCCGTTCCGCGGCCTGCGCTACGCCCCGGACCGGGTCAGCAGCCTCACCGCGGTCACCTCACCGCCCTACGACGTCGTCGTGCGGCCGGACGAGGTCCGCGCCCTGGAGACCTCCGATCCGTACAACATCGTGCGGTTGATCCTGCCGCAGGCCGCGGACCCGGCCACCCGGCACCGCCAGGCCGCCGACACCCTGCGCCGCTGGCGCGCGGAGGGCATCCTCACCCCGGACCCGGAGCCGGCGCTGTACGTCTACGAGCAGCGCGGCGGCGGTGTCCTGCAGCGCGGTCTGATCGGTGCGCTCCGACTGGACGGCCCGGTCCTGCCGCACGAGGACGTCATCCCGGAGGTGGTCGAGGACCGGGCCGCCCTGATGGGCGCCGCCGCGGCCAACTTCGAGCCGCTGCTGCTGTCGTACCGCGGGCCGGGCACCGCGAACGGCGCGAACGGCGTCATCGAGCGCACCGTCCGGCGCGCCCCGCTGCTCGCCACCACCACCGAGGACGGCTTCGCGCACCGCCTGTGGGCGGTCACCGACCCCGCGGAGCTGGCCGCGGTCGACGCCGACCTGGCCGTCCGCCAGGCGCTGATCGCCGACGGCCACCACCGCTGGGCGACGTACCAGCGGCTCCACGAGCAGCGGCCGGAGGCCGGCCCCGACTCGCCCTGGGCGTCCGGGCTGGTGCTGCTGGTGGACACCGCCCACCATCCGCTCCAGGTCCGGGCGATCCACCGGGTGCTGCCGCACCTGCCGCCGGCCAAGGCGCTGGCGGACGTGGCCGGTGCCTTCCGGGCCCGCCGGCTGCCCGGCGAACTCCCCGCCGCCCTGGAAGCCCTGGCCGAGACCCCGGGCAGCGCCTTCGTGCTCTCCGGCGGCCCGGACTCCTTCCACCTCCTGGACCGGCCCGATCCCGACCTGTTGGAGCGGGCGATCCGCACCGACCGGCCCGCGGCGTGGCGCCACTTGGACGCGACGGTGCTGCACTCGGTCCTGTTGGACGAGGTCTGGCGGATCCCCGACCACCCGTCGGACATCGGCTACCTCCACCACACCGAGGCCGCGGTGGCGCAGGCCGCCCGGCACGGCGGCTCGGCCGTCCTGATGCGTGCGACCTCCGAGGAGACGGTCCGTCAACTCGCCGAGCAGGGCGTGACGATGCCCCGCAAGTCCACCTCGTTCGGCCCCAAGCCGGCCACCGGCCTGGTGCTGCGCACGCTCGACGACGAAGGGAGCTGAGCCGCCCCACCGCCCTCGCGGCGCGGGAATCCCCCTGGTCCGGCCGGACCGCGGACCCCGCCCCCACCCACCGGCACAGTTAGGTTAGGCTTACCTCACTGCGTCGCCGGGCGGGTTCCCCTGCCCCTGTGCACACCTCCGCACCCTGCACAGGACGCAGTTGACCCCGCTCCAGGGAGGGCCCCTTCATGAGTCCCCTCGCGCACTCCGCCGAGGACCCGGCCGACAGCCGCACCCATCTCCTCAACAACCACACCGCCGACCGCTACCGCGCCGCCGTCAGCGAGGGCGTCGCACGGATCAGCGCACGGATCGCCACCACGGACCGCCCCTTCACCGGCGTCTCGGTCGACGAACTGGCGCCCACCGTGGCCGCCGTGGACCTCGACACCCCGCTCCACGACCCGGCCGCCGCCCTGGACGAACTGGAGCAGGTCTACCTGCGGGACGCGATCTACTTCCACCACCCCCGCTACCTCGCCCACCTCAACTGTCCCGTGGTGATCCCCGCACTCGTCGGCGAAGCGGTGCTGTCCGCCGTCAACTCCTCCCTCGACACCTGGGACCAGAGCGCCGGCGGCACCCTCATCGAACGACGCCTGGTCGACTGGACAGCCGAGCGGATCGGCCTCGGCGCGGCCGCCGACGGCATCTTCACCAGCGGCGGCAGCCAGTCCAACCTCCAGGCCATGCTGCTCGCCCGGGACGAGACCTGCCGCCGCGAACTGGCGCGCACCGGCTCCCCCGAGAACACCCGGCTCACCGACCTGCTCCCCCGGCTCCGCATCCTCACCTCCGCCTGCAGCCACTTCAGCATCCGCAAGTCCGCGACCCTGCTCGGCCTGGGCGCGGAAGCCGTGATCGCCGTCCCCGCCGACGACACCAGGCGGATGCGCACCGACGCCCTCGCCGCCGAACTGGAGCGCTGCCGGCGCGACGGCCTGATACCCATGGCGGTCGTCGCCACCGCCGGCACCACCGACTTCGGCTCCATCGACCCGCTCCCCCAGGTCGCCGACCTGGCCGCCCGCCACGGCGCCTGGATGCACGTGGACGCCGCCTACGGCTGCGGCCTGCTGGTCTCCCGCCGCCGCGACCTCCTCACCGGCATCGAACGCGCCGACTCGGTGACCGTCGACTACCACAAGTCCTTCTTCCAGCCGGTCAGTTCCAGCGCCGTCCTGGTCCGCGACCGCGCCACGCTGCGGCACGTCACCTACCACGCGGACTACCTCAACCCGCGCCGGATGGTCGAGCAGCGGATCCCCAACCAGGTCGACAAGTCGCTCCAGACCACCCGCCGCTTCGACGCCCTCAAACTCTGGCTGACGCTGCGCACCATGGGCGCCCAGGGCATCGGCGAACTCTTCGACGAGGTCATCGACCGGGCCGCCGACGCCTGGAAGCTCCTGCACGACGACCCGCGCTTCGAGGTCGTCGTCCAGCCCCAGCTGAGCACCCTGGTCTTCCGCTACCTCCCCGGCGGCACCCAGGACCCCGAGCTCACCGACCGGGTCAATCTGCACGCCCGGGAGGCCCTCTTCGCCTCCGGCGACGCGATCGTCGCCGGCACCAAGGTGGACGGCCGGCACTACCTCAAGTTCACCCTGCTCAACCCGGAGACCACGCTCGACGACATCGCGATCGTCCTCGACCTGATCGCCGAGCACGCCGGTCGCTACCTGGCCGAGCAGCCCGCGGCCGACCGCACCGCACCGGCCCTCAGCGCCCGCTGACCTCCCCGCCCGACCATCTCCGGAAGAGAGACCCGTGACCGTCCCCCACGACGCCCCTTACGACTTCCTCGCCATCGGGCTCGGCCCGTTCAACCTCGGCCTGGCGTGCCTGACCGCCCCCATCGACGAGCTCGACGGACTCTTCCTCGACGACCGCCCGGGCTTCGACTGGCACCCCGGCATGATGCTGGAGAGCAGCCACCTCCAGGTGCCGTTCATGGCCGACCTGGTCACCCTCGCCGACCCCACCTCGCCCTTCTCCTTCCTGAACTACCTGAAGGAATCGGGCCGGATGTACTCCTTCTACATCCGTGAGAACTTCTATCCGCTGCGCGCCGAGTTCAACGACTACTGCCGCTGGGCCGTCGGGAAGCTCGACACCGTCCGCTTCTCCCACACGGTCACCACCGTCGAGTACGACGAGCGCGCCGAGCTCTACCTCGTCCACGCCGAGCACCAGGGCGAACGGCACACCTTCCGGGCCCGCAAGCTCGTCCTGGGCACCGGCACCCCGCCGCACCTGCCCGACGCCTGCCGCGACCTGGGCGGCGACGCGCTGCACAACGCCGGCTACCTGGACGCCAAGCCCGCCCTCCAGGCCAAGGACAGCATCACCATCGTCGGCAGCGGCCAGAGCGCCGCCGAGATCTACCACGACCTCCTCCAGGACATCGACGCCCACGACTACCACCTGACCTGGGCCACCCGCTCCCCCCGCTTCTTCCCGCTCGAATACACCAAGCTCACCCTGGAGATGACCTCCCCGGAGTACGTGGACTACTTCCACGCCCTCCCCGCGGCCACCCGCGACCACCTCAACGCCACCCAGAAGCACCTCTACAAGGGCATCGACTCGGAGCTGATCAACGACATCTTCGACCTGCTCTACCAGAAGCGCCTGGCCGGCCCGGTCCGCACCCGCCTACTGACCAACTCGGCCCTCCAGGAAGCCCGTTACGACGAGGCCACCCGCACCTACACCCTCGGCATGCGCCAGGAGGAGCAGGGCCGGGACTTCAGCCTCACCACCCAGGGCCTCGTCCTCGCCACCGGCTACCGCTACCGCGTCCCCGCGTTCCTGGAGCCGGTCCGCGACCGCATCGCCTGGGACGCCGCCGGCCGCTACGACGTCGCCCGCAACTACAGCATCGACACCGCCGGCCACGACATCTACGTGCAGAACGCCGAACTGCACACCCACGGCTTCGTCACCCCCGACCTCGGCATGGCCGCCTACCGCAACTCCAGCATCATCCGCGAGCTGCTCGGCCGCGAGTACTACCCGGTCGAGAAGGCCATCGCCTTCCAGGAGTTCGCCGCCCCGGCCGGTCCGCACGACCCGATGGAGATATCCGCATGAGCACCCCCACCTTCACCCGCACCGACCCCGCCCTGGGGGAGTTCGCCCTGCGGCCCGTCGACCCCGCCGCCGACGCCCCCCTCCTGCACTCCTGGGTCACCCACCCCAAGGCCGTGTTCTGGCTGATGCAGGACTGCGACCTGCCCGCCGTCGAGAAGGAGTTCGCCCGGATCGACGCCGACCCGCACCACGACGCCTTCCTCGGCCTGCACAACGGCACCCCGGCCTTCCTCATGGAGCGCTACGACCCCGCCCACCGCGAACTGGTCGGCATCCACGTCGCCCGGCCCGGCGACATCGGCATGCACTTCCTGACCGCCCCGACGGACACCCCCGTGCACGGCTTCACGCACGCCGTCATCACCACCGTCATGGAGGGCCTCTTCGCCGACCCGGCCGTCCAGCGCGTGGTCGTCGAACCCGACACCCGCAACACCGCCGTCCACGCCCTGAACAAGGCCGTCGGCTTCGAGGTCGTCCGGACCGTCTCGCTCCCCTCCAAGGACGCCTACCTCAGCACCTGCACCCGCGAACAGTTCCTGGCCACCCGAGGAGACCGCTGATGCCCGCCCCCATCGAGAACCCGGCCGCCCAGGACGCCGTCGCCCACCTCACCCCCGAGCTGTGGGCACGCGCCAACCGCGCCCTGGTCCGCAAGGCCCTCGCCGAGTTCACCCACGAGCGGCTGCTGACGCCCGAGCCACTGGCCGACGCCGACCACTACGCCGTCCACAGCGACGACGCGGCCACCACCTACCGCTTCACCGCCCACAGACACGCCCTGGACCACTGGCAGATCGCCCCGGAGAGCATCACCCGCCACCGCGGAGACGCCGAACTCCCCCTGGACGCACTGGACTTCATCACCGAGTTCCACACCTCGCTCGGACTGTCCCCGGCCGTCCTCCCGGTCTACCTGGAGGAGATCAGCTCCACCCTCTCCGGCACCGCCTACAAACTCGCCGGCAAAGCCAGCAGCGCCGCGGAACTCGCCACCGCCGGCTTCCAGGCCGTCGAGACCGGCATGACCGAGGGCCACCCCTGCTTCGTCGCCAACAACGGCCGCCTCGGCTTCGGCATCCACGAATACCACGCCTACGCCCCCGAGGCCGCCGCCCCGCTGACACTGATCTGGCTGGCCGCCCACCGCGACCACAGCACCTTCACCGCCGGCGCCGACCTCGACTACGCCACCCTGATCGAGGCCGAACTGCCCGCCGCGACCCGGGCCCGCTTCGCCGCCGCCCTCACCGGCCTCGGCCTCGACCCGGACGCCTACTACTTCTTCCCCACCCACCCCTGGCAGTGGTGGAACAAGCTGTCCGTCACCTTCGCCGCCGAGGTCGCCCAGCGGCGCCTGGTCTGCCTGGGCCCCGGCGACGACCAGTACCTCGCCCAGCAGTCCATCCGCACCTTCTTCAACACCACCAGCCCCGAGAAGCACTACGTCAAGACCGCCCTCTCGGTGCTCAACATGGGCTTCATGCGCGGCCTCTCCGCGTCCTACATGGAGGCCACGCCGGCCATCAACGACTGGCTGGCCCGCCTGATCGACGCCGACGACACCTTCCAGGCCGCCCGCTTCTCGATCATCCGCGAGCGCGCCGCCATCGGCTACCACCACCGCCAGTACGAGGCCGCCACCGAGAAGGGCTCCCCGTACCGCAAGATGCTCGCCGCCCTCTGGCGGGAGAGCCCGGTCCCCACCCTGGCGCCCGGCCAGCGGCTGGCCACCATGGCCTCCCTCCTCCACGTCGACCGCGACGGCAACTCCTTCGCCGCCGCCCTCATCGCGGAGTCCGGCCTGGCCCCCGAGGTCTGGCTGCGCCGCTACCTCGACGGCTACCTCACCCCGGTGCTACACGCCTTCTACGCCTACGACCTGGTCTTCATGCCGCACGGCGAGAACGCCATCCTGGTCGTCGAGGACGGCGCGGTGGCCCGCGTGATCTTCAAGGACATCGCCGAGGAGATCGCCGTGATGTCCGCCGACGCGGTCCTGCCGCCCGCCGTCGAACGCATCCGCGCCGACGTCCCCGAGGACAAGAAGCTGCTCTCCGTCTTCACCGACGTCTTCGACTGCTTCTTCCGCTTCCTCAGCGCCACCCTCGCCGACCTGGGCGTCCTCGACGAGGACACCTTCTGGCGCACCGTCGCCGCCACCATCGGCGACTACCAGGCGGCCCACCCCCACCTCGCCGACAAGTTCGCCGAGTACGACATCTTCGTCCCCGAGTTCGCCCTCTCCTGCCTCAACCGGCTCCAACTGCGCAACAACGAGCAGATGGTCGACCTCCAGGACCCGGCCGGCGCCCTCCAGCTCATCGGCACCCTCCGCAACCCCATCGCCCCTTACACCCCCTGATCCGCACCACCCCGCACAACGAAAAGAGGGGCGGGCCCACCGGGCCCGCCCCTCTCACTGCTGTGTCGCGCCGCCGGCTACGCCGGACGCACCGCTACTCGGCCTTCTCGGCTCCCTTGCCGGAGTCCTCGGCACCCGCGGCCTCGTCCGCAGACTCCGCCGCGGCATCCTCCGCGGTCTCGTCCTCGTCCAGGGCATCGGTGAACTGCACCCCGTCCAGCTCGGCCAGCCGGTCCGAGGCATCGGTGGTACCGGCCTGATCGGCCTCCACCGCCCGGGCGAACCAGTCCCGCGCGTCGCTCTCGCGCCCGACCTCCAGCAGCGCGTCCGCGTACGCGTACCGCAACCGGGCCGTCCACGGGTGCACGGCGCTGGACGCCAGCTCGGGGCTCTGCAGGGTGACGACCGCGGCATCGGCCTGCCCCATGTCCCGCCGGGCCCCGGCCGCGACCAGGCGCATCTCGACCTGACCGGCCCGGTCCAGCTTCCCCACCTCGGGCTCGCCGGCCATCGCCAGCGCCTTCTCCGGCCGCCCGAGCCCGCGCTCGCAGTCCGCCATGACGGGCCACAGATCGGCACTGCCGGTCATCCGCCGCGCCGCCCGGAACTCCTTCAGCGCCTCGGCGTACTTCGCGGCCGCGTACGCCGCGAAGCCGGCGGCCTCGCGCACCGCCGCGACGCGGGACGCCAGCCGCAGCGCCACCTGCGCGTAGCCGTACGCCTGCTCCGGGTCCTCGTCGAGCAGCCGCGCGACCATCACCAGGTTCTTGGCGACGTCCTCGGCCAGCGTCTTCGGCAGGCTCTGGAGCTCCTGCCGCACCGCCTTGTCGATCTCGTCGCCGGTCACGTCCTCCGGAATCGGCAGCCGCTTGATCGGCTCCCGGTCGCGGTCCCGCCGGTCGTCACGACGGTCGTCCCGCCGGTCGTCCCGACCCCGGCCACCGCCGTACGGCCGACGCGCCCCACGCTCGTCATCCCGACGGAACCCACCCCGGTCGTCCCGCCGGAACCCACCACGGTCATCATCCCGACGGAAGCCACCACGGTCGTCGTCCCTACGGAACCCGCCGCGCTCACCGTCCCGACGGAAGCCACCGCGCTCGTCGTCCCTGCGCGGACCCCGCGGACGGTCACCGCCGCGGTCGTCACGGCGGTCGTCACGGCGGAAGCCACCACGGTCGCCGCCGCGATCATCCCGACGGAACCCACCGCGGTCATCCCGGTCGTCACGCCGGAACCCACCGCGCTCACCGCCACGGTCATCGCGACGGAAGCCACCACGGTCACCGCCGCGATCATCCCGACGGTCATCACGCCGGAACCCACCACGGTCACCACCGCGGTCGTCACGACGGAAGCCACCACGGTCGGCGCCACGGTCGTCGTCACGGCGGAACCCACCGCGGTCGCCCCCACGCTCACCCCCGCGATCGTCACGACGGAAGCCACCACGGTCGGCGCCACGGTCGCCACCGCGGTCGTCACGGCGGAAACCGCCACGGTCACCGCCGCGGTCGTCACGGCGGTCGTCACGGCGGAAGCCACCACGGTCGCCGCCACGGTCATCCCGACGGAACCCACCGCGGTCATCCCGGTCGTCACGCCGGAACCCACCGCGCTCACCGCCACGGTCATCCCGACGGAACCCACCACGGTCACCACCGCGATCATCCCGACGGAACCCACCGCGGTCACCGCCACGGTCGCCCCCACGGTCATCCCGGCGGAACCCACCACGGTCGGCGCCACGGTCGTCACGACGGAAACCGCCACGGTCACCACCGCGATCATCCCGACGGTCACCACCACGGTCACCACCGCGGTCGCCCCCGCGGTTGTCACGGCTGTCCCGGGTGTCGCGGCCGTCACGCCGCGGTCCCCGGTCATCCCGCCGGAAACCACCACGGTCGCCGCCGTCGCGCCTCGGCTGGCGCTCCGAGCGATCGTCGGAAGAGTTGGTGGACATCGACGTGACTCCTGTCTTCGGTACTGCATTCATTCTCACGCACCGATCCGTTCGGCGCGCTCCGGCAAAGCAAAAGGGCCCTTGGTCCCAGCTGAACGCTGGGACCAAGGGCCCTTGAAAAATTGTTCGGCGGCGTCCTACTCTCCCACAGGGTCCCCCCTGCAGTACCATCGGCGCTGAAAGGCTTAGCTTCCGGGTTCGGAATGTAACCGGGCGTTTCCCTAACGCTATAACCACCGAAACCCATTCGGGTTCTAGCGAACAAGCACACTCTTCAATTAGAAGTTCAATTTCTACCCCGCATAGCGGGATATCAATTGGTGTACCGATGCTGCGACTGTTCGCAACCCGGGAACCACACAGTGGACGCGAGCAACTGAGGACAAGCCCTCGGCCTATTAGTACCAGTCAACTCCACACCTTACAGTGCTTCCATATCTGGCCTATCAACCCAGTCGTCTACTGGGAGCCTTACCCTCTCAAG
>NZ_JAJPWK010000009.1:0-255354 GCF_046549115.1 Streptomyces sp. x-19 | reverse complement strand
TGCCGGTGCCGTTGTTTGGTTCGGGTCGGGTGTATCGGGCGCCGTCTTCGTCGCGGGAGCGGGTGTTGCATGGGGTGTTTGCTGAGGTGTTGGGGCGGGAGCGGGTGGGGGTGGATGACGGTTTCTTTGAGTTGGGTGGGGATTCGATCGCGTCGATGCGGTTGGCGGCGCGGGCGCATCGGGCGGGGCTGCTGCTGAGTGCGAAGGACATTTTCGTCCACAAGACCATCGCCCGCCTCGCCACCGTCGCCCAGGACGTGGCGGACTCCGAGAAGCGCAACGGCCCCGCCGTACCCGCCGGCCCGCTGATCACCCTCGACGACGCCGAGCGGGCCGAACTCGACGCGAGCGGCCACCGGGTCGCGGACGTCCTGCCGCTGACCCCGCTCCAGCAGGGCATGCACTTCCACGCCCTGATGTCCTCGGACGCCGTCGATGTCTACGTCACCCAGCGGCCGTTGCGGCTCGCCGGGACGCTGTCACCCGCCGTACTGCGCACCGCGTTCGACTCCCTGCTCGCCCGCCACCCCGCCCTGCGCGCCTCGTTCGTCTCGTTCGGCTCCGGGCGGACCGTCCAGGCCGTGCACGAGGACGTGCGCGTGCCCTGGCAGGAGGCCGACCTGTCGGCCCTGGACGCGGAGGAACAGCGGGCCAGGCTCGCCGAACTGCTGGCCGAGGACCGGACACGGCGCTTCGACCTGGCGCGGCCACCGCTGCTGCGGGTGGCGCTGATCCGGCTGGCGGCCGAAGAACACCTGCTGCTGGTGACCCACCATCACCTTCTTCTCGACGGCTGGTCGCTGCCGCTCGTCTTCCGTGACCTGTTCGCCCTCTACGCCCACGCCGGCAACGACCGCGGCCGGCCGCCGGCGCCGTTCGCCGACTTCCTGCGCTGGCTCGGCACCCAGGACGACGAGCGGGCCGCCGAGGCGTGGCGCGAGGCCCTCGCCGGACTCGACGAGCCGACCCTCGTCGCCCCCGGCTCCGAGCCCGCCACGGGCACGCTGCCCGAACTGGTCTCGACGGCCCTCGACCCGACGGCCACCGAGCGGCTCACCGCCGCTGCACGCGCCGCGGACCTGACCCTCAACACCCTGGTGCAGGGTGCCTGGGCGACGGCGCTCGGCCACTTCGTGGGCCGCGACGACGTCGTCTTCGGCGCGACCGTGGCCGGGCGCCCGCCGGAGCTCGCGGGCGCCGAGGAGACGGTCGGCCTGCTGATGAACACCATCGCCGTACGGGTGGGACTCGACCCGGCGCGGCCCCTCGGCGACGTGCTGGTCGACCTCCAGGCCGCACAGGCCGGACTGCGCCCGTACCACCACTTCGGGCTCGCCGAGGTGCAGCGCGTCGCCGGGCTCGGCGAACTCTTCGACACCGTCGTGGGCTTCGAGAACACCCCCGTGGACCGGGACGCCGTCCAGGAGCAGGTGCCCGGCCTGCGGATCTCCGTCGACGACGCACCCGCACCCGGGGCGTCCCACTATCCGTTCAGTCTGGTCGTGGTGCCGGGCGAGCGCCTCAGCCTCGAACTGACCTACCGGGCCGACCTGTTCACCGCCGAGGTGGCCGGTTCCCTGCTCGACAGGGTCCGCAAGGTCCTCGACACCTTCGTCCAGGACCCGGCGATCCCCCTCGGCCGGATCGAACTGCTCACCCCGCGCGAGTGCGGCGAACTACTGAGCACCGCGGCCTCCCCCGCCGTGCCGCCGGCGCGCTCCACCTTCCCCGCGCTCTTCGAGGAGAGGGTCCGGGCGAGACCGGCCGCCGTCGCGGTGCACGAGGGGCCGCTTGCCGTCACCTACGGCGACCTCAACGCCCGGGCCAACCAGCTCGCCCGCGCCCTGGTGGCCCGCGGCATCGGCCCGGAGAGCATCGTGGCGGTGGCGGTGCCGAAGTCCGCCCAGCTGGTCCTCGCCGTGCTGGCGGTCCTCAAGAGCGGCGCCGCGTACGTGCCTCTGGACCTCGGCTACCCGCCGGAGCGGTTGCGCAACATCGTCGCCGACGCCCGCCCGGACCTCGTGCTGACCACTGCCGAGGGCGCGGACCTGATGACCGAGGCGGGCGCCGGGGCGACCCTGTGCCTGGCGGGCGCATCGCCTGCCGAAAACCTCGGCGTGCCGCACGAGTTGATCGCCGGGCTGGCCGAGACCGACCTGTCCGACGCTGACCGGACGGCACCGCTGCGCCCCGACAGCACGGCCTACCTCATCTACACGTCCGGCTCCACCGGCCGACCCAAGGGCGTCCTGGTGCCCCACGCCGGCATCGCCGCCTTGGCCGCCCAGCAGCGCGAGGGTCTCACCCTGCGCCCGGACGAGCGGGTGCTGCTGTTCGCCTCCCCGAGCTTCGACGCCTCGGTGTGGGAGCTCGCCACGGCCCTGCTCACCGGTGCGGCCGTGGTCGCCGCGCCGGCCGACGAACTGCTGCCCGGGCCGGCCCTCGCGGCGACCGTGGCCCGGCACGGGGTGACGACGCTGCTGGTACCGCCGTCCTCGCTCGCCGTCCTGCCCGACGGCGCGCTGCCCGAGGGCGTCACCCTCGTGGTGGGCGGCGAAGCCTGCCCGCCCGACCTCGTCGAACGCTGGTCGGACGGGCGGCGCATGGTCAACGCGTACGGCCCCACCGAGGCGACCGTCATGGCCACGATGAGCCGGCCCCTGGCGGGTCGCACCAGCCCACCCCTGGGCGAACCGGTCGTGGGCGCCAGGGTGTACCTGCTGGATGACGCCCTGCGGCCCGTCCCGACAGGCGTGACCGGCGAGCTCTACCTGGCCGGTGACGGTCTGGCACGCGGATATCTGCGCCGGCCCGGGCTGACCGCCGAGCGTTTCGTGGCCGACCCGTACGGCGCCGCGGGGGCGCGGATGTACCGCTCCGGGGATCTGGCCCGGCGCCGGCCGGACGGCACTGTGGAGTACCGGGGCCGGGGCGACCGGCAGGTCAAGGTGCGCGGCTACCGCATCGAACCCGGTGAGATCGAGTCCGTACTGGCCGAGGACCCCGCGGTCGCGCAGGTGGCCGTGGTCGTCCGTGAGGACAGCCCCGGCACGCGCCGTCTCGTCGCGTACGTCGCTCCCGTGACCGGCGCCGAGCCGGACCCGGTGGCGCTGCGCGGCAGGGCCGCCGCCGCACTGCCCGAGTACATGGTGCCCGCCGTCGTGGTCACCCTGGATCGGCTGCCGGTCACCCCGAGCGGCAAACTCGACCGGGACGCCCTGCCCGCGCCGGACTTCGCCGCGGCCGCGAACAGCCGTGCCCCGCGCACCGCCCGCGAGCGGCAGCTGTGCGAGCTGTTCGAGAAGGCCCTCGGGGCGCGCCGGATCGGCATCGACGACAGCTTCTTCGACCTCGGCGGCGACTCGATCGTCTCCATCAGGCTCGTCACGCTGGCCCGCGCGGAGGGCCTGGACATGACGCCCCGGGACGTGTTCACGCACAAGACGGTGGCCGAGCTCGCCACCGCGGTGAAGGAACTCGTCGCGGTGCCGGAGGCCGAAGCCTCCGAGGAGCCGCTGATCACCCTGGACCAGGACGAGCTCGCCGAGTTCGGCGAGGACTGGCGGGACACGGTGTAGGCGTCCCTTCGGGACCACCCGCACCGCCCCCTTCCGCACGACCGCTGGACCACACCGTGGCCGGGACCCTGCTCGGCCGGTTCGGCGTGCACCAACAGGCGGCCCGGCCACCGGCGCGGGCCGCACAGGACCGAACGACGACGACCCTTGCGGTCCCGACCCGGTGAGGACACCGAACATGACACTCATATCTCCGCCCGCTGCCACGTCCCGCCCGGCCGAGGCCGACACACCGCTCGACGCTCCTTGGGAGTTCCACCTCGACGCCCACGAAGTGGCCGAGCTGGAGGCCGCCGCGCACCGACTCGGCACCTCCTGCGGCGATCCCGCACTGCCGGACTTCTACGACCGGGCGCAGCTCGCCGAGGAACTGCTGCCCGCCCGACTGCGCTCCTTCCTGACGGCATACCGGCGTTCCGGGCGGTCGGCCGCCTGCCTGCTGCACGGCTTCCCGGTGGACGAGGCGCGGCTCGGCCCCACCCCGGAGCACTGGCGCAAGGCCATCGACGGCGACACCGCCCGGTCCCAGGAGATGTGGCTGGCGCTGTGCGGTCTGGCGCTGGGCGACCCGTTCGGCTGGGTGACCCTCCAAGACGGCCGCATCATCCAGAACATCCTGCCCATCCGCGGCGACGAGACGCGCCAGAGCGGGCACGGCAGCGAGACCCTCCTGGAGTTCCACACCGAGGACGGCTTCCACCCCAACCGCTGCGACTACCTGCTGCTGTTCGGTCTGCGCAATCCCGACCGGGTGCCCACCATCGTGGCGTCCGTCAGCGACGTCCGGCTCGACGACCGTGACCGCACGGTCCTCGCGGAGGACCGCTTCCACATCCTGCCGGACACCGAACACATCCGGCAGTTGGAGACGCACGCCCCCGATCATCCGGCGCTGCCCAGGCTGCGCGCCCTGCGCGACCGGCCGACGCCGACCGCCGTGCTCTTCGGCGACCGGCTCAACCCTTACCTGCGCATCGACCGGCCCTTCATGCACGTACGGACCGGTGACACCGAGGCCGAGGCCGCGCTCGACAGACTGATGGCCGAGCTGCAGCGCGTCCAGCAGGACGTCGCCCTGGGCCCCGGCTCGCTGCTGATCGTCGACAACTACCGTGCGGTGCACGGCCGCAGACCCTTCACCGCACGCTACGACGGCACCGACCGCTGGCTCAAGAAGCTGACGGTCAGCCGAAACCTGCGCCAGAACCTCAACGGCTACGTCCTTGACCACCCTCGTGTCATCGTCTGAGCCGGGCCCCGCCACTCTCCTCACCGACCCTGTGAAAGGGCAGCCAAGCGTGCGCACTGTCATCGTCTCCGGCGCGTCCAGTGGAATCGGGCAGGCCACCGCCGAGCGCTTCGCCCGCGCCGGCGACTTCGTCGTCAACCTCGACGTGAACGCCCCGCCCGCGGACACCCCGACCGGCCCTCGGGAGGGGGGCGGTCACCTGCGCTGGGTCGAACAGGACGTCGCCGACTGGGAGGGAGTGCGGGCGGCCGTCGACGCGGTCCGGGCCGAGCGGGGCCGACTCGACGTGGTCATCGCCAACGCGGGCATCAGCGTGCGGCACGGCATCCTCGACCTGACCGAGGCCGACGCCCGGCGCACCGTGGACATCAACCTGATGGGCGTCCTCGCCCTGTGGCGCCACAGCGTTTCGCACATGCTGGACCAGGGCGGGGGAGTGCTGTTGGCCACCGCGTCGGTCAACGGCACGCGGGGCTACCCGCTGTACGCCGACTACAACGCCTCCAAGGCCGCTGTGACCTCGCTGTGCCAGACCTTCGCCATAGAGCTGGCCCCCCTGATCCGCACCGCCTGCGTCGCGCCCGGCGCCGTGCTGACTCCCATGCAGCGCGCCGAATACACCGACGCCATGCTCGACGAGGTCAACGAGCGCATCCCCGCCCGCCGCCACGCCCGGCCCGAGGAGATCGCCGACGTCTTCCACTTCCTGGCCTCACCCGAGGCCGCGTTCGTCTCCGGCCAGCAGTTCGTGGTGGACGGCGCCGAGACCGCCGGAGCCACCACCGCGTTCTTCCCCGGCCCCACCGAGCCGACGCGGTGACCGCGCCGACGCCCGTCCCACACCATCGAGTCACCACTTCAGCAGGAGTTCCATGATGACCGCCATGACCAGCCGCCCCGAGCCGGCTCCGGACGCGCTCGGGGACGTGGACCTCGCGGACCCGCTGCTGCACGCCCGCCACGACCTGGGGGCGCTGTGGCGTCGTCTGCGCACGGAGGCCCCGGTCCACTGGCAGCCGGAGAGCGGCACCCGGCCCGGGTTCTGGGTCATCAGCCGCCATGCGGACGTCGTCGCGGTCCTCAACGACTCTCAGACCTTCACCTCCGAGCGCGGCAACGTGCTCGACACCCTGCTGGCCGGCGGTGACTCGGCCGCCGGCAAGATGCTCGCCGTCACCGACGGAGGCCCGCACAAGGCCCTGCGCAGCGCCCTGCTCAAGCCGTTCTCGCCGCGTGCGCTCGATGTCGTCGTCGACAGCGTGCGGCGTGGCACCCGGGCCCTGGTCAAGGAGGCGGTGGCCCGGGGCACGGTGGACTTCGCCGCGGACGTCGCCGCGCACATCCCGCTCGCCGCGATCTGCGACCTGCTCGGCGTGCCGCTCGCGGACCGCCGCCAGATCATCGAACTGACCTCCTCCGCGTTGTCCTCCGCGGACGGCGTCCCCACGGAGGAAGCGACCTGGTCGTCCCGCAACGGCCTGCTGTTCTACTTCTCGGAACTGGCCGCCGCGCGCCGCAAGAAGCCGTTGGACGACGTGATCAGCCTCCTGGTGACCAAGGAGATCGACGGCCGGCCCCTGTCGCACGAGGAGATCGTCTTCAACTGCTACAGCATCATCATGGGCGGCCACGAGACCACCCGGTTCGCCATGGTCGGCGGGCTGCAGGCGCTGATGGAGCGGCCCGAGCAGTGGCGCGCACTCAAGACCGGGCAGGTGAGCACGGCCTCGGCGGTCGAGGAAGTGCTGCGCTGGACGACGCCCGCCCTGCACAGCGGCCGTACCGCCACGCAGGACGTCTTCCTCGGCGGGCAGTTCGTCGAGGAGGGCGACATCGTCACCGCCTGGATGGCCTCGGCCAACGGTGACGAGCGGGTGTTCGACCGGCCCGACACGTTCGACCTGGCGCGCACCCCCAACAAGCACCTGTCGTTCGCTCATGGGTCGCACTTCTGCCTCGGTGCGTTCCTGGCCCGCGCCGAACTGGCGGCCCTGCTGGAGAGTCTGTGCGACCTGGTTGCCGTCGCGGAGCCCGCGGGCGCCCCGGGCCGCGTGTTCTCCAACTTCCTGAGCGGCTTTTCGTCCCTGCCCGTCACGCTGGTGCCGGAGGGGCGTCAGGCAACCTGAGGGACACGATCCCCCCCACTACCCACTGCCCCGCCCACGGCCCTGTCACCGTCAGGGCCGTGGGGCTTCCGGGCCCGCGCTCGCTACCGCGCTGACAGCGCCGCCAGTTCCTCGGCCACCGCTGTCACGGTGGCCCGCGCATGGCTCTGCGGAAAGTAGTGGCCGCCGGGCAGGACGTGCATCCGGTGCTCGGCCGTGGTGTACAGGTTCCAGGGCGCCACGTGCGCCACCGGAGACACCGCGTCCTCGGCGCCGGCGAAGGCGACCAGCGGGCAGCCCACGGCGACCGGCCGCGGGATGAGGTAGCCCTCCGCGAAAGCCATGTCGCTGCGCACGGCGCGCAGCAGGTCCCGCAGGAAGTCCGGAAAGTCGAGCAGTTCGGCGGGCAGTCCGCCGCTGCTGCGCAGCCAGGCGACCAGCCGGGCCTCGTCGCCGCCCGCGACGGGTTCCCCGTCGAGCGGCACGTGGGGAGCGCGCGATCCCGACACCAGAAGGACGTTCGGCGGCCGCAGACCCGCCCCCCGCTCGATCTCCCGCTCGATCCGTCGCGTCAGCTCGTAGCCGAGCAGGGCGCCGAAGCTGTGCCCGAAGAACGCGTACGGCAGGGTGAACTCGCCGCGCAGCCCGTCGAACAGGGCGTCCACCAGCGCGTCGAAGGACTGCGGCAGGGGTTCGTCGATGCGGGAGCCGCGGCCGGGCAGTTCGACCGGCGCCAGCTCGACCCCGTCGGGAAGGTGCGGTCGCCAGGAGCGGAAGGTGCCGGCCCCTCCACCGGCGTGCGGCAGGCAGATGAGCCGGGACCGGAGCGTGCCGGGGGCGTGCCGGGCACCGATCCAGTCGACGGTGACCGGGGTGGGGTTCGAAGCGCACATGGGGCCAGCCTCGGTACTGCCGCCGCCGCCAACCAGGCAAGAGCTGCGGCAAATTGAGCGGGGTCCGCCCGCACGCGCCCGCAGCTGCCGCTCGCCTGCCGGGTCCGTTGCCTGCGGCCGGCGGCGTGCCCGCCCGGCGTGCGGCGCGTCCATCCGGCGGGCCGGGAGCCGGCTTGTGGCGATCACCGCGCGTCGTCCGCCCGCCCGGTCGCCAGGCAACCGACCGGCAACCGGGATGCTGGTCGAAATGCCGCCTGGCCGCGGGCGAGTTACCGGCCGCTTGCCTGGCAGGAGCGGGGGGCGCGCCGCGATGCTGCGCAGCAGGCGGGCATGTGCACCGCGCCCCGTGCGTACCGGACGTGCCGCACCTCCCTGACCTTCCGAGAGGACAACCATGCTGGATATACCGGACCGGGGGCTGCTGGCGTGGCTGGACGAGGCGTCCACCGAGCGCGGCCTGTACTACGCCGACCGCGGTGACGACTGGGACTTCTCGTCCTACCACGACCTGGCGGAGCTGGTGTTGCGGACCGCCGCCGCACTGCGCGCGAAGGGCGTGGGCGAGGGTGACGTGGTGGGGCTGGTGCTGCGTTCCAGCCCCGGTTTCGTCGCCGGCTTCTTCGGCGCGCTGGCCGCCGGTGCGACGCCCTGCTCCATCGCCCCGCCGTTCGCCTTCCAGCGGGCCGACGAGTACGAGCGGCACGCGGCCCACCTGTTCGAGACGGCCCGGCCCAAGTACACCGTCTGCGACGACGAGTCGCTGGAGCGGATCCGCAAGGTCACCGCAGGGGTCGGGGTGCCCGAGCCGGAGGTCTTCGCCCAACTCGTCGCGGGCGTGGCGCCGCTGGAGCGGCCGCTGCCGCTGCCGGAGACCGCACTGGTGCAGTTCACCTCGGGCTCCAGCGGCTTCTCGCGCGGCGTGCGGATCTCCGCCGACGCCCTGCGGACCAACCTCACCGGCATGCGCCGCTGGATCGACTGGACCCCGGACCGCCCCGGCGTCAGCTGGTTGCCCGTGCACCACGACATGGGCCTCGTGGGCTTCCTGCTGAACGCGGTCGTCACCGGCTGCGACGCCTGGATGATGCAGCCGGACGACTTCATCCGCTCGCCGCTGCGCTATCTGCGGTGCATCAGCGAGCAGGGCGCCGCCATGACGGGCATGCCGAACTTCGGTCTCGCCTACCTCTTGCGCCGGGTCAGGCCCGCCCAACTACAGGGCCTGCGCTTCGACTCGATGCGGGCCGTGATCATCGGGGCGGAGCGGGTCGACCCGCAGGTGCTGGAGGATTTCCACGCGCTGTTGGGGCCGCACGGCCTCGACCGCGGCGCGCTGCTGCCGGCGTACGGCGGCGCGGAGGCGACGCTGGCGGTGACCGGTCTGCGGCCGGGCGAAGGCTGGTCGACGCGGGCTCCGGACGACGGGGACGCCGCAGCGCTGACCGGGACGGCGGTGGTCGGCTGCGGCCGTCCGTTGGAGGGCCGGGAGGTGCGGATCGTGTCGGAGGACGGCGAGGAACTGCCGGACGGGCAGGTCGGCGAGATCGTCGTCACCGGGGTGTCGATCGCGAGCGGATACGTCGGCGACGGGGGTTCCGCGTCGGGTACCAGCCTCGCCGGGGAGGAGCTCGCATCCGGTGACGCGGGCTTCGTGCGCGACGGGCAGTTGTTCGTGATCGGCCGGCTCGGTGACGGGCTCAAGGTCAGCGGAAAGATGGTCTTCGCCGAGAGCCTGGAGACCCTGCTGCACCAGCGGGGCATTGCCGAGCGCCGGGTCGCCGTCCTGCTCGGGGTCCTGGACGGTCGGCCCACGGGTGTGGCCGTCTTCGGCGGCGTGCAGGACGGCTGGCGGGAGGCCGCCCACGAGGTTCTTTCGGAGTGGCTCGGTGACGCCGACCTCCTGGCCGTGGAGCTGCCCCGCGGCGGCATCGCGGTCACGTCCAGCGGCAAGCCCCGCCGCCGGGTCATCTGGAAGGCGCTGTGCGCGGGGGAGTTCACCGCCGTCACCACCCCACTGACGAGGGTGTGACCAGGACGGGAGAGCGGGCGACAGGCCGACGCCGCCGACCCTGTGGCGCGTCACCCATTAGTGTGTCGATAGACAATGGTGTGCGTCGCACACTATGGTGTCTTCGTGTCCGTGGAAGAACTGACTCTCGCCCAGGCCCATGAACTGCGCCGCGGGACGGTGGTCCTGGCCTGCCTGGCGCTGCTCCGGGAGCCGAGTTACGGCTATGCGCTTCTGGAGACGCTCAACGGTGCCGGGGTCTCCGTCGACGGCAACACCCTCTACCCCTTGCTGCGCAGGCTGGAGAAGCAGGGCCTGCTCACCAGCGAGTGGAACACCGACGAATCCCGGCCGCGGAAGTTCTACCGGGTGAGCCCCGACGGCTCCCTGGTCCTCGCCGGCCTGGTCCGCGAGTGGCAGGACCTCTCGGCCACGATCGCACGACTCACCAAGGAGAACGGATGAGCACCAGCAGTCTCACCGAGCGTTACGTGGACGAGGTCGTCCGGCGGCTCCCGGCCGCCCAACGCGACGACATCGGCGAGGAGCTGCGCACCACGATCGCCGACACCGTCGAGGCCCGCGAGGCGGCGGACCCGCAGTCGGCCGAGCGCGAGGTGCTCACCGAGATGGGCGACCCCGTCCGGTACGCGGCCCGCTACACCGGCCGGCCGCTCGCGCTGATCGGGCCGGACCTCTACCCGGCGTACATCCGCCTCCTGGTACTGCTGCTGTCCTCCGTGCTGCCGGTGATAACCACCGTGTCCGTACTGGTCGAACTGGCCGACAGTGGCGACGTCGGCGCGGCGGTCGGCGAAGGCGTCACCACCGTGCTGACGCTGGGCGCCCAGATGATCGCCGTGCTCACCCTCGTCTTCGCCCTGGCCGACCGGCTCCGCAGCCGGGACGGCGCGCCCGCCCGCGGCACCGCGTGGACCCTCGCCGACCTGCCCGAGCCCCGGAAGAAGGACAGGGTCGGCATCATGGATGCCCTCGGAGCGGCGTGGTACGCGCTGCTGATCTCCCTGACCGTGTGGCAGCACGTCGCGAAGCCCTACGGGGCCGACGGCCACGGCGGCGGCAAGGCCGTCGAGGTGCTCGACCCGGCCCTGTGGTCGGGCTGGATCTGGCCCGTCCTCCTCGGCCTCGCCGCCATGCTGGCGCTCTCGGCGGCCCGGATCACCGTACGGGGGTGGACCGTTCGCCTGGCCGTCCTGAACACCGTGGCGCAGGCCGTGTTCGCCCTGCCGTTCGCCTGGATCCTCCAGCGCCGGATGCTCTTCAACCCGGAGTTCCTGAAGACCGCGGGCACGGACGCGCTGACCCAGGACGTCTACTCGGGACTGGCCGTCATCGTGCTCGTCCTCGGCGTGAGCGCCGTGGTGACGGGCTTCCGCTCGGCCCGGCGCTGAGACGGGGCCCCCGGTGGCACCGACCGTGCCGATGACGTCGACCGCGCCGACCGCGCCGACGTACGGCACCGCACCGGCGCCCGACGCGCCGGTGCCCGGGTGGACGCGCTCTCGCCTGCATCCGCCCGGGCACCGCGGGACGCGTCGGCAGGCCGGCCGGCTGGCGCGAGCGGTGCGGGCCGCGGCCGGGCCCGTACCGCTGACGTCAACGGACCCGCAGGGTCTCCGGGCGCACCAGGTTCTCCGCGAGCAGCAGATCCTTCACCCGGTCCGAGAGCATGTCCAACTGGCGGAGCACGAAGATGACTTGCTGGAACAGCATCTGCCGGTAGGTGGCCATCATCGGGTTGGTCCGCGCGAAGTGCAGCCCCTTGGCCACGTCGAGGTCCATCCGCTCCCAGACCTCGCGCAGCATGAACCGGCGCGACATCAACTGGATCGCCTCCAGCAGGAAGTCCTCGCGCTCACGCAGCTCCGCGGAGGTGACCTGGCTGTACATGCCGGTGAGCGCGGTGACGCCGAAGGCGATGTGCCGGGCCTCGTCCTGCGCGACCATCCTGGTGATCTGCCGGATCACCGGGTCGCCGAAGCCGCTGCTCGCCAGGCGCAGCGCGGTGATCGCCAGACCCTCGACGACCACCTGCATGCCGAGGTAGACGATGTCCCACCGGGACTCCGACAGCAGATCGTGCAGCAGCGTCTTCAGCCCGGGATTGATCGGGTAGACGGACTGCAGCTTCTCGTCGACGTAACGGGCGAACGCCTCGACGTGCCGCGCCTCGTCGGCGACCTGCGAGGCGGCGTAGGTCTTGGCGTCGAGGTCGGGCACGGTCTCCACGAGACGGGCCGTGGTCACCAGCGCACCCTGTTCGCCGTGCAGGAACTGGCTGCACATCCACGCCTGGTACTCCCAGCGGAACTGGGTCAGCAGCTCGCGTGGCACCGGACTGCCCTCGCCGACGACGAAGGACGCGAGCCGCGCACCGTTCTCCTCCGACAACTCGGCGCCGAACTGGACGTCGTGGTCCCAGTCGATGTCGGTGGTGGCGTTCCACTGTGAGACCTTGTTCTTCTCGTAGAGGTTCCACACGCGGCTGTCGCGGTCCCCGTAGTTCCAGTTCAGGCACGCCTGGAACATCGCGTCGACCTCCATGAGGTCGGCCTTGACAGCATCCAGGGTGAAGAGCGTCGAGTCGGACGTCTCGTCGGGCACTGTGGTCATTGGATTGCGGTCCACCCCTCCGGCGCGGAACAGGACTGTTCGCGGTCAGTTTTGGTGCGCCGAACCCCTCTTTCCAGGAACTGCCGGGGCAATTTGACGGCAGACCGGTTGCCGGTTCCCTTGCCTGGCCCCGCCCTCCCCCCAGCCGCACGATGGAGCACGGCGGGCAGCAGCCCTCCCCCGCACACCGGCCGAAGGAGGAGCGGGATGGGAACCCGTGCCACCGCACCAGTCGCCTCCCCGAAGGGTGCACCGGTGCACGACCGGGCCCGCCCGTGGATCGTCGGCCGGGTCACCGCGCCCGACCCGCGCCTGCGACTGATCTGCCTACCGCAGGCGGGCGGCAGCGCGGGCTCGTTCGCGCCCTGGCGCCTCGTGCCGCCGGCCGGGGTGGAACTCGCGACGGTGGAACTGCCCGGCCGGGGCGTGCGGAGCGCCGAGCGCCTGCCCGACACCCTCGAAGCGCTCGCCGATGCCGTGATCGACGGCATCCGCGACGAGTTCGACCAGCCCTACGCGCTCTTCGGACACAGCTTCGGCGCCCTCCTCGGCTACGAGATCGCCGTCCGCATCGCCCGGCGCGGCCTCCCCTCGCCCCGCGCACTGCTCGTGTCCGCCGCACGGGCACCGCACACCCCGGTGCGCCGGCGCGTCTCCGACCTGGACGACCCCGAACTGCTCGGCTGGCTGGACGGGTTCGGCGGCTTCCCGCCCGAGCTGGCCCGCTACCCGGCGTACCTCCGGTACGCGCTGCGCACGGTCCGCCGCGACCTCGCCCTCACCGAGTGCTACCTGGCTGCGGGGCCGGCCCGGGTCGGCTGTCCGCTGCACGCCTTCGGCGGCGCCGACGACCCGCTCGTCAGCGGTGCCGACCTGGAGCGCTGGCGCGACTGCGCCGCGGCCGGCTTCACGCTCCGGTCGCTGCCCGGCGGGCACGACTACCCCTTCACCGGTGCGTCGGCGCTCGACGCGATCGTGTCGGTCCTGCCCTGACCGGCGACCGGCCGGGAGGGACTGCTGCCGTCAGGTTCCACTCGGCGCGCGCCCGCCGCTCCGCCGTCCTCACGGCGGCCCCGGAACAGGTTCACGGCCCTGTCCCGGGGCATCGGGGTTCGCCACGAGTGCCACCGCGGTGAACACCAGCCCGGACCGTGCCGACCAACGACCCGTGAACCCCGCGGCCCAGGGGCCCGCAGCCGTCAGGACGGCATCCGGCGGGACGGTACGGAACGTGCCGTCGGCCCGCAGCCGCACGCGGTAGTCCCCGAAGCCGAACCGGGCCCCGGTCCACGGCGAGAACGCCTTGTAGGACGCCTCTTTGGCGCAGAAGAGCACCCGGTCCAGCGGCACACCGGCACCCCGCGGAAACTCCTCGTCGAGCCAGCCGCGCTCGGTGTCCGTGACGATCCGGTCCGCGACCGCGCGGGGCAGGGGCTCCTGCGGTTCCGCGTCGATGCCCACGGCGGCGAAGTCCGCGGCACGCGCGACGGCGGCCGCGCGGTACCCCCGGCAGTGGGTCATGCTGCCCACCACCCCAGCAGGCCAGCCGGGAGCGCCCAGCGCACCGGGCACCAGGGGGACGGGGCGCACTCCGATCCGGCCCAGCGCCGCGCGGGCGCAGCCCCGCACCGTGGTGAACTCCCTGCGACGTTCCTCGAACACCCCTGCCACGGCGACCCGTTCGGCGGCGAAGAGCACGACGGTCGCCTCGGGGCCCGTGTCGCCGAACGCCTCGTGGGTGCGGACGCCCGCGGGGACCAGCTGAGTGATCACCCGCAGATCATGCCACCGGCCCGCCCCCTGAGAGTTGCCGGTGCACTGCCTGGCCCGGCCCCCGACGCATCGGCCAGCATGCAGGGGAGGTCCACGGCGCAGGCCCGGACGAGCACACACCAACGGGCGGGAAGACGGGTACCCATGGCGCAGTCGTGTCCCGAGGAGTCGGCGGAAGCCCACAGGCGCCCGCCGTCGTTGTGGCGTGACCGCGACTACCTGTACTGGTGGACGGGCAACGGCCTGTCCGCGCTGGGCACCAGCATGTCGACGCTCGCCATCCCGCTGCTCGTCCTCCACCTCACAGGGTCGGCGACGCAGGCCGGTCTCATCACCGTCCTGCACATGATCGGCAGGCTCGCCACCCTCGCGATCGGCGGAGTGCTGGCGGACCGGATGAACCGCCGCGCCACCCTGTGCCTCGCCCCGCTGGTCCAGGCGCTGGCGATGGGCGCCGTCGCCCTGCTGGCGTACCGGGGGGACCCCTCGATCGCCGTGATCGGCGCGATGGCCCTGGCCGGCGGGCTCGCGGACGGACTGCGGAACGCCGTGTCGATGCCGGTGCTGCGCCGGATCGTCCCCAAGGAGCAGGTCGCCGCCGCCACGGCCCAGAGCATGGGCCGTGACATGGTCGCGCAGCTGGTCGGTGCCCCCCTCGGCGGTCTGCTGTACGCGATGGGCCGTTGGATCCCGTTCCTCTTCGACGCGCTCTCCTTCCTCTTCGTCTCCCTGGGCTCCGCACTGATCCGCCGTCCGCTGGGCCCGGACCGGCACGCCGACGACGCACCACGGGCCGGCCTGGGCGAGGAGCTGCGTGACGGCCTGCGCATGATCAGGCGCAGCGACTACCTGGTGTTCACGATGGTCTGGGGAGCTCTGCTGAACGTGGTGGCGGAGGGCTTCACCCTGCTCTTCGTCGTGCTCGTGCAGCACCGCGGCGGTGGGCCCGCAGCCGTCGGCACCGCGACCTCCCTCGCGGTGGCGGGCGGCGTCCTCGGGGCCGTCATCGGGCCGTGGCTGATGGGGCGGCTGGGCGCGCGACGCGTCCTCCTGCTGTCCGCATGGGTCTTCACGACGTCCTTCGCCGCCGCGGTGGCGGTCCCCAGCCCGTGGCAGATCGGCCTGGTCATCATGGTGGCCATGGCGGCCATGGTGCCGATGAACGTCGTCATCGAGTCCTACGAGGTCCGTCTCGTCCCGGACCGGTACCAGGGCAGGGTCGCCGCGCTGAGCCGGTTCTTCGTCCAAGGGCTGCAGTGGGTCGGCCCGCTGGCGGCGGGGGTCCTCGCCGACGCGGCCGGGGTGGAGGGGGCCGTTCTCACCCTGGCCGGGGCCATGGCCCTGCTGGCCGTCGCGCTGCACACCTCCCGGCGCCGCCTCACGGTCCTGGACACCCCGCTCGCCGCGGTCCGGGAACTCGACCCGCCGCCGGCCGCCCGGCCGCTGCCCGAGCCGGTCGCGTAGGGCCGGGCGCCGCCAGGCAGGGGCCGACCGGGCACGGCCCACCGCGGCACGGCCCACCCCAGGCACCACGCATCGCAGGAGAAGGGAAGGACAACACGTGGAACCGTCAGTGGAGATGGGCATCGTCTCGACCGGTATGGCGTTCGGCGAGCGGCGGGACGTAGCCGCCACGGCAGCCGACTACGTCCCCTACCCGGAGGACGTCGCCGCCCTCGGGTACGAGAGCTACCACCGGATCGCCGACGGCGTCACCGCGACCGCCCTCGCGGTGGAAGCGGCCCGAGAGGCCCTGGAGAACGCGGACCTCGCCGTCACCGACGTCGACCTGATCGTCGTCGGCAACTCCGACGTCCCCGAGTACCTGGGCTGGGACGGTTCGGCGGCGGTCGCCAGGGCGCTGGGTGCCCACGGCACGCCCACGGTGCTCGTCACCCAGGCGTGCGCCGCCTGGTCGCTGGCGTTGGACCACGCGGCCGGCGCGATGGCGCTCTCGACCGACACCAACACCGTGCTGGTGGTCCTGGTCAACGTGGTCAGCGAGGCGCACAGCAACCGGATGGACTTCAACGGCTCCATCGCCAGCGACGGCGCCGTCGCGGCCGTACTGCACCGGGGGCACCCGCGGTTCAGGCGGCTGGCCTCCGCGCGCTTCACCAACCCGGAGTTCGCGGACCTGTTCCGCATCGAGCGCGGCGGCGCCGCCGCGCCCCTGCCGCTGCCGGGACGCGAGCACCTGCGGTCGGACCCGATGGCCGCGGTCTTCGAGCACTTCGGACGGGACCCCCAGCGCTTCAAGGAGTTCATCGAGGAGATCCACGGGCGGGTCGCGGACGTGGTCGACCAGGCCCTCGCCCGCGCCGGGAAGGACCGCGAGGACCTCGCCCGGCTCGTCTACGTCAACGAAGGGCAGCAGGCCATCCGCGCCGTGGCCGACGCGGTCGGCATCCCCTTCGAGCGCACCAACGCCGAACTCGCCCGCGAACTGGGCCACATGGGCGCGGCCGACCAGCTGATCTGCCTGTGGCGGCACGTCGAGGCGGGGGAGCTGGCGCGCGGTGACCTCGTGGCGCTCGCGGGCGTCGCGTCACCGGGCATGCACTGGTTCTGCACGCTGATCGAAGTCTGAGCGGCGCGGCTTTCCTCCCGTACGCGAACAGGCCCGTCCGGGGCGGAACGTCAGGTGATCCGCCCCGGACCGGCCTCCGTACGGGACCGAGCACCAAGGTCAGCCCCGAGGCCGGTCCTTCAGCAGCGCCAGGCACGACTCGGCGCGGGCCGTGGCCGCCTCGCGCGGGGTCGTCGACCCGTCGGCCGCGCCGTCGAGCGCCGACACGACGAGATCCTCCATCACGGCGGAAACGCGCGCGTGGGCCGACGCGGCGGTCGGCTCGATGTCCCCGAACAGCGTCCACCACCACCAGGCGTTGCCCGCCGAGTTCGCGACGAAGTCGGGGATCACGGCCGTGCCCCTGGCGGACAGTGCGCGCTCGGCCCCGGGCGTCACCGAGATGTTGGCGCCCTCGACCACGTAACGCGCGCCCACCCGGTGGTGGTTGTCCTCGTCGATGGCGTACGGGATGGCCGCCGTCACCAGGACGTCGCACGGTACGGACAGCCAGTCGGACTCCACCGGCCGGTCGTCGGGGCGCAACCGTGCGCGGTCGACGAGCCCGTCCGCGGTGCGGTGCGCGAGCAGGTGCTCCACGTCCAGCCCCGCGGGGTTGGCCACCACACCGTGCTGGTCGGCGACCGCCACCACACGCAGCCCGGCCTCCGCGAGGTAACGGGCGAGGGCGCCCCCCATCGTCCCGAAACCCTGTACCGCGGCGGTCGCCCCGCGCACCCGGTCGCCCCGGTGCTCCAGCGCGGCGACCGTGGCCCTGGCCACCCCGTAGCCGCCGATGAGATCGGCCAGCGAGATCCCGCCGACCTGCGCCGCGAACCCCGCGTCGAGGCGGGCGAGGCCCGCCTCGGGACCGTCCGGCACGTGGGACAGCGCCGCCTGCACGGTCGATGCGATGCCGACCTCGGCCGCGGCCTCGTCGAGCAGCCGCTGCTGCACCCCGAGATCCTCGCCGGTCGCCCAACAGGTGTCGATGTAGGGCTTCATCGCGCCGAGATAGCGGGTGAGCACACCACGGGCCTCGGGACGGCGCGGGTCGAAGTCGATGCCGCCCTTCGCACCGCCATAGGGAACGTAGCGGTCCGAAGGACGGTAGTTCAGCGCCTCCTTGAGGCTCATCGTCCGGGCGAGGTCCGCGACCTCCGCGAGGGTGCAGCCGCCGCGCATGCGCAGACCGCCGCTGGAGGCACCGCCCAGCAGCCGGTCGATGACCAGATAGCCGCGTGCCGTCGTCTCGGGATCCGTCCAGATCACCTGCAGATAGGGGTCAGTCATTACCGTCTTCCGGGTTCGGCGAGTGGTCGGGGATCGTGATCAGGGTCGGTCCCTGGCGTGCCAGGGCCGCGGTGACCTCGGCGGTCACCGAGGCGGGGCTCGCGGCCACCACGCCGTGCGCTCCGTAGGCGGCGGCCAGGGCGGTGAAGTCGGGGCTCGGCAGGTCCGCGCCCAGGGGCGGGACGCCCAGCCGGGACTGCTCCGTGCGCACCGAACCGTAACCGCCGTTGTCCACGATGACGACGGGCAGCGGTCTGCCCAGCAGGACCGCGGTGGCCAGCTCGTTGACGGTGAACTGGAGGCCGCCGTCGCCGGTGAGCGCCACCACCGGCAGATCGGGGCGGCCCACCAGGGCGCCGATGGCCGCCGGCAGCGCGAAGCCGAGCGTGGCGAACCCGGTGGGATGGAGGAACGCGTCGGGGCGCGGCACGCGGAAGCCCTTGAGCGCGCCGTAGTGGGACACCATCGAGCTGTCGCTGGTGAGGACCGCGTCGGGCGGCATCGCCGCGCGCAGCGCGTCGATCAGCCCTGTCCACCGGGCTCCCTGACCCGCATGCTCGGCCTCTATCCGGGCCCGGACCACGCCGAGTTCACGCCGGTACGCCGCGCTCACCGGCGTACGGTCGCGCACGGCGTCCAGGGCGGCCAGGAGCTGCCGCACCACGGTGCCCGCGTCGCCCGTGAGCGCGCGGGCCGCCGCCCCGTTGCGGTGCCGCTGCCCGGGGTCGATGTCCACCCGGACGACGTCGCCCGGCAGGTTCAGGGGACCGGACCAGGTGTCGGTGTCGGCCAGTTCGGTGCCGACGGCGAGCACCACGTCGGCACGGCGCAGGAAGTCCCGGGCGGACCGCAGGTGGAGTGCCGCACCCAGCGCGTGCGGGTGGTGTTCGTCGATCACTCCCTTCCCGTTCGCCGTGGTGACGACCGGGGCGCCGGTCTCCTGCGACAGACGGGTCACGGCGGCGGACGCGGCGCGGGCGCCGCCGCCCGCGATGATGACGGGCCGCCGGGCGCCCGCGATCAGACGAGCGGCGTGCGCGATCCCGCCGGGGTCGGCGGTCCGTTCGGTGGGTGCCGCCTTCCGCGCCATGCCCGGGACCGTCTCCGCAGGGCCGGCCCACGACACCTCCGCCGCGAGGACGTCGGCAGGGATCTCGATGTGCACGGGCCGCGGGCGGCGGGCCGCGAAATCGTGGAACGCCCGCGCCAGGAGCTCCGTGAGCACGTCCGCGTCGGTGGCCCGCAGGCTCCAGGCGCAGATGGCGTCCATCGCAGCGGACTGGTCCTTGACCTCGTGCAGCAGGCCGTCGCCCGGCCGCTGTCCCACCGGGGGGCCGGCGGAGAGGAACAGCACCGGTACGGAGTCGGAGTACGCCTGTCCGGCCGCCGCCGCGGCGTTGAGCAGCCCGGGACCGGCGGTGGTCAGGACGACACCGGGACGCCCGGTGACCCGCGCGTACCCGTGGGCCGCGTACCCCGCGCCCTGCTCGTGGCGCGGGGTGAGGGTCCTGATGCCGCTGTGGCCGAGATGCCGGAAGACCTCCAGGTTGTCGATGCCCGGGATGCCGAACACGGTGTCCACCCCGTGCCCGGCCAGCGCGTGGACCAGCAGCCGGCCCCCCGTGCCGCGGAGGGCCGCAGCACGGGGAGCCGGCTGGGGGGCGTGCCCGGAGGTCATGAGCGCGGCTCGACGTCCCGCTCCGCCAGCAGTTCCTGGATGTGGGCGTTGATGCGGTAGCCCTTGAGGACCGCCTCGGCCAGGAAGGCCGCACCGGTCACCTTGCCCACGCAACCCGGTGCCGCGCACGCACAGGTGAACGGGCTGGCCATCTCCCATTCGGTGGAGGGATAGAAGAAGGTCAGCTCGTCCCCGGGCACGAGCCGGCGGGTGGCGACGACGCTTCCGGCGGCGGCGTCCACATAGGTACTCGGGTCGCAGGAGTGGTTGAGGAACCGGATGTCCGTGCCGATGACGTGCTTGTCCCGCTCGACCTGGATCGTGTACTTGGTGGCTTCCGCCGGGACGCAGTCGCTCAGGGTCATGATCTCGGCCCCCTCCTCGATGACCGCGCCGGCCACCAGCCCGCTTCCTACTGCCAGTCCCGTGACGGTCCGGTAGTTCCGCTCCACCGTGAGCTGCGTGCCGTGCGAGTTGCTCATGACTGTGGTGCCCTTCGTCTGTTCTTGCGTGGGTTGAGGGGGAAGGGGTACGGCTCAGTCGCCGTCGAACGCCTTGACGACCAGGACGGCGTTGTGCCCGCCGAACCCGAACGAGTTGCTCATGGCAGTACGGATCTCGCGTCGCTCGACGCCCCGCGTGCCGAGGTTCAGCACCGCGTCCTCGGGGCCCGTGCAGTTCGTGGTCGGCGGTACGGTGCCGGTGCGCAGGGCCTCGACGGTCGCGATCAGGTCGACGGCGCTCGCCGCGCCCATCATGTGGCCGAGGACGGACTTCACCGAGGTCGTGGGGATGCGGGGCAGCCGCTCGGCGAACACCTCGCGCAGGGCCACGAGTTCGACCCGGTCCCCGCCGACGGTCCCCGTGGCGTGCGCGTTGATGTAGTCGATCCCGCCGGCGCCCGTCTCCGCGTCCGCCAGCGCCAGCCGGATCGCCCGCTGCAACCCCTTCCCCTCCGGGTCGGGAGAGGTCAGGTGGTAGGCGTCGGTGGTCGCGGCGTACCCGGCCACCTCGGCCAAGATGCCGGCGCCCCGCCGCAGCGCGTGCTCGGCCTCTTCCAGCACCACGACACCGGCGCCCGCGCTCATCACGAACCCGTCGCGCCCCAGGTCGAACGGGCGGCTCGCGCCCGCCGGGTCGTCGTTCCGCCGGGACAGCACCCCCGTCCTGATGGTGGCGGCCATCTGCACGGCGGTGAGGCAGTCGTCCGAGGCGCCGGCCAGCATCACGTCGGCCGTGTCCGTCGCGATCATGCGCGCGGCGTCACCGATGCAGGTCGCCCCCGTGGCGCAGGCGGTGCTCGTCGAGCCGGACGGGCCCTGCGCGCCGAAGCGCAGCGCGACGTCGACGGCCGCGGAGTCGATCCCGCCGCTGACGGCGTAGTACGGGCTGACGGCCCGGGAACCCTTGGTGACCAGTGCCTGCGCGGCCTCGAAGGCCGACTTCTCCGCCCCGTATCCGGAGCCGATGAGCACCCCCATCCGGTCGCGCCGGACCGCCGGCACGTTCAGGCCGGCCGCCTCCACTGCCTGCACCGCCGCGGCGAGCGCGTACTGGGCAAAGGGGTCCAGGCGCCGGACCGTCCGCTTGGGCATGTACCCGCAGGGGTCAAAGTCCCGTACCTCTCCGGCGATCGTCACCGCGAGGTCCGTGGTGTCGAACCCGGTCACCTCCGCGATCCCGCTCCTGCCGGACAGCAGCGCCTCCCACAGGGAGGGAACGTCCGGTCCGACCGGCGTGACCGCGCCGTAGCCGGTCACCACCACCCGCCGCCGTGTCGTGCGCGCCGCTCCGGCCCTCACCGCCCGGCTCCGTTCTGCGCGCCGCCCCACAGCGCCGGGTGCTCCTCGCGCAGCAGCTGCCGCAACTGCCCGGTGTCGGTCTTCCCGTTCCGGTTCAGCGGCAGGTCGGGCAGGACCACGACGTGGTTGGGCTGCTCGTACGAGGGAAGCAGCGAACAGAGCCGCTCCCGCCACCCCTTGGGGTCGCCCTGCTCCGGATCGGCCACGACGAAGATCAGCCGGCTTCCCCACCGCGCGTCGTCGACGGGCACGACCACGACCTGCCGTCCGCACCGGCTCGCCTTCGCGGCGAGGGCCTCCGGGTAGAGCAGGTGCCCCATCCGGTGGACGGCCTGGGAGCGGCCGATCACATACAGGTCGCCCTCGTCGGAGAGGTAGCCGAAGTCGCCGGTCTCGTACCATTCGTCGGTCTGCTCGCGGAGCGAACCGTCGGGCTCCAGATAGCCGGCCAGGGCGTCGGGGGAGCGCACCCAGAGGTGACCGAACTCGGCACCGCGGTCCGACTCCGCACCGTGGCCGGCCTCCGGGGCCGGGGAGCCGGGTGCCGCGCCGTCGCCGCGCGCAGGAGCCAACCGGACGTCGATCCCCGCCAGCACCCTGCCGCAGCCCTTCGGCCGGTCAGGGGTGGCGAAGGAGACGTTGCCCAACTCGGTACTCCCGTAGCCGTCCAGCAGAGGGGCGCCCACGACGGACCGGAACCGCTCCGTCAACGCCTGGTCCAGCGGGGCGCCCCCGGTGCACCAGAGCCGTACGCCCTCCAGCCCTTCGAGCAGACCCGGGTTCCGCCGGGCCAGGTTGAGCAGGCTCCGGTACGTCGACGGGGTGGCGTCGACGATGGTGGCGCCGTGCGACGCACCGGCCCGGATCGCCAGGTCGACCCGGTGGAACGGGGAGACCATCAGGGAGGCGCCGGAGAGCTGGGCGAGGAAGATCAGCGAGAGGCCGTACTGGTGGGAGAACGGCAGCAGCGGAAGGAACGTGTCGCTGTCGCGGTAGCCCATGTGCGCCAGGGTCCGCTCCAGGTTGGTGAGGAACCCGTCACCCGATTTGACGATCCCCTTGGCCCTGCCCGTCGAACCGGTCGACCAGGCCACCAGCGCGTCGGTGCGCCGCCGCCACCGGGAGAAGTCCAGAGCGGTGTCGGCCGCATCCGCCGTGCCGGTCGCGCCCGTCGGCGGCCCCGCAGCCGCGACGAGCGTGTCCAGGGCCAGGAAGCGGGACGCCCCGGGGTCGGGGAACAGCAGGCCGCCCGGCGCGTCACCGATCACCCAGCGGACCCGGCACTGCTCGATGACCGTACGGGTCTCGTCGTCGGTCTGGCGGTGGTCCAGGACGACCAGGGAGGCGTCGAGGTGCGCGAGGGCCAGCAGCGTGTACACGTACGCGGCGGAGTTCTCCGCCTTGAGCACCACCCGGTCACCGGGCCTGAACCCGCGCCGTGTCATCTCCTTGGCGACCGCGAGGGCGGCGGTCGCCATGGCGGACCGGTTCGGGACCTCGACACCGTCCGCGACGTCAGCCGGCACACTCATCGTTTCTCCTGAGCTGTTCAACGCGTCACTGACCACGGACGGTCGTCGTGGTGGCCTTCGGCATGCCGTACGCGGACGGCCGCCGCGGGTGTTTCGCTCACGCCTCGCCGCCACCCGCCGCAACGCGCTCCGCCGTCTCCCGGATCGCGCGCACCGAGCGGAAGTTCCGCAGGGACAGCGCCCCGGTGGGGACCGTCACGCCGTACCGGTTCTCCAGCCAGGCCACCACGTGCAGCACACCGAGGCTGTCGATCGACCCCTCGGCGAGCAGATCCCGCTCCGGATCGAGGGCGTCCACGTCGTCGTCGAGGAAGTGGTCGACGACGAACCGGGCGATCTCGTCCTCGGAGACGGCGGGCGTCGTGGTGGGTGCGGCGGGAGGCTCAACAGGCATGGACGTTCCTCTCGAAGAGTGCGGGTTGGTGGGCCACGCAGCTGCGGTCGGCGGTGAGGCACCCGCCGACGTCTCCGGTTGCGACCGCGCTCGCTGCCACGTACTCCCCGTCCGTCGCATGCGCGGCCGGCCACGCCACTTGGCGTGGCCCCCGTCATGGATGCTCGGGGATCCCTCACCGCGCGACCAGGCAGTGCACCGGCAATACGGGGGGCCAGAGCACCGGCAATTCGGGAGGCTGAGGAGGCGCCGGTGGCCAACCGGCTGACCGCGCCCGCACCCCGAGCACCGGCCCGACGCCCCACGCGCAACGCGGAGTTGCCGTGATTTTGCCGGGCCCTTTGCCTGGGTGCCGGGCCTGCCTCGCCCTAGCGTCGACGCCATGACCCAGACCCCTGCCGCCCTCGGCAACGAAGCCGTCGCTCCCGTGGTGAGCGGACTCGTGCGGCTGATCGCACCGCGCAAAGTCGACCAGGTCGAGGCGGACCACCGCCTCGTCGGCGACCTCGGCTTCCACTCGCTCGTCCTCGCGGAACTCGGCTACAACCTGGAGGAGTTGTACGGCCTGCGGTCGCTCAACCCCGAGGAGGCCATGCGGCTGGAGCGCGTCAGCGACGTGATCGAGCTGGTCAGCGCCGAGGTGGCCGAAGGCAGGGCGACCCTCCCCGCCGACGACGACGTCGCCGGCATGTTCGCCCGCTACGGTTTCGAGGGCCCCGCGGCATGACGGACCGCGCCTTCGACCGCCCGGCCTACGCACTGGCCGCCGATCTGGACCGGGCGCTGGGCGACCCGACCGCCGACAGCGGCCCGTTCAGCTACGCCGCGATGGTCGCGCACGAGGAGAACGGCGAACTGCCGCCCGGCGCGGTGGACCTCATCAGGTCCTGGGGGTTCGCGCAGTACCTGGTGCCCGAGGAGTTCGGCGGCCGGCTGCGGAACCTGGAGCAGCTCTTCCTGCTGACCCGGTCGCTCTCGCGCCGCAACCTGACCGTCGCGGTGATGTTCGGCTCCGCGGTCCTCGGGGTCAACCCGGTGTGGCTGTGGGGCGACGCGGAGCAGCGCGCGAAGGTCGCACGGGGCATCCTCGGCGGCGACCTCGCCTGCTTCGCGGTGTCCGAACCGGACCACGGCAGCGACCTGGGCACCAACGAGACCGCGGCGGTGCCCCACGACGGTGGATACCTGTTGACCGGCGAGAAGTGGCCCGTCGGCAACGCCACCCGCGGCCGCTTCGTCACCGTCTACGCCGCCGTCGAGGGCGCGGGCTCGTCGTTGCTGCTGCTCGACAAGGAGGAGCTGGACGACGGCAGTTGGGACAATCACCCCTTCGTGCGGACCGTGGGCCTGCGCGGCCACGACCTCAGTGGCATCACCTTCCGGGACACCCGGGTGCCCGCCGGGTCACTGCTCGGCCGCCCCGGCGCGGGCCTGGTCGAGATCCTCCAGGTCCTCCAGATCACCCGCACGGCGATCGGTGGACTGTCGCTCGGCACCATGGACTCCGTCCTGCGGATCGCGCTGCGCCACGCGCGGGAGCGGATCCTGTACGGGCAGGAGATCTATCGGCTGCCGGTGATCCGGCGGCACCTGGTCGACTCGTACCTCGACCTGCTGATCGCCGAGTGCACGGCGCTCCCCGTGGCGCGCTCGCTGTCCGTCGCGCCGTCCCGGCTCAGCCTGTGGTCCTCCGTGGTCAAGTACCTCGTCCCGACACTCGGCGAGCAGGTCGTCCAGGAGTGCGCCCGGGTCCTGGGCGCACGCAGCTACCTGCGCGAGGGCGTGGCCTCCGGCGTCTTTCAGAAGCTCCAGCGCGACCACGCGATCGCGAGCATCTTCGAGGGCACCACCCACGTCAACCTGCACAGCATCGCCTCGCAGCTCCCGGCCGTGGCCCGGGTGGCCGACCGGCCTTCCCGCGGCGGCGAGGACGTGCTGCGGCAGCTCTTCGACTGGTCCGAGGAAGCACCCGTGTGGCACCCCTCGGGGCGGGAACTGCGGCTGACCAGTGCTGCCGAGGACGAGATCACCCGCGGATGGAACCCGGCCGTCGAGGAGGCGCTGCGGATCGCGGAGCACGAGCTTCCGGAACCCGCGGGCACGGCGCTCGCCAAGGTCGTCGGCGAGTTGTCCGCGCGCCGGACGGCGTTCTACACGCACCTCGCCGCCGCATCGCTCGACGCGGCGACGACGGAGGGGCAGGACCGGGCCGCCGAGCACTGCGTCTACCACGCGGCGGCGTCCTGCCTCTACACCTGGCTCCACACCTTCGGGCAGGAGCGCGCGGAGACGGGCGGCAGTGGTTGGCTGGTGCTGGTGCTCCAACGGCTGTTGCAGCGGCTGCAGCCGGAGGCCGTACTGGACGAGACCTTCCAGCCCTGGCTGGAAGAGCGGATCATGTCGAGTCTCGACGCGGCGGAGCACTTCTCGCTCCGTACGGTCAAGGAGGCCGCCGGGCAGTCCGGGGCCTGAGCAGTGCTGCGGATGCGCCGCGGCGTTCGACGCTCTTGTGGTTCCTGTCGTCCGGGCGGGGCGCCGGCCTTCCCACACCCCACCCGGGATCCGACCGGGACCCTAGCGGCCGAGTCCGAGGGGCGCGGCGCCTCCCGCCGGGCTGGGCCGCCGCGCGTGGGCGAGCAGCCAGTGCCGTACGAGTGCATGGATCCGGTACGTGTAATGCAGTTGCCGTTCGATGTGGACCAGCGAGGCATCGGCGAGGTCTGCCAGGAGGTGAGCGACCTGCGTCGCATCGGGGTGGCCCTGCTGGACCCTGAGCACGTCGTCCAGGGAGAACGGGCTCTGTAACGCGACGAGTTCGTGCAACAGTTCCTGGTGCGGCGCGGGGAGCAGGTCGTAACTCCACCGCACGCTCTCCGAGAGCGTGCGGTGCCGGGACAGGCGGCCCGCGTCGACCTGGTCCAGCAGGGGGAAGAGGTTGCCGCTCTGCACGAGCGACGTCAGCGGAAGCGACCTGAGCCGCTGGGCCGCAATGTCCAGGGCCAGCGGTATTCCGTCGAGGAGCCGGCACAGGCGGGTGACCAACGGCAGATGGTCGCTCAGGTCGAGGGTCGGCAGGCCGGCCTGCACCCGGCGCAGGAAGTGTTCCACCGCACTCGGTACGGCCGTCTCGCCGTCCTCTGGTCCGTCCACCCGCAGCGGCTCGACATCCCAGGTCTCCGCGGCACCGACGGACGGCGTGCGACGGGAGGTGATCAGCAGATGGAGACCCGGATGCTCACTGAGCAGGTTCCGTGCGATCCGTGCCGTGTGCTGGACGACGTGCTCGGCGTTGTCGAGCACCAAGAGCCGGGACCCGGTCCACGAGCCGCTGCGCAGGAAGCCGTCCTCACCGTCCAGTTCCCGCACGATGCGCATCAGTTCACTGCCTGCGCGCGAGGAATCAAGGTGCTCCGGCGGGCAGTCGTGCAGGTCGGCGACGGCCACCCCCTCCCGGAACAGCGGGCGCAGCTGGACCGCGGCCGCGTGCGCCAGCCGGGACTTGCCCACCCCGCCTGCTCCGGTCAGGGCCACGAGCCGACTGCGCTGGACGGTGGCCACGACGTGCCGCAGGTCCGTCTGCCGGCCCACCAGCGGATCGTTGAGCAGCCAGGGCCCGTACCAGGGCGGCAGCTCCAGGGCATGCGAAAGGTGCGACTCGGTACGTTGCTCGGGCAGTGCCGGCCAGCCGGTGCTGCCCCAGAAGGTCGTCTCGGCGGCGGTTGCGGTCGCGCCGAAGGCGGAGAGCAGCAGGTCCACCGAGGTGCGGCGCGGGTTGGTGTTGGAGCCGGTCTCCAGGTTGCGGATCGTGCGGACGCTGACGCCGGAGCGCTCGGAGAGCTCCTCCTGGGTCCATCCGGAGATCTTGCGCTGATTGATCAGGAAGTTCCGCAGCCGATGGATGTCTTTTCTGTCGTGCAGAAAGTGGCCGTTCGGAACCAGCATAGTTAATCCTCCCCCAAGAATTATATGTACAGCGCCCGGCGTACCTCGCGGCATGCGAATGGATCACCAAGCACCGGCCCCGCTGGTCGACAGGGTGGTGCTGTGGAGGCGACAAGCTGGCCTCAAACGGGCTGGTTTGCCGAGCGTTGATGGGGATCCTACTCGATCAAACGCGCGAGTCCATAGCCCCGGGTTCCCTGTGAGGGCGGCGCTCCAGTACGCCGGTATGGGACCGCGCCTCGATTGCCCAACTACCGTTCGGACGTGGCGGGGTTCACCTGTGACGCCCACGAAAAAGGATTCCGTCAGGGCATTGTCGAAGCTAAATCCGACGCGCCCCACCGAGCGACGTATGCCGTGCTCACGACATGCTGACGTGAACGCGGCCGACGCGTATTGCTTGGGTGCAAGGTGGGCTTTGACGGGAGTTCGCCGACCGGGTGCGGTGCGGGAGCGGGTGTGGCGGGCGGCGGCGACGGCGCCGCGGACTTCCTGGGCGCCGCGACCGGGCAGGGCGGGGCCCGCACTTGAGTGGCGACCCGTTGTGAAGCCGTTGACCGTCCGGTGTGCTCCCGTTCGGGAACACGATGTCATGCCGGGAGATCACCTTCGGGATGACGACCCGCCACGCTTTGCATTCCTCAGGGCTTTGTGGCGGCCTTTTCGGGATGCGAACCCTCCTGAACGGACTCCATCGCCACCGCTCATGGCGAACCATGTCGATGATGAGAACGATCTTTTTCATAGATATTTCATCGCGGTCTCTCCGGTGACCTCGACGTCATCGCACCCGCATTGAAGTGCAACGTGCGGTAGGCCGCCAGATGTAACTGGCGCTTGAAAATTACCGATACGGCCGTTCCGGTGGCAGGCCACGCCTGCCACACTCGCGGAGGACAGTCAACACCACTGCGGCGCTCGGCATTAAGGATTCCCCCGATTCTCGCCCCAGGGTCTGTTTACCGGCCCGGCGGCCGGCAGGCGTTTTCGCAGCCCACCCATCCGGAGCGCTCCGCGCGTCTCGTCGTCGAGCGTGACCATGGCCGATCCGGTGGGCCGGGCCGCTGGCGCGATCGGAAGACCCGGGTGTTCGACGACGCGTTGGGCGCGATGCTCGGGGAGAGCGAGGCGCGAGCGCTGGAGGACGCTCGGCGCAGGGCGAGCGAGGAGCGGACCAAGACGGAGCGTCGGGTGCGCTGGCGTCGCCTTGCCGCACCGGGCAGTGCGATGGACGATCCGGCCCTGGAATCGGCCAGGCGCCGGCCGGGGTGGACACGTGAATTCGTGTGTGTTCGGCCTCTTGTGTCGGCTTTCGGAGATGTCAACTTCAAGGGAACCGACGCCGGATGAGCTCACCGCATACCGGAAGGGGGGGAGCCCCCACGGGCCGGAATGCCGGGATGGGCGGTGAAGTCCAGAGCAGACGGGCGGTTCGCTGATTGGCCCCACGTGTTCGCGATGACCTACAGGTGTTCTCGATGCCCCACGATGACCCACCAAGCGGAGTGCACGGCGATCCTTGACGGTCCCGAAAAGCGCCGCCGACCTATGGTCTCGACGAGTGAGCATAATGTGCGCTGTGTGCGCTGTGTGAGGTATGGGCGATATCTCGACGCTGAAATGGCGCTCTCGACGGTGTCCTGAAGGGACCTTCCCCTTCGCGGGCGGGGCGTCCAACCGCGATACCGCGTGAGCATGTTCGCAGGAGGGATCTCAGGGCGTCGACGGACACGTGGGCACTCGGATCCGCTGCCCCGTGCCGAAGCTGACGCCCTCGGCCGTCAGGACATCGGCGGGGGATTCCGTGCGGGTGGGGTCGGTCCACTTGAATCCGGCGCTGACTTGTCCCCGAGCGTTCAGAACCCGCCACGCGTTGGGGCACTGGCCGCAGGTGGCCAGGTGGCCAGGTGGCCAGGTGGGTGCCGATCGGAACAGCGTGGCTCCCGACCGCGGTCGCCACGTCCCCATAGGTCGTCCACCGTCCGGAGGGCAGGGCGGCCAGCAGACTGTGGAGAGTCGTCCAGTCCTTGCCGGAACCGCTGAGTTGCTTGGCCAGACGAGCCAGACCGACTCCCGCCAGCGCCGCCCAGTCCTCGGGAGCAACCGTGTCCGGGATACGGTTCGTGTCGACATCCCACCAGGTCGTGCCCTGTATGCCGTCGGCTTTGCGGCCGGTCACGCTGGTGAGGATGTGGTTGGCCAGCCCGGTTGGCGAGTACGGCCCGCCATCGGCCTTCCAGGTCAGCTGGTTGGCGGCGCCGTTGTTCCACGTGGCGGCCCCGCGACTGCCGTCCTCGCCCACCCACGCATGAATGGCTTCGCGGATGGATTCCGTCACGCCGTGTCTCGGCACCAGCCGCATCCGGGGCCCGTCCGGCAACAGGCCGGCCTCGACGAGGACGTGCACCGCCTTGCGAGCACGTGAACGCTCTTTCAGCTTCTGCGTTGCTGCCTTGGTCTCGATCCGGGCCGGAGCGAGGGTGAACTCCTCGACCTCCGGGGTGGGGTAGAGCTTGGTGAGGCCGGCGACGAGTTGGTCCTGGACCTTCCAGAGACCCACCTGGATGAGGTCGATGTCGAGATTCATCTCCGACAGCCAGACCACGGTGTGGGTGACCTGCTTGGGGAAGTCGGCGGCGACCGGTGAGGGAGCCGGGTGCGGCAGGGGTGCGAGGCGGCCGGTATGCAGGACGTCCAGCACGTCGAGGATGTGCCCGGTGCAGCGCATGAGGCGGAACATCTCGGAGATGTTCACGGTGTCGCCGGGCCGCGCGTAGGCGAGTCGGCGCCTGTCGTCGAACGATCGATCGATGACAGGCGCGGTGAGGGGGCGGTGTCAGCGTGCCTGTGCGAGCAGGTCGTGGGAGAGGTCCCACAGGCGGTGTGCGCCCTCCGGGTCGACGGCGTAGCGGGCGACGCCGTGCAGGGTGCCGGAGCGGCGGTCGACGATCTCGGTCTCGTTGCAGTCGACGAAGTAGCGGCCCCCGACACCTTCGAGGAGCGGTGAGGTCGCGAGGAGGACGGAGGTCGCGGCGCCCTGCTCGACGGTCTTGATCAGTTCGGCGGGGACGCGGCCGCTGCCCCGGCCGCCGGTGTGGCGTTGCAGATTGGTGTAGATGGCGCCGGGCATGAGTGCGTTGGCGGTGATGTTGTCGTCGGCCCAGCGGCGGCTCGCCTCCACCGCGAAGAGGGCGTTGGCCGTCTTGGACTGGCCGTAGGCGAGCCAGGGGTCGTAGGGGCGGAAGGCGAAGTTGATGTCGTCCCACACGATCGGCGACCGCTGGTGCCCGGTGGAACTGACGGCCACCACACGGGCGTTGCCGTCGGCGGCCAGCGCATGGTGCAGTCCGGTGGCGAGGGCGAAGTGGCCGAGGTGGTTGGTGGCGAACTGCCACTCCCAGCCCTGTTCGGTGTACTGCTCGGGGCAGGCCATGACGCCGGCGTTGTTCACCAGGACGTGCAGCGGTCCCTGCCAGGCGTCGACGAACGCGGTGACCGACGCGAGATCGGTCAGGTCGAGGCGTGCGACGCGCACTTCGTGGTTCCCGGTGGAGGCGGTGATGCCCTTGGCGACGCGTTCGCCCACTGCCGTATCCCGTACCGCGAGGGTGACCTGCGCGCCGGTGGAGGCCAGGGCGCGGGCCGTCTCCGCGCCCAGCCCGGAGGAGGCGCCGGTGACGATGGCGCGGCGGCCGGTGAGGTCGACCCCGTCTGCCGCTTCGGCCGCGGTGGTGCTGAACCCGAACGGGGTGGTGAGGACCTTCATGGAGAACTCCTTGGGTGTACTGAAACGCGTGGCTGCGGTGTGGTCAGGGAGTGAGCAGGCGGTCCTGCTCCGTCGGCGGTGTGCCGGAGTACCAGTCCAGTGCCTGGCCGAAGCGGACCAGTTCGCCGTAGAGGGCGGGGTCGACGTGCTCGGCGAGGATCAGGTCGAGCACTGCTTCGGCGGCCTGAGTGGGTGACTGGGCCTGGCTGTAGTCGTCGAACCACGGGCGCGAGGTGGGGGTGTCGACCATGCCCGGGCACACGGCGGCGACCAAGGTGCCGGTGGCCAGGTCACGGTCGCGCCGGTCGGCGGCGACCGCGCGCACGGCGGCTACCTGGGCCACTTTCGAGGGCACGTTCAGCCACAGCGGCCAGCCTTCTTCCGCGGTCGTCTGGTGGTGGATGGCGCTGCGCCAGGACTCGACGGCGTACTCGACCTGATCGAGGCTCGCGCCGTCGAAGAGGTGGTGTAGCCGCGGGGTCAGGTGACCGAGGGTGCCCAGGCTGCTGGCCACGACGAGGAGCCGGCCGCCGGGACGCAGGACGGGGCCGAAGGAGCGCAGGACCGCGTGGGTGGCGGTGTTGGAGACGTCGATGAACTCGTCGGCCCGCTCGGCCTGCGACTCACCGGGCAGCAGGCGGGCGACCGCGTTGGACACGACGATGTCGACCCCGCCGTGGCGGGCCCGTAGGTCATCGGCGAGGCGGGCGACGGCGTCGGTGTCCGTGACGTCCAGGACCTCGCCCTCGACGCGGGCCCGGGCCGAGGGCGCCTGCGCGGCCTCATGTGCCGCGTCCGTCACCCGCTGCCGGCTACGTCCGGTGAGCAGGACCAGGTCGTCCCGGTTCATGCGGGCGGCGAGCCCTTCGACAAGGGCGCGGCCGAGCCCTTGGTTGGCGCCTGTGACCAGGGCGATGCGCGAAGCGTTCATGTCTCCACGCTAAGAACGCCGCATCCATGAGTCCAACGAAAGTTCGGCACTGGTGGTATGCGTATACGTCATGGACTTCACGGATGTGTCGCTGACCGCGCTGCGCGTGTTTCGCGCCGTGGCCGAGCAAGGAACCTTCACCGCGGCCGCCGCGTCACTCGGGTACACCCAGTCGGCGGTCTCCCGGCAGATCGCCGCGATCGAGCGGGCGGCGGACGCGGAACTGCTGGAGCGGCGCCGCGACGGCGTCCGGCTCACCGACGCCGGCCGCATCGTCATGCGCCGCGCCACGACCGTGCTCGACGAGATCGAGGCCACCGCGCGTGAGCTGTCCGGCCTGCCGGGGCAGGCCGGGACGGTACGCCTGGGATGGGTGCCCAGCGCGGGCGCCGTTCTGGTGCCCCGGGCCCTTGCCGAACTGCGCCGCACCGACCCCGACTTGTCTGTCGTCGGGCGCGAGGGCGGCACGCCCGCACTGACCCGCGCCCTGCGGGCCGGCAGCATCGACCTGGCCCTGCTCGCCTCCGCGCCGCCGTTTCGCGCGCCGGATACCGAGTCGCCCCCGCTCGCCCTGCAGACGCTGACCGAACGCGTTCTGTGCCTCGCGGTACCGGCCGCCCACCCGCTGGCCCGCGGCGACTACGTGGATGTGGCCGACCTGCGCGGACAGCGCTGGATCGCCGGTTCCTCTTCAGGGGAGGACCGGCTGATGGGCGTATGGCCGGGCCTCGACGAGCGTCCCGAGATCGTCCTCACCGCCCGCGACTGGCTGGCCAAGCTCCACCTCGTCGCCGCCGGCTGCGGACTGACCACCGTGCCGGCCACCCTCGTGCCCGTCGCGCCGCCCGGGGTCCGCGTTCTGCCCGTCCGCGGCGGCCCCCAGGAACAGCGACGCCTGCTGCTGGCCCGTCTTCCCCACCCACCGGAGCAGTCCGTCAGCCGCGTCGCAGCCGCACTCCGCGCCCAGGCACTCGCCACCACCCCCACTGAGCCCCCACCGCGCTCCTGACGGCGACGCCGCATACCCAACCGCACCGTCGGCGAGGGGCTGAGGCCACACCGGGCACAGCCCCCCAGACACCTTCACCTGCTAGGCCACCTACTCCATCGCAGCGGCCGGGACCTCCCCTGGCCGACTCCGGGAACCGGGCCTCTACCTCGAAAACTTCAGCAACAGCGCGAACCCGAGCCGAGTCGCCCCGGACTTGTTCCGCGCCCGCTTCATGTCATCTTCGAGCAGTGTCCAGACATCGATCAGGTGCTCCGGCTCCCAGTCCTGCCGCACCCGCCCGCCCCTCATCGAGCCGGCTGGCCGATGCGGGCAGGCCCCCCGAACTGGCCTCGGCGATATGGGGGTTGAGCTACGCTGCGGCGCCCCGGGGCGAGTGGGTCTCTCATCCCGGAGGTTCGCCATGGTCGGGTCGGCTTTGCTCTGGCGCCGTTTCCCCGAGAGCGGCCCAGATCGGCGGCCGCCGCACGGCTTCACGTTGTTTTCGGTGAGAACTACCGGAATCCCAAGCTGGAACGTGCCCTACCCTCACGCCTGCACCACCAAGTCGCCATGATCGGGTGCCGGGCTGATCGGTCCGCACTTGGTGTCGGACGGTTCAGATTGTGGCGGGTCGGCCCCGCAGGGATCATCGAAGGCATGGGCAGGGAAATGTCCGTCGGACCGGGGGAGCGGCTGCTGGACGAACTGGTCAGAGCAGCCCAGATGGCGTCACCTGCAGAACTGCCCGTGGTCGTGAACCGGTATGCCGAGGCCATGGGGGCGGAGCGGGCCGTTGTCTATCTGGTCGATATCCAGCAGAGAGTGCTGGTACCGCTTGTCGAAGGCGAGCCGGAATTGGGGCTGGACACCTCCCTGGCCGGATGGGCCTACCGCACCGACTCTCTTCGTGTGGAAGAAGACCACGCCGGCGGGCTGAGCGTATGGCTGCCCCTGGCCGACGGAGCGGAACGGCTGGGCGTCGTGGAACTGAACATGGACGCCTTGGACGGGCTCAGGCTACGGCGCTACCGGACGATGGCGCTGCTCCTCGCGCTGATCATCACCTCCAAGCGCAGCTACAGCGAGACCATCGCGCAGCGCATGCGCACCAGGGCGATGCAACTGCCCACGGAGATGGTGAGGGCTTTTCTCCCTCCACGGTCGATCGGCACCGGCAGGGTCGTTTCGACGGCAGTGCTGGAACCTGCGTACGAACTGGGTGGCGACGCTTTCGACCATTCCTTCACCGAGGACGTTCTGCACGCCACGATCCTCGACGGGATGGGGCACAACCTGGCGTCCGGGCTTGCCACCGCTGTCGCCATGGCGGGCTGCCGTAACGCCAGGCGCAGCGGGGCAGACCTGAGCGAACTCGTGGGCACCGTGGACGAGGCGCTGGCGAAGTGGCTTCCCGACCAGTTCTGCACAGGCATCTTCACCCAGCTGCACATGCCCACCGGTGCGCTGCGATGGTGCAACTGCGGCCACCCGCCCCCATTGCTCATCCGCCGTCACCGTCTGCTCCACGATGCCTTGGAACGGCCACCCGAGCCCCCGTTGGGTCTGCCCGCCAACCTCGCCGGTGTCTCCCGTCAGGTGCATGACGCCAGCCTCGAATCCGGTGACCGGATCCTGCTCTACTCGGACGGCGTCGTGGAGTCACGCAATGAGAAAGGTGAGCAGTTCGGCCTGGAGCGCTTCACCGACTACATCATCCGGTCGACCGCGGCGGGGCAGAGCGCCCCGGAAGTCCTGCGCCTGCTCATCCACTCCATCCTGGAGCACCGGCACAACAAACTGGACGACGACGCCACGATCTTGATGTTCGAGTGGCAGTCACCCCGCCCGTGACTGCATGTGCCGGGGGATGCACAGGTAAGGCGAAGAGTTTTGGTAACGGGTTAAGTTCCTGGCGTCGGTGGATGCGAGCGCAGCCAAGTCAGCGGGCCAGCGACAGGCAGGGCGCTGCACGTCTGCGGCACCCTACCTGCGACGGCGGGGCCTCAGGTCACGGGCTTGCAGGCTCTTGGCCCGCGCGGCGCCCTGCTCGTTGGCGGGAGCCGCCGGATACTTCGGTCCCGTGGTGGCCAGCCGGCGATACACCGCCTCGTAGCCGGCTGCGATGGCATCCGGCTGGAACCAGCTCTTCGGGCGCCTCGCAGATCAGGCCGGTCACCCCGTCCTCGATCACTTCTGGCACGGATCCGCGGCGGAGGGCGACGATCGGGGTGCCGCGAGCCATCGCCTCGATCATCACCGTGCCGAAGGGCCCCTCCCCCTGCGGGGGGGAAAAAACAGCAGGCAGCGGGCCCTGGCCAGCAGATCCTTCCTCACGAGTTCCGTGGGGGGTTTCTGCAACACGGAGCCGTCTACGCGGTGGGGGTGAGTTCGGCGCGGCCGAACAACAGCGCGTAGCCGGAGGGGAGCTGGTGCAGGATGCGGGTGATCAGGTCGGGGCCGGCGAGGGCCGCGACGGCGGAGAAGACGGATCCGGTGTCCCAGCGGGTGGCGGCCAGGCCGGCGCCGGTGCGGGCGGCGAGGTCCTTGACGAAGGCCCAGCCGGTCAGCGGCTGGGCGTCGGGGATCTGGGCGGTGAGGATGCGTGCGGCTTCGAAGGGGAGGCGGGCGGCCAGTTCGACGCGTCCGTCGCCCGTCAGCTGGCGTCCCAGTCCTGCGAGGACCAGGCGAACGGCTTCCTCGGCGCGTTCCCGGGTGGGGTAGGCGCCTTCGTAGCGGACCTTCTCCAGCATCTGCTCGTACGCCATCCCGTACGGGTGCTGGAGTGGTGCGTGCTGGTCGGACATCACTGCGGTGATTGCCTTTCTGTCGCCAAGGATGGTGGTGCGGTGTGCGGTCACCGGGGCTGTCGGTGGTCAGGCGGGCTGGGGGCGGCCGAAGAGGAGGTCGTAGCCCGCGGGGAGCTGGAGCAGAATCTGGCCGAGCAGGTCGTCCTCGACGGCGTCGGCGACCGTGCTGAGGACGGCGCTGACGTCCCAGGCCGCGGTCTGTTCGGTGGCCCCTTCGATCCAGGCCGCGGTAGCCCGCACGAACCGCTCGGGCGACAGCGGCTCGGCGCTCTGCAGCGGGTTGAGGAGGATCAGGGCGAAGCCTTCCGGCAGACGCGCCGCCAGCTGGGCGCGTACCTCGCCGACCAGGTGTGCGCCCAGCAGGGCGAGGACCACGCGGGCCGCGCGTTCGGCTTCCTGCCGGCTGCCGTACTCGCCGCGTTCCTTCACATGGTCGAGGAACGCTTCCCATCGAAGAGTCATGTCGGCCGCCTCCCTTCCTCGGTCCAGCGGGCGCGGAGGACGGGCGACGGGGAGATCAGATACCCGTCCTCCGCCGCTGTTCAGCCCTCGTCCGTCCGGCTCAGCCGGAGATCTCCTTGCGGCCGGATTCGCCGCCGATGGCGATCTTGCGGGGCTTGGCGCGCTCGGCGATCGGAATGCGCAAAGTGAGCACGCCTGCGTCGTAGTCGGCCTTGATGTGCTCGGTGTCCAGCGTGTCGGCCAGCACGATCTGGCGGGAGAAGACACCCAGCGGCCGTTCCGACAGTTCCATCTGCACGTCGTCGGCCTTCGCCACCGGCCGACGCTCGGCCTTGACGGTCAGCATGTTCCGTTCGACGTCGATGTCGATCGCGTCCGCGCTGACGCCGGGGATGTCCAAGGCCACCACGTACTCGTCACCCTCGCGGTAGGCGTCCATCGGCATCAGGGACGGCCGCGACCAAGTGCCCGGGCCCATCAGCTGCTGCGTCAGCCGGTCGAGCTCACGGAAGGGGTCAGTGCGCATCAACATCTCGAAACACCTCCAGCGGATTCAGGCAGTTGCTGCCAATGCGCTCACTGAAACCGTTGTAGCATGTCATCCAATGGATGACAAACATGGTGTCACCCAAAGGATGACAACCCGAGGGAGGTGCCCATGACCCCGGCGGACCAGTCGGCCTCACCCGGCGCCGACGCAAAGAGCCCGGCGTCGTTCCTCGCCGCCGCGGCAGCCCTTCAAACCGTGGACGAAGCCCTGTGTGCCGCCCGACACGAGGTACCCGACACTCCCGAGGCGCACGACGTCGGCCCGGAGCAGGCCCTGGCCTCCCTCCTGCTGCTGCGGCAGGTGCGCGAGCAGCTCGCCGGATGGGAAACCGGCCTGATCGAAACGGCCCGCCACGCCGGAGCCAGCTGGGCCGATCTCGCGCACCCCCTCGGCGTCGCCAGCCGCCAGGCCGCCGAACGCCGCTACCTGCGCAACCGGCCCGGCCCCGCCGGAACCACCGGTGAACAACGCGTCCAGGCCACCCGCGAACGCCGCGCCGCCGACCGCACCGCCGCCACCTGGGCCCGCCGCAACGCAGCCGACCTGCGCCGCATCGCCGGGCAGATCACCGCCCTCACCGACCTGCCCACCGCGGCCCGCCGCCCGCTCAGCCAGCTCCACGCGGCCCTCGGCCACGACGACCCCGCCGACCTCATCCACCCCCTCAACGCCACCCGTCCTCACCTGACCACCACCCACCCCGACCTCGCCACCGAACTCGACACCCTCACACCCCCCTGAACCTTCAGGCTCGGAATGGTTGCGGGCCGTAGCTGGGCTGCGTCGTCGTAGGTGTGTCGGTGTGCAGCGCCGATGGCTTGCCCCCCCTCGGCGTCTCGTCGCCGCGGCCGGGCACTGTCGCCGGCGGACCGTGCTCCGGTCGCGGCCGGTGGTCCGGGTACGACCCAGAAGCGAGTTCGTGGACGAAGTGCGCGAGCGCGGGCCGTACGCCACCGCCAGGAGGCCGAGCGGATCACCCGTATCGTGCTGTCGGCACTCGGTGGACAGTCGGCCGTGCCCGAGCGTGCGGAGTTGGCTCGTCGACTGCCGCCCGAGACGGCGATGGTTGGGGAGCGGCCAACTGCCTGCCGTCCGGCCGCAGACGGTGGCCGAGTTCGTCGAGGGTGTCGCCCGCAGGATCGACGGCGCCACGGCGGCAATTGGTCGGCGGGACGTCGGTTCCGTGTTGAGCCTCGCGGCGGACCTGGCCGGTGACCGGCTGCCCGACTGCGTGCTGCGCCGGCTCCCCGCCGGGGTATGCGCTGCTGTTCGGTCGCGCCGAGCTGACGGGCCCAGTCCCGGCTCCGGCCTCAGCGGTGAAGGAGGGCAGGGAGGGCGCGGCCCAAGTCGTCGGGCCGCACTGACCTTTGTGCACCGGCGCGCCCCTACGTCAGCTACGCGACGCGGCCTTGAGGATGTCGAAGTCCCGGGGTCGCGTCGAGCGCCGCCAGATGTACACGGCCACCGCCATCACGAGAATCAGCCCCGCCAGGATGAGCAACTCGATTCCTTGAACGCTCCACTTGAAGGTCTTGCCCGCCTCGGCCGTCACGATGAGCACTTTGCGGATGCCTGCGATCAGTCCGACGACGAGGAACGGTTCGGCGTCCAGCGTCTGGTTTCTGATGGTGAGTCGGACGGTGTGCAGGAGTTCGGCCACGATGAACAGGACCAGGCCGTTGTCCAGCGCGGACAGCACGATCGCCGTCTCGTGGTACGGGCCCCTGATGGCGCTCACGACATCGCCGACGACCCCGATGGTCAGCAGCACGGCGAGCAGTATGAGGAATGCCGCGACGACCAGATGGATGCCGTCCTCGGCCGCCTGCAGGAAGCTCTGCAGGCGACGACTATCGAACCTCCGGGAAAGGGTCGGCACACACAGCATGCTAGGCCCGGGGCCCCTGACCTGCCTGATGGTTTCTGCGGTCGCACGCTGCGATGACCTGGCGAAGAATGGGGGCGTACGGGCAATTCGACTACGGCAGGCTGTGCGCGGCCGTTGTGCAGCCCGCCGGACGGGATGGTCCCTGTGACGACCTCGCCTTTCGGGTCCGGTGACCCGTTTTCCGACCTTTTCAACCGCTTCTTCGGTATGAGCCCCTCGGCCTCTCCACCGGCCGTCCAGCGCGTGCCCATAGGCCGCCTCCTCAGCGATTCCTCGCACGAGTTGCTGGCAGCGGCCGGCGCCCGCGCGGCCGAGGACGGGGCCGATCTCGACACGGTGCACCTGCTGTGGGCCGCCACACAACTGCCGGCCTCCCAGCAACTCCTCGAACAGGCCGGAGTGGATCCCGACCACCTCGCCGCGAGCCTGCAACAGACCCTTCCCACCGGCACCGGTGACGGGGACCCCGCGCTCACCCCGGCGGCGAAGCGCGCCCTGCTCGCCGCCCACGCGCGGTCCCAGGCGGCCGGTGCCTCGTACATCGGCCCGGAGCACATCCTCGCCGCGCTGACGGACGACCCCGGTGCCGGTCTCGCGGGCACGCTGAGATCCGAGGGTGTGTCGCCCGGTGCGCTGAGCGGCGCCGGACCAGGCGCCCCGGGCGCCGGCCGGGACACGGCCGGCGGCGGACACAGCGACACCCCGACCCTCGACGAATACGGGCGCGACCTCACCGCGGAGGCCCACAGAGGACGTCTCGATCCCGTCGTCGGCAGGGCGGAGGAGATCGAGCAGACCGTGGAGGTTCTCTCCCGACGGACCAAGAACAACCCCGTACTCATCGGCGATCCCGGCGTCGGCAAGACCGCCATCGTCGAGGGACTGGCCCAGCGGATCGTTGCCGGGGAGGTCCCCAAGACACTGCGGGACCGTCGCGTCGTGGGCCTCGATCTGGCCGGCTTGGTCGCCGGGTCCAAGTACCGGGGCGAGTTCGAGGAGCGACTGAAGAAGGTCATCGACGAGGTCACCGAGGCCGACAAGGGCATCATCCTGTTCATCGACGAACTGCACACGGTCGTCGGTGCCGGCAGTGGCGGTGAAGGCGCCATGGACGCCGGGAACATCCTCAAACCGGCGCTCGCCCGCGGAGACCTCTCCGTCGTCGGTGCCACCACCATCGACGAGTACCGCAAGTACATCGAGAAGGACTCCGCCCTCGAACGCCGCTTCCAGCCGGTCATGGTGCCCGAACCCACCGTGGACGAGACCGTGGAGATCCTTCGCGGGCTCCGCGACTCCTACGAGGCCCACCACCAGGTCCGCTTCACCGACGAGGCCCTCGACGCCGCGGCCGCCCTCTCCGACCGCTTCATCACCGACCGTTTCCTGCCCGACAAGGCCATCGACCTCATGGACCAGGCAGGGGCCCGGGTGGGGCTGCGCAGTCTCGACGGCCCGTCCGGGACCGCGGAGTTGGAGGACCGCCTCACCAAGCTGCGGCGGGAGAAGGACGAAGCCGTCAGCACCGAGGACTACGAACGCGCGGGCCGGCTCAAGGAGCAGATCCAGCAGGCGGAACAGGAACTCGCCACCGTCGGGCACGAGCAGGAGCAGACCGGGAGCGTCACCGCCGAGGACATCGCCGACGTGCTCTCCGCCCGCACCGGCATCCCCGTCTCCCAGCTCACCCAGACCGAGCGGGAACGGCTCACCAAGCTGGAAGAGGCCCTCCACGAGCGGGTGGTCGGCCAGGACGAGGCGGTCACGGCAGTGGCCCAGGCCGTACGCCGGGGCCGGGCGGGCATGGGTGACCCCGATCGCCCCACCGGCAGCTTCCTCTTCCTCGGACCCACCGGCGTCGGCAAGACCGAACTGGCCAAGGCCCTCGCGGACCTGCTCTTCGGCGACGTCGACCGGATGGTCCGCTTCGACATGAGCGAGTTCCAGGAGAAACACACCGTCTCCCGGCTCGTCGGGTCCCCGCCCGGCTACGTCGGCTACGAGGAGGCCGGACAGCTCACAGAAGCCGTGCGCCGCAAGCCGTACAGCGTCGTCCTGTTCGACGAGGTCGAAAAGGCCCACCCCGACGTCTTCAACCTGCTGCTTCAGGTGCTGGACGACGGCCGGCTCACCGACGCCCAGGGGCGCACCGTCGACTTCCGCCACTCCGTGGTCATCATGACGAGCAACATCGCCTCCAAGCGCATCCTGGACCACCACGGTGCGGTCGACGACATCAGGGACGACCTGATGGCCGAACTCCAGGCCCACTTCCGGCCCGAGTTCCTCAACCGCATCGACGAGGTCATCGTCTTCCACGCCCTCACCCGAGCCGATCTCGTGCACATCGTCGACCTCCTGCTGGAACGCAGCCGACGCAGACTCCACGCCCAGCAGATCGGCTTGGACGTCACCGAGTCCGCCAAGGAATGGCTCGCCAACCGCGGCTACCACCCCGAGTTCGGAGCCCGGCCCCTGCGCCGCACCATCCAGACAGAACTCGACAACCGTCTGTCGAACATGCTGCTCGACGGCCGGCTCAACCCGGGCGACACGGTCGTGGCGGACGTCAGGGACGGCGAACTGACACTGGCCCTCCGCGAGGAGGAGGCCAGAGGAGCGGACGAGGAGGCCGCGGAGGGGGACTAGCCCAAGGTCACTGGCCCGGGGCTCAAACCTGGAGTGGGTGAAGGGAATCAACCCGCGCTCTGATCTGAGCTTGGGAATCCCTGCCGCCTTGGTGGTCGATAGGGCTGCTGACCTGGTATTTCTTTCCGGCCTATGTGTTGTCTGCGGGTACTCCTGGCACCTGTGCCGACCGCTGTTCACCACTCCGAAGGGCACGCTTGGGGCACGCCCCGGCGGACGTCGGGAGGACACGGTTCACCGCGCCCTCCGTGTGGGGCGCCGTGACTCTTCCCGCATCGTCCGTGAGCCCGCGTTGCGGGCGCAAGCGTTGGCACTCTCAGCCGCGCTTCTCCTCCTCGGCCTCCCTCAGCCGGATGCCCTGGCGGGTGCGCGTGACCATGGCGGGGATGTTGCCGGGTTCCCAGCCGACGGTGATCAGGCCCTCACCCGCCAGGTAGGTACAGGCGGCGACGAGGTCCTGTTCCGGGATGTCGAGGTCGTGGGCGAGCCGGGTTCCGGTCATTCCGAGGAGGCGGTTGCCTTCGCTGGCTTCGTACAGCGCCCCGAGGACCTGCTCGCGGTAGCTCTTTCGCTCGCGGAGGGTCGCCATGACCACTCCTCTCCTGCAGGTTCGGGGCCCGTGGCCGTCAGATCTCGTCGGCGTGGGTGTTGGTGCGGCTACCGGCGGGCGGTGTGCTGCTGGCCGACGGCCGCGCCCGCGTCTCCGAGAGGGGCGGACCGCTATGGCCGACTCCGACACTCCCCGCCCCGCACCGCTGCTTCTTCCGGACTCGATCCACCAGGCGGTGAAACTGGGTACGGCCGTGCTCCGTAGGGAAACCACCCAGTCCCGGACCGGCATCAGTCCCGGACCGGCATCCTCGACGGTGCGTGGTGGCCGCGGTCCAAGGACATCACGGCCGAGCTGCCCGCCCTGATCAAGGCCCTGACAGAACACCTGGGCCCCATCACCCGCGTCGGCCCCGACGCCGACGCCTGAACCGGACTCCCGACCGGGTGTCGGGGGCGCGGAAGGTACCGGGCAGTGCTCCAGCCGGGCGGCGCACGGCACCCACCTGGCCATGCGCGGCGCTGCCACGGGCGTGGATCTCCCGCGGGCATCCGCGCATGAGTACGCCTTCGTCAGGGCTCCGGGTCGTATCCGACGGCTGGCGCGTTCACCTCAGTCCGAGGCCGGCGGCGGGGACGACTCGGCGGCGCGGCGGTATTCGGCGTTGATGCGCTGGGCTTCTTCGAGCTGGTCCTCAAGGATGATGATGCGGCAGGCGGCCTCGATGGGGGTGCCCTGGTCGACGAGTTCCCGGGCGCGTGCTGCGATGCGCAGTTGGTAGCGGGAGTAGCGACGATGTCCGCCCTCGGAGCGCAGCGGGGTGATCAGGCGGGCCTCGCCGATGGCGCGCAGGAAGCCCTGGGTGGTGCCGAGCATGGCGGCGGCCCGGCCCATCGTGTAGGCGGGGTAGTCGTCGTCGTCAAGACGGCCGAACGAGTCGTCTGCTGTCATTGCACCTCTCTCATGGAACGCATGGAGGGGCCCTGGTGCCGTACGGCACCAGGGCCCCGAAGGAACTACTACACCATCTGTCGGCCCTGATACTGCGCCGACCTCCTGTTTCCGCCGCCCCGGCCGAGTTGCTGCCGGGAGTGCGGGGATCGCGGTTGCTTGACCGGAGACCACCTCACTATCGATGTCCTGCGGTACCCGGGCTCAGCCTTCGGCCCGGGCGATCCTGATGGCGCTTGGCTCCTCCGTTCTTCCTCATTGATCAACTGCTGGTGAAGCGGGGTACTGCGTACTGCTGGTGCTGCTCTACTGCAGCACTGCTGGTGGCCTGTCACAGCGCCACTCTTCGGCAGCCAGCCCCGTTGCCCATCCTGCATCTGCTCTGGCTTGGAACCCCACTGCCGAACTTCCCGGTACGCGCGCCCGCAGCCGACGCCTTTACCGAGGTACCGCTCACTGACTGCACTGCTGGTACTGCGAACTGCGGGTACTGCCACTGCGTCAACTGCGGTACTGCTCCTGGCAGCCCCTGATGACTGCGGGCCACCCGGTCCGGTCGTCAGTCCCGTCGCCGTCCTGCAACAACCCTGGCTTCGGAACTCCACCACCGCACCGCCCTGCGAACTGCAACTGCATGTACTGCTGCCCGGCAGTTCGTCTCTGCCGAGCCCTTCGGTCTCTCTGGGCTACGAGAGAAACCATAACCACGCCACCGCCCAATGTCTACTTCGGCCGTCATAGATTTTCGTGCGCCTCGGGCTGAGCTAGCTGCACATGGTGGTCCCAGGTATGCAGGGCGGCCATCACTGCTGGTCAGGCCCACGGGCGTGGCGGCAGCCGAACGCGGGGGCTCGGTGTGTCGCCGATGCACAGTGCTTCGACTACCGCTTCCGGCTCGGTCCATCGCCTCGCCCGAGCGACTGCGGTCACCCGGCGCGCCTCTGGCGGCGAGGCGTGGAGTGCCCTACTCGCCAGCGGCGCGACCGCTGGCGAGGGTGGGACGGTCGGTGAATAGAATCGGCTCTCATGCCGAAGCCTGACGAGCTGCTCGCTGACGTCGCCGCCCTGGTGGAGTCGGGGCAGAGCAACCAGATGTCCCTGACCGTGGTCACCGGCGGTGCTGTCATCACCGGCCGGCTGGCTCCCGAAGCCGTGTGGAGGCAGCGGGTGTCAGAGGTCCTGACGGACTCTGCCCGCCTGGGCGAGTTCGCCTCCATCTTCACCACCACAACGCGCCGGGAGGGTCCGCCCACACATCTGCACTTTCACAAAGCCCGGATCCTTCAGGGACCGGTGGGGATCCCGGAGACGGGTGGGATGTATCGCGTCTCGATCGACGACGTAAGCGCCTGGACGATGGGGGACTTCAGCTACTCCGACCACTGACCCAGCGACGTGGAGAAGGATCCGTCGGAACGCCGGAGGGCCCGACCGGCACGTGCCGGTCGGGCCCTCCTCGCTGCTCGGGTGGCAGCCAGTGCCGTGTCCATCGCTCAGGCGGTCAGACGGTCACCGGTACGCCGAGCATCGCGGACGCCTGCTGGAGCGGGGTGAGGGGGCGCGTCGGCACGGTGGCCCTGGGCAGGACGCGGCAGGTGAAGCCGAGCTGCGTCATGGCTCGGAGAACTTCGCCGGCGCTGAAGTCGCGTCGGTCCTGGCGGGTGATGATCTGGCCGACCTGCTTGGCGGGGTAGGTGCGGCGGCCGATGGTCACGGACTCGCCGGTGACCTGCTCGGGCTTGACGCCCTTCATCGATTCCAGGACACCGCTCTTGGTCAGGTCGAACGGGAAACGGGCGATGACACAGCGCATGATGCCTCACAGGAGGGAGGGGACGGTCACGTCGGAACTGCGGTCGTGAGGCGGTTCAGCGTGCGAGGGCGAGGACGACCGAAGGGCAGCCTTGTTCGTCGACAACGGGCAGGGCCGACTCCGGCCGGCGATGGCGCATCACGTGCTCGGCCTCGACCGTCGTGGTCAGGGGGGAGGAGAACGGCTCGCGTTCGCCGAGGACATCGCGCAGCCGGAGCCGGTCCGTGTACGTGTCGCCCTTATGGACGGCGGCGAGCTGGGCCTGGGTGACCACCCCGGTGCACAGGTCGTCCTCGTCGCAGACGAGCAGATGACCCGTGCGGGCGGCGGCCATGACAGACCAGGCCACTTCGACGGTCATGTCGTCACAGACTTGCGGAACGTCCGACTCCATGGCATCGACCCCCATCCGGTGCACGGGGGTGCCATGTGCCGAGCGGTCCTGCATCTGGATCAACGTCACAACGTGCCTCCTGCAGAGCTGGGTCAGTTTCCTGATCAAGTGGTTCTCAGGCCGCCGCGTCGAAGGAGGACGGCCGCCCGTTCATGCGCCGGGTAGCCGGGAGGGGCCTGCGTCGGCCGCGGGATGCGCTGCTGCGCCGGGGCCGCTCGGTCACGGGTGCGGTGATGGTGACCGGGATCCCGGAAGGGTCCTGGGCGCCGGTGATGCGGTGTAGTGACTCTTCGCCCGGGCGGACCTGGGTGGTCTGCGGGGTGATCCCGGCGGTGGCCATCAGACGGGTCATGTCACGGCGCTGGTTCGGGGTGACCAGGGTGACGACGCTGCCGGACTCGCCGGCGCGGGCGGTGCGGCCGCCGCGGTGGAGGTAGTCCTTGTGGTCGGTCGGCGGGTCGATGTTGACGACGAGGTCGAGGTTGTCGACGTGGATGCCGCGCGCCGCCACGTTGGTCGCGACCAGCACGGTGACGTGGCCGGTCTTGAACTGGGCGAGCGTTCGGGTGCGCTGGGGCTGGGACTTCCCGCCGTGCAGCGCGGCGGCTCGTACTCCGCTGCTGAGCAGGTGTTCGGTCAGGTGGTCGACGGCGTGCTTGGTGTCCAGGAACATCATGACCCGGCCTTCGCGCGCCGCGATCTGCGTCGTCATCCGCTGCTTGTCGGCGCCGTGGACGTGCAGCACGTGGTGCTCCATCGTCGTCACCGCGCCGGCGGACGGGTCGACGGAGTGCACGACCGGGTCGGTCAGGTAGCGACGCACCAGCAGGTCGACGTTGCGGTCCAGGGTGGCGGAGAAGAGCATTCGCTGGCCTTCCGGGCGTACCTGGTCGAGCAGGGCGGTGACCTGGGGCATGAAGCCCATGTCGGCCATCTGGTCGGCTTCGTCGAGGACGGTGATTGCGACCTGGTTCAGCCGGCAGTCACCGCGGTCGATGAGGTCCTTCAACCGGCCTGGCGTGGCCACGACGACCTCCGAGCCTCCGCGCAGCGCGCCGGCCTGCTTGCCGATCGACATGCCGCCGACGACCGTGGTCAGACGCAGTTTCACGGAGCGGGCGTACGGGGTGAGGGCGTCGGTCACCTGCTGGGCCAGCTCGCGGGTGGGGACGAGTACGAGAGCGAGCGGCTGGCGGGGCTCGGCGCGCTGCCCGGCGGTGCGTGCCAGCAGGGCGAGGCCGAAGGCGAGGGTCTTGCCGGATCCGGTGCGGCCGCGGCCGAGGACGTCACGGCCGGCCAGGGTGTTGGGCAGGGTGGCGCCCTGGATCGGGAAGGGCACGGTCACGCCCTGCGCGCCGAGGGCGGCCAGCAGTTCCCCGGGCATGTCCAGGTCGGCGAAGGCGTCGACCGCGGGCAGCGCGGGGGTGATCGTCTTGGGTGGGGCGAACTCGCCCTGGACCGCGGCGGGCCGGCGGCCGCGGCCGCCCGAGCGGCTCGGGCTTCCGGAACGGCTCGGCGTGGACGAGCCGAAGCGGCCGCCCCGAGGCGAACCAGCGCCGCCCGTGCCGAAAGTGGGGCCGCCGGTGCGGCTGCGGGTGCGAGAGGAGCGCTCGTTCCTACGTGCGGGGTTCATTCAGAACCTTCCTTGATACGGCACGCATCAAGGAACTCCCGCAGCAGAAAAGCAGCGCTGGGAATTACGAGACCGGGCCGAATGGAATGCGAAAGCGCATCTGGTCTACGGGAAATCCGTACAGGCCCAGGCGCTGAAATAGGCGACGTCCGGTGGATGTGAAATCCAGGACGGCGGTCGAGGGGCGCGACTGCGGGGAGGGCGCGACCCGAAATCCTGCGTCCCGCAGGAGAAACCACCGCGGGGAAATGCGTGTAGCCGGGGTCCGCACCCCGAGGGATGCGGGCCCCAGCTACAAAATGCGTGTCAGTGTCAGGTGGGAACAATGTTCTCGGCCGTCGGGCCCTTCTGGCCCTGCGCGATGTCGAAGGTCACCTTCTGGCCTTCGAACAGCTCACGGAAGCCTTCGGCTGCGATGTTCGAGAAGTGGGCGAACACGTCGGCGCCGCCACCGTCCTGCTCGATGAAGCCGAAGCCCTTTGCCGCGTTGAACCACTTCACGGTGCCAGTGGCCATGTCATATCTCCTTGGGGCAGTACACCGGAATCCGCGCCGTGCGGACACCGTGTCGCCGCAATGATGCCCCGCCCGGAGAATGGCCGGGAAATATAAAGCGCTCCTCAGTGGCGCGGAGGCCGGCTGGAGACGCTTGAAGATTTTGGGAACCAAAACTGCAACCGAGACCGACAGTAGCATGCTGCGGTGGCTTGTGTGCGCTAAATATTTCCACCCCATGTGCGGTGGTAAAAAGTCTCCTCGCGGGGTCCATCAAATTCTTAGACCGCGGGCATAGATATTGGTCGACGAGCAGGGCCGGCAGCAGGGCGGGTTCACCGCCGGTCATGTCGATGGCCCAGGTGACCTGCTGGCCGCCGGCCAGGTCCAGAACATCGCCTTCGTCAAGGTCGGCCGGCACGTCCGCATCGCCGAGAACGTGCTCGTCGCGTACATCGAGGCCAACACGGTCCAGCCTGCGTGCCGCACGCGGTCCCACTACGGGAAGGCGGCCTGATGGCGGATCGCAGGCCCCAGCGCCGACGCGAGTTCGGCTCAGTTCGGCAGCTCCCCTCGGGCCGTTGGCAGGCCCGCTACCGGGCGCCCGACGGCAGCCGCCGGACCGCCCCGAAAACCTTCGACACCAAGACCGACGCGCAGACCTGGCTCACCCTGACCCAGGCCGACATCGAGCGCAAGGACCGGGTCGATCCGGATGCGGGCGCCGTGAACTTCGCGGCGTACGCCCTGACATGGTCCAAGAGCGCGGCCTCGCCGCCACCACGGATGAGCTGTACCGCAGACTCCTGCGGCTGCACAGCCTGCCCACTTCGGCCCCAGGAACCTGGACGAGATCACGCCGCCTGGCGTCCGCACTTGGCGGGCTGAGCGGCTCAAGACGACCGGCGCTACGACGACCGCCAAGTCCTACCGGCTGCTCAAGGCCATCATGGGGACGGCGGCCGACGACGAGTTGATCCGCCGCAACCCCTGTTGTTCCAGGCTGAGCTGGCCTTGAGGGTGTCGAAGACGGCCTCGATCCACTGGCGGACACGGGCGAGGCGGCCGTGCCGGACGGGCTCGGGTTGGCCAGGCACCAGGAGACGGGCATGCCTTCGGCGGTGGTCAGCAGGTAGGGCCGAAACCCCCAGAAGAAGCGGGAATGGCTGCGGCAGTAGCCGTAGCCTGCGTGTCCGGCCAACTCGGAACGTTTGACGGTCTCTCGGGAGGCGGCACACGGTAGCGGGGTGGAGTCGATCAGCCGCAGGTTGTCGTGCCGGGTGGGTACCTGCCTGGCCAATGCCTGGATCACGGTCGAGATCAGTGGGCCGGCGGCGTTGAGGCGCTTGTTGTAGGCGGATTGTTGGGGTAGGTAGCGGAAGAGGTGGCCCAGTCGGGCGTGGGCGAAGCGGATCCAGTGGCGGGTCGAGGGGAAGCCGAGCAGGACTTGGGCGACAGCCATGCACAGGAGTTCGGCGTCTGTCGGTTTCGGGGGTCGCCCGATCCGGCGACGCGGGGCCACATGGTCGTCGATGAACACGTACAGTGCCGCCAGAAGGGCGTCCAGGCTGGTAGTCACACACGAGCCAACGGGCGTCCTTCGCCATAGTCGCGGCCAGCGCAAACATCGGACTCATTCATCTAGCCGCGGCCGGTCGCCAGAGCCTGTGGAGCGTGGCTCGTAGCCCGCCGCAGGCCCAAAGTCCCAGAGAAGTCCCAGAGATGCCGCCGCACCCGTCCCTGACCTACCAAACAGCAGGTCAGGCGGAGTGCGGCGGCATTCTCATGTCAGATGTCCCGGAAAATCTCGATCTGGGCCCCGATCGAGTTGAGGCGTTCGGCGAGGTCCTCGTAGCCGCGGTTGATGACGTAGACGTTGCGGAGGACCGAGGTGCCCTCGGCGGCCATCATGGCGAGGAGGACGACGACGGCGGGGCGGAGTGCCGGGGGGCACATCATTTCCGCGGAGCGCCAGCGGGTGGGGCCGTCGACCAGGACGCGGTGCGGGTCGAGGAGTTTGACCTGGGCGCCGAGGCGGGTGAGGTCGGTGAGGTAGATGGCGCGGTTGTCGTAGACCCAGTCGTGGATGAGGGTCTGGCCCTGGGCGGTGGCCGCGATGGCCGCGAAGAAGGGGACGTTGTCGATGTTGAGGCCCGGGAAGGGCATCGGGTGGATCTTGTCCAGGGGGGCCTGGAGTTTGGAGGGGCGGACGGTCAGGTCGACGAGCCGGGTGCGGCCGTTGTCGGCCGGGTACTCGGCGCCGCGCTCGTGGTCCAGGCCCATCTCCTCCAGGACCGCCAGCTCGATCTCCAGGAACTCCACCGGGACCCGGCGGATCGTCAGTTCCGACTCGGTGACGACGGCTGCGGCCAGCAGGCTCATCGCCTCGACCGGGTCCTCGGACGGTGCGAAGTCCACATCGCGGTCGATCTTCGCCACGCCGTGCACGGTGAGGGTGGTGGTGCCGATCCCGTCGACCCGGACGCCCAACTCCTCCAGGTAGAAGCACAGGTCCTGGACCATGTAGTTGGACGAGGCGTTGCGGATGACCGTGACGCCGTCGTGCCGGGCGGCGGCCAGCAGTGCGTTCTCGGTGACGGTGTCGCCGCGTTCGGTCAGGACGATCGCGCGCTTGGGGGCGACGGTCCGGTCGACCTCGGCGAGGTAGGTGCCGTCGGTCGCGGTGATCTCCAGGCCGAAGTGCCGCAGGGCGGTCATGTGCGGCGTGACGGTCCGGGTGCCGAGGTCGCAGCCGCCCGCGTAGGGCAGCTTGAAGCGGTCGATCCGGTGCAGCAGCGGGCCGAGGAACATGATGACGCTGCGGGTGCGGCGGGCCGCCTCCAAGTCCATCGATTCCAGGTCGAGTTGGGCCGGCGGCACGATCTCCAGGTCGTTGCCGTCGTTGATCCACCGGGTGCGGACGCCGATGCTGCCCAGCACCTCCAGGATGCGGTAGACCTCCTCAATGCGGGCCACCCGGCGCAGAGTTGTGCGGCCCGCGTTGAGCAGGGTCGCGCACAGCAGCGCGACGCAGGCGTTCTTGCTCGTCTTGACGTCGATGCTGCCGGACAGTCGGCGCCCGCCGACCACGCGCAGGTGCATCGGTCCGGCGTATCCGAGCGAGACGATTTCGCTGTCCAGGGCTTCGCCGATGCGGGCGATCATCTCAAGGCTGATGTTCTGGTTGCCGCGTTCGATCCGATTGACCGCACTCTGGCTGGTGCCGAGCGCCTCGGCGAGCTGCGTCTGCGTCCAGCCACGATGCTGCCGGGCGTCACGGATGAGCCTGCCGATGCGTACGAGGTAGTCGTCTGCCATGGGGTGACCGTATCTCAGATATGAGATTGACGCGGCGCGCCATACCGTCCATCTAGTTGTTCTACTAATATGCGAACAACTGGAGGTTGCCATGATGCGATCCGTACCCTCGGCCCCGCCCGCGCCCGTCCGTCCGCGGGGCTGGATAGCCGCCTTACCGTTCCTTCTCGTCACCGTCTGCCTCGGCGGCGTCTACGCCGTCGTCGCCGACCGGCTGCCCGAGCGGCTCGCCACCCACTTCGGCCTCGACGGCCGGCCCAACGGCTACGCGTCGGCGCAGGGCCTGCTGTGGTGGTCCCTGGCCGTCCTGCTCGCCGCCGGCGCCGGCACCGCCGCCCTGTCGCGGCGAGCGCTGCCCGCGCGCAGCGGGCGCCTGCTCATCGCGACGGGCTACTTCTTGGCCGTCGTCCTGGGCTATCCGGCGGCCGCGATCCTGTGGGGGAACGCCGGCGCGGCCGATGCCGCCGCGGTCCGCATGCCCCTGTTGCAACTGACCGCGTCGTTGGGGGCGGGCGCGCTCGCCGCCGGACTGGGCTGGCTGCTCGCCGGTCCCGACCCGGAAGGGCCCCGCCCGGAGCCCGGCCGGGTGCGCCGCCTCGACCTGCCCGCCGGCGTCCGGGCCGGCTGGACGCGCACCATCAGCTCCCTGCCGATGGCCGCCCTGGCGGCGTTGACGGCCTGCGTCGGGGTCGTCCTCGGGGTGTCCGCCGGGTGGCTCGGCGGCGGCGCGCTGCTCCTCTGCGCGCTGCTGGTCGCGGTCCACTGCTCCGTGCGGGTGACCGTCGACAAGCGGGGGCTGACCCTCACCCCGGTACTGTTCCCGGTCCCGCTGCGCCGCATACCGCTGGAGGGCGTGGCCGAGGCGACCAGCCGCCGGATCTCCCCGCTCGCCGAGTACGGTGGCTGGGGGTACCGCATCCGGCCCGGCGGCAGCCGTCTGCTGCTCCGTTCCGGTGAGGGCCTGGTGCTGCGGCGCACCAACGGCCGGGAGTTCGTGGTGACGGTCGACGACGCGGCGACCGCCGCCGCGCTGCTCACCACCTATCTCGATCGCCAGCGCTCCACAGAGGGGGACTGAGATGCTCTTCCGCGTCGACCCGGGCTCGTCCGTCCCGCTCGGCGACCAGATCGCCGCCTCGGTCCGCGGCGCCATCGCCGACGGGTCGGTCCCGGCCGGCGAACGCCTGCCCGCCGCCCGGGCGCTCGCCGCCTCCCTCGGCGTCAACGTCCACACCGTGCTGCGCGGTTACCAGCGGCTGAAGGAGGAGGGGCTGATCGAACTCCGGCGCGGCCGCGGTGCGGTGGTCACCGGCGCCGCCGCACCGGCTCGGGCCCGGCTCGGCGAGGCCGCCGAACGTCTCATCTCCGAGGCCCGTCACCTGGGCCTGACCGACGAGGAGATCGTGCGGGTGGTCCGGGTGGGGCTGGAAGGCGGATGACGCGGCCCGGCCGTGCCGACGCGGCGGTCGTCGGTCCTCCGGTCGGGCCCGGCGGTCGCCCGTCCCGCGCGGGACGGCGGGTGCCGTACGCCCGGGCGCGGCAGGGCGGTTGAGGTCGCCGGGGTCCGGGCAGGTGGCAGGGGATCGGATCCGGGACGTCCGCCCGCGGCGGACGGGACAGGGGGCGGCCATGCGGGCGGCGACCGACGTGCGGGAACCGGTGCCGCCGGTCACCGCGGCGCTGCTCCGCACGTTCCTGACGGGCCTTCAAGACCGTGTGCCGCTGCGGGCGTTGTGGGCGCACGGCTCACTGGCCGGCGGTGACTACCAGGAGGGCCGCAGCGACCTCGACCTGGTCGCGGTCCTCGCACGTCCCGCCACGGCGCAGGAGGAGGCGGAACTGACCGGTCTGCACCGTCGGCTCGCCGCCACCGGCGGTCCGGCGGCCCGGGCGGTGCACTGCGCCTACCCCGACGTCGCCGCGCTCGACGATCCGACGCGCTGCCATCTCGGTTGGGCACACGAGGAGTTGCTCCACCGGCCGCTCACCCCGGTCACCCGCCGCGAACTCCACGTCTTCGGTCTGGTCCGGTACGGCGACGGCCCGGCCGCCGTGCTGCCCCCGGTGACCGACGCCCAACTGGCCGCCTTCGTCCTCGCCGACCTGCGCGGGTTCTGGCGGCCCGCACTGGAGCACCCCGCGTACTGGCTGCGCGACGTCTGGGTGGACCTCGGGTTGCTGACCCTGGCCCGGGCGACGGTGACGTTGCGGGACGGCAGCCTGATCACCAAGGGCGAGGCGCTGTCCGTCCTGGCCGGAATGGGTGCGCCGGCGCCGCTCCTCGCCGACCTCCGGCACCGGCGCTACGGCCCGCCGGCCACCGCACCGGGTCCGACCGCGGCCGGGGCGTCGCCGGCCGACCGCGCGCACTGGCCGGCCCGGCGCGCCGAACTCACCCGGGCCTTCCTGGGCCCGGCGATCGACCGGACGCTGGCCGCGTACGGGGACGGTTGAGCCGCCCGCCCCGTGACGGCCGCCCGCCCCCGCGACGGCCGCGCGCTTCTGCCGCCTGACGCTTCGGCAGGCGTCGCCCGTGCGGGATGCCGGTTCGGGGGGGGCCGTCCGGGAGAACGGCGAGCGGCCGGCGCGGCGCCGTGGGGCGCCGGGCCGGCCGCTGCCGGTGGTGCGTGGCGGGGGCCGTATCGGCCGCCCGGCGTGGGCGGGTCAGTCCGTGCCGAACTCCATCGCGGCGCGGTCCAGCATCTCGTCGTCACCGGAGACCTCGCCGCGGGAGGCGATGGCCTCGGCGCCGCCCTCCGGCATGCTGCCGATCAGTCCGGTCGCGGCGGCCTGGGCGGCGCCGACCGCGGGGCTGGTGGTGCCGATCAGGCCGAGGCCGGCGTACTGCTCCAGCTTGGCGCGCGAGTCGGCGATGTCGAGGTTGCGCATGGTGAGCTGGCCGATCCGGTCCACCGGGCCGAACGCCGAGTCCTCGGTCCGCTCCATGGACAGCTTGTCCGGGTGGTAGCTGAACGCCGGGCCCGTGGTGTCGAGGATCGAGTAGTCCTCGCCGCGCCGCAGCCGCAGGGTGACCTCGCCGGTGATGGCCGCGCCCACCCAGCGCTGCAGGGACTCGCGCACCATCAGCGCCTGCGGGTCCAGCCACCGGCCCTCGTACATCAGTCGGCCGAGCCGCCGGCCCTCGTTGTGGTATTGGGCGAGCGTGTCCTCGTTGTGGATCGCGTTGACCAGCCGCTCGTAGGCGGCGTGCAGCAGCGCCATGCCGGGCGCCTCGTAGATGCCGCGACTCTTGGCCTCGATGATCCGGTTCTCGATCTGGTCGGACATGCCCATGCCGTGCCGACCGCCGATGGCGTTGGCCTCCATCACCAGGTCGACGGGGGAGGCGTACTCCTTGCCGTTGACGGTGACCGGGCGGCCCTGGTCGAAGCCGATGGTGACGTCCTCGGTGAGGATCTCGACCTCGGGGTCCCAGAACCGCACGCCCATGATCGGCTCCACCGTCTCCACGCCGGTGTCCAGGTGCTCCAGGGTCTTCGCCTCGTGGGTGGCGCCCCAGATGTTGGCGTCGGTGGAGTACGCCTTCTCCGTGCTGTCGCGGTAGGGCAGGTCGTGGGCGACCAGCCACTCCGACATCTCCTTGCGGCCGCCGAGTTCGGTCACGAAGTCCGCGTCGAGCCAGGGCTTGTAGATCCGCAGGTTCGGGTTGGCGAGCAGGCCGTAGCGGTAGAACCGCTCGATGTCGTTGCCCTTGAAGGTGGAGCCGTCGCCCCAGATCTGGACGTTGTCCTCCATCATCGCCCGGACCAGGAGCGTGCCCGTGACGGCGCGGCCCAGCGGGGTGGTGTTGAAGTACGCCCGCCCGCCCGAGCGGATGTGGAACGCCCCGCAGGTGAGTGCGGCCAGGCCCTCCTCGACCAGTGCCGCGCGGCAGTCGACGAGGCGGGCGATCTCGGCGCCGTAGGTCTTCGCGCGACCGGGCACCGAGGCGATGTCGGGCTCGTCGTACTGGCCGATGTCGGCGGTGTAGGTGCACGGGACGGCGCCCTTGTCGCGCATCCACGCGACCGCGACGGAGGTGTCGAGGCCGCCCGAGAAGGCGATGCCGACGCGCTCGCCGGCGGGAAGGGAGGTGAGGACCTTAGACATAGGAAGAGTATGCATCCTCGCGCATGGTCATGCAAAGGGGGTGCGAGGGATGAATGACGCGGAGGGGGATTCGGGCGTGTCGCCGTGTCGATCGGTCGGCAGGAAGGTGGTGGTGTGGCCGCCGTCGGGGCATGACCCGGAAGCGGTGATGTATTAGAGTTATCTCGACATCGAGATATCTGCCGAGAGGCGTACCGCTGCCGCGCTAGTAAGGCGTACCTAACTTAGGTTTACCTTAGCTGATCGGCAACGAACCTGTGACGGCAGGATTGCGGTGGTACGCGCGAATTCATTGAAGGAGACTGTCGTGTCGGCGAACAGCTTCGACGCCCGTAGCACGCTGCAGGTGGGCGACGAGTCGTACGAGATCTTCAGGCTGGACAAGGTGGAGGGCGCCGCCCGCCTCCCCTACAGCCTCAAGGTGCTGCTGGAGAACCTGCTCCGCACGGAGGACGGCGCCAACATCACCGCCGACCACATCCGTGCGCTCGGCAACTGGGACTCCCAGGCACAGCCCAGCCAGGAGATCCAGTTCACGCCGGCCCGCGTGATCATGCAGGACTTCACCGGGGTGCCGTGCGTCGTGGACCTCGCGACCATGCGCGAGGCCGTGAAGGAGCTGGGCGGCGACCCGGCGAAGATCAACCCGCTGGCGCCGGCCGAGCTGGTCATCGACCACTCCGTCATCGCCGACAAGTTCGGCACCAAGGACGCGTTCGGCCAGAACGTGGAGCTGGAGTACGGCCGCAACAAGGAGCGCTACCAGTTCCTGCGCTGGGGCCAGACCGCCTTCGACGAGTTCAAGGTCGTCCCGCCCGGCACCGGCATCGTCCACCAGGTCAACATCGAGCACCTGGCGCGCACGGTCATGGTCCGAGGCGGCCAGGCATACCCCGACACCCTCGTCGGCACCGACTCCCACACCACCATGGTCAACGGCCTGGGCGTGCTGGGCTGGGGCGTCGGCGGCATCGAGGCCGAGGCCGCGATGCTCGGCCAGCCGGTCTCCATGCTCATCCCGCGCGTCGTCGGCTTCAAGCTGACCGGTGAGCTCAAGCCGGGCACCACCGCCACCGACCTGGTGCTCACGATCACCGAGATGCTGCGCAAGCACGGCGTCGTCGGCAAGTTCGTCGAGTTCTACGGCGAGGGCGTCGCCGCCACCTCGCTCGCGAACCGCGCCACCATCGGCAACATGTCGCCGGAGTTCGGCTCCACCGCCGCGATCTTCCCGATCGACGGCGAGACGCTGAACTACCTGAAGCTGACCGGCCGCTCCGAGCAGCAGGTCGCGCTCGTCGAGGCGTACGCCAAGGAGCAGGGCCTCTGGCTCGACCCGGCCGCCGAGCCCGACTTCTCCGAGAAGCTGGAGCTCGACCTGGCCACGGTCGTCCCCTCCATCGCCGGCCCGAAGCGCCCGCAGGACCGCATCGTCCTCGCGAACGCCGCCCAGCAGTTCGCCCAGGACGTGCGCAACTACGTCTCCGACGACTCCGAGGCGGGCAAGGAGTCCTTCCCGGCCTCCGACGCCCCGGCCGTCTCCAACGGCGTCCCGTCGAACCCGGTCACCGTGACCGCCCCCGACGGCACGACGTACCAGCTCGACCACGGCGCCGTCACCGTCGCCGCGATCACCTCCTGCACCAACACCTCGAACCCGTACGTGATGGTCGCCGCCGCGCTCGTCGCGAAGAAGGCCGTCGAGAAGGGCCTGACCCGCAAGCCGTGGGTCAAGACCACCCTCGCCCCGGGCTCGAAGGTCGTCACCGACTACTTCGACAAGGCCGGTCTGACGCCGTACCTCGACAAGGTCGGCTTCAACCTCGTCGGCTACGGCTGCACCACCTGCATCGGCAACTCCGGCCCGCTGCCGGAGGAGGTTTCCAAGGCGGTCAACGACCACGACCTGGCCGTCACCTCGGTGCTCTCCGGCAACCGGAACTTCGAGGGCCGGATCAACCCCGACGTCAAGATGAACTACCTGGCGTCCCCGCCGCTGGTCGTCGCGTACGCCCTCGCCGGTTCGATGAAGGTCGACATCACCAAGGACGCGCTCGGCGTCGACCAGGACGGCAAGCCCGTCCACCTGGCCGACATCTGGCCGACCGAGGCCGAGGTCAACGACGTCGTCGCGAACGCCATCGGCGAGGACATGTTCAACAAGTCCTACTCCGACGTCTTCGCCGGTGACGCCCAGTGGCAGGCGCTGCCGATCCCGACCGGCAACACCTTCGAGTGGGACACCGAGTCCACCTACGTCCGCAAGCCCCCGTACTTCGAGGGCATGGCGATGGAGCCGGTCCCGGTCTCCGACATCACGGGCGCCCGCGTCCTCGCCAAGCTCGGCGACTCGGTGACGACGGACCACATCTCGCCCGCCGGCGCCATCAAGGCCGACACCCCGGCCGGCCAGTACCTCACGGAGCACGGCGTCGAGCGCCGCGACTTCAACTCCTACGGCTCGCGCCGTGGCAACCACGAGGTCATGATCCGCGGCACGTTCGCCAACATCCGCCTGCGCAACCAGCTCGCGCCGGGCACCGAGGGCGGCTACACCCGCGACTTCACCCAGCAGGACGCGCCGGTCTCGTTCATCTACGACGCCTCGCGCAACTACATCGAGCAGGGCACCCCGCTCGTCATCCTGGGCGGCAAGGAGTACGGCTCCGGCTCGTCCCGCGACTGGGCCGCCAAGGGCACCGCGCTCCTCGGCGTCAAGGCCGTCATCACCGAGTCGTACGAGCGCATCCACCGCTCGAACCTCATCGGCATGGGCGTCCTGCCGCTCCAGTTCCCGGAGGGCCAGTCCGCCGAGACCCTCGGCCTGACCGGTGAGGAGACCTTCTCCTTCACCGGCGTCGAGGAGCTCAACAACGGCACCACGCCGCGCACGGTCAAGGTCACCACCGACACCGGTGTGGAGTTCGACGCGGTGGTCCGCATCGACACCCCCGGCGAGGCGGACTACTACCGCAACGGCGGCATCATGCAGTACGTGCTGCGGAGCCTGATCCGCAAGTAAGCGGCACGGCACGGCAGTGAACGAGGGCCGCACCCCCGGAAGGGGGGTGCGGCCCTCGCGTCGTGCCACGTCAGCCGCGCCGGCCGGCCGCCTCGGGCGAGGCGACCGGCCAACGCTGCCGGTCGGTCAGGAGAACAGCTTGGTGTAGATGTTCCAGCCGGTGCCGATCTGGACGCGTGGCTGGTAGGGGTTGGTGGCGTTGCCGGTGCCGTAGTAGGCGTAGAGGCGGCCGCTGGTGTCGCGGGCGACGAAGTCGGTCTTGCCGTCGAGGTTGATGTCGCCGGTGGAGACGAGGGCGTTGTAGCCGCCCCAGCCGGTGCCGATCTTGGTGCGGGCGCTGAAGGGGGCGCTGGGGTTGCCGGTGCCCTTGTAGAGGTAGAGGTCGCCGGTGGCCTTCTCGCGGGCGATGAGGTCGGGCTTGCCGTCGCCGGTGAGGTCGCCCTTGCCGGTGATCAGGTCGTAGATCTGCCAGCCGGCGCCGACCTTGGTGCGTGCGGTTACCTTGCCGTCGGGGTAGCCGAGGTAGAGGTAGAGCACGCCGTTGCGGTCGCGGGCGAGGATGTCGTACTCCTTGGCGCCGCCGAGGTTGCCGGGGGAGAGCACCTTGTCGTAGGTGTTCCACCCGCCGCCGATCCGGACGCTGTCCGGGGTGGCGTCGTTGCTGAAGTACAGGTTGCCGCTGGGGTCCCAGAGCCAGACGCCGTCGGCGATACCGTCGGCGTCGTTGTCCACCGCCTGCTGGTTGGCGCGCACGTCGCCGAGGTCGTCGACCTTCTGACGGGCGGTGAACTTGCCCGAGCCGTCGACGTCGTAGACGTAGGTGGCACCGGAGGACTCCACGCCGAAGAGGGTGAAGACCGGGTTGGCCGCGCTCGGACCGCCGGCGGTGACGCCGGTGATCGCCCGGGGGGCCTTGGTCGGCGCCTGCGGGGTCGCCTGGACGGCGTTCCGGGCGGCCGAGCCGGGGTTGTCCGCCGCGAAGGAGGTGCCGGCAGTGGTGCCGGCCAGTGCGACGGCGATGGCCGCGGTGGCGAGACGGGACAGGGCACGTCCGCGCTTGCGGCCGAAGGGTATTGCCACGTAGTTCTCCGTGGTTGGGATCGAGAGGGACCCGGGACGACGACGGCGCGCCCCCGCAGGGGCGCGCCGAAGGTCTCCGGAGCTCAGGATCTTCCGCAGAGCTCCTTCACGTGTCAACTACTTTGCCGGGGCCGTGACCAGCCATCTTTCCGCCCGTACAACCTTTTCGCCGGTGACGATTCGGCACCTGTCGGTGCGAAACGGGCCAACCGATCGAGAAGACGCGGGTCCGGCGGTCCCGGACGACGGGCCGACCGATCCGTGTGTCCGGCAGTGTCCGGATTGTTCCGTCCTGTGATCCTTCCAACACCGGCGCCCCTCGCGGGGTGACCGGCGAGGGGCTTCAGAACATCAGGCGGTAGGTCTGGTAACCCCAACCGAGCTTGACGGGCTTGGCGTACGGCGCCCGGGCGTTGCCGGTGCCCTTGTAGAGCATCAGCTCGCCGCCGGCGGTGCGGGCCAGCAGGTCGGCGTTGCCGTCGCGGTCCACGTCGCCGGTGGAGAGCAGGTAGTTGTAGGAGTTCCAGCCGGCGCCGATCTTCTGCCGGGCCTGGAACGGGGCCTTGGGGTTGCCGGTGCCCTGGTAGAGCCACAGGACGCCCGCCTTGTCGCGGGCGACGATGTCGGTCTTGCCGTCACCGGTGAGGTCGCCCTGGCCGGCTATCTGGGTGTACGCGCCCCAGCCGGCGCCGATCTTGATGCGCGGTGTCACCTTGCCGTTGGGGTAGGCGAGGTAGACGTACAGCACGCCGGACTTGTCGACGGCCAGGATGTCGGATTCCTTGGCGCCGCCGAGGTCACCCGGGGACAGGACCTTGTCGTAGGTGTTCCAGCCGCCGCCGATGAGGCGGGTCTCCGGCTCGTCCAGGGTGAAGTCGGAGTAGAAGAGGTTGCCGTTGAAGTCCCAGGTGTAGAGGCCCTCTTCGTAACCGTCCTTGTTGTGGTCCACCCGCTGGGCGGCCTTGAAGACGTCCCAGCCGAACCACCTGAAGTCGCGCGCGTCGAAGCCGCTGCCGTTCGACTCCTGCATGTAGAGGTCGCCGCCGCGGTCCACGCCGGAGAAGGGGAAGAAGGGGGCGCTCACTTCGCCCGGTGCGGCGTACCCCATGCGGCCCTGGGGGGCCTTCGGGGCGCCGGGGACGGTCGACTTCAGCTTGTCGGCGTTCTTCAGGGGCGCCGGGACGGGGGCCGGGGTGTCGGCGACGGCGGTTCCCGCGGTGGTGCCCAGCAGGGTCGCTGCGAGCACTGTGGTCGCGAGCCGGGTGAGCGCGCGGCCACGCTGACGGCCGGGAAGGAAGCCCACGTGAATCTCCAGTTGTTCTGACAATGGATAGCGCCATGCCCCATACCGGGGCATGGCGCGGCATTTACCCAATCTTTGCAACCGAAAGTTTATCCGTCAAAGGGGATATCGGGCCCGTTAGTGCGCGGAAGGCCCAACTGGCGCGTGCTGGCCCAGCAGTTCGGTCTCGGCGAGGGGGGCCGGGTGGGGCAGGGAGAGGCGGTAGTGGCGGTGCGTGCTGGGGGTGGGGAGGGAGAAGGGGCGGGTCTGGCGGTCCCAGGCGAAGCGCTGGTTGGTCCGGTGGTCCAGGGGGAACCAGTGCGTGCCGTCGTCGGAGCCTTCGAGCAGCCATTCCCCGGGAGCCTTCGAGGCGGTGGCGGAGGTGAGGGTGTACGAGGAGACCGTGGAGCCGGCCGGGACGGTGAAGGTCGCGCGGGAGACCGTGGCGGAGGTGTCGGACGTGTCGTCGGTCAGCGGGCCGCCGTCCGGGACGGTCAGGTCCGTGGGCGGCGTCGGCACCGCGTCGTCCTTGGTGAGGGAGGTCGGTGCGGCGTCCGGCGCGGTGGCCCAGGTGGAGGGGCGTGGTCCCATGGTGAAGTCCAGGGTTCCGCCGCGGGCGAGCAGCGCGTGCGGCAGGGCGGTGCGGTTCCACGGCTGGCCGTTCACCTTCAGGCCCTGTACGTAGACGTTGCGGGCGCTGTTGCCGGACGCGTTGACGACCAGGTCCCGGCCGTTCTCCAAGTGGACGGTGGCCTTGGTGAACAGCGGTGAGCCCACCGCGTACTCGCCCTGGCCCATCACCAACGGATAGAAGCCCAGGGCGCTGAAGACGTACCAGGCGGACATCTCGCCGTTGTCCTCGTCGCCCGGGTACCCCTGGCCGATCTCGCTGCCGAGGTAGAGCCGGGAGAGCACCTCGCGGACCTTCGCCTGCGTCTTGGAGGGCTGCCCGGCCGCGTCGTAGAGGTACGCGATGTGGTGCGAGGGCTGGTTGCTGTGCCCGTACATGCCCATCCGCACGTCGCGGGCCTCGGTCATCTCGTGGATGACGTCGCCGTAGGAGCCGGCGAACTGCTTGGCGGCGGTCTCCGGAGTGCTGAAGTAGGCGTCCAGCTTCTTCGCCAGGCCGGTCCGGCCGCCGTACAGGTTGGCCAGTCCGCGGGTGTCCTGCGGGGCGGTGAAGGCGAACGTCCAGGCGTTGGTCTCGGTGTAGTCGTAGCCCCAGACGCGGGGGTCGAAGCGGTCCGGCGGCAGCCGCCAGTCGCCTTGGGCGTCCTTCCCCTGGAAGAAGCCGGTGCGGGGGTCGAAGAGCCGCACGTAGTTGCGGGCCCGGCCCAGGAAGTACTGCGACTCCTCCTTGTACCGGGGGTTGTGGGTCTTGGCGTAGAGGGCCTGTCCCATCCGGGCGATGCCGAAGTCGTTGAGGTAGCCCTCCAGCGCCCAGGACGCGCCCTCGCGGGTGTCGGTGCTGGTGTAGCCGAGGAACGGCGCGGTGGTCATGCCCTTCCGTCCGACGCCGGCGGACGGCGGGGCGACGGTGGCGTTCTTGACCGCCGCGTCGTAGGCCGCCGCGGCGTCGAACCGCACGCCCTTGACGTAGGCGTCGGCGAACGCGACGTCCGAACTGGTCCCGGTCATCAGGTCCGCGTAGCCGGGCGAGGACCAGCGGGAGATCCAGCCGCCGTCCTTGTACTGCTGGACGAACCCGTCCACCATCTTCCCGGCCCGGCCGGGGGTGAGCAGGGAGTAGGCCGGCCAGGTCGTGCGGTAGGTGTCCCAGAAACCGTTGTTGACGTACACCGCGCCGTCGACGATCTTCGCGCCGGTGCGGGTGGGGGTGTCCGGGCCGACCGGCGGCGAGAACGGACTGGCGTACCGGATTCGCGAACCCACCTGCTCCGAACCGGAGTTGGGATAGAGGTACAGCCGGTAGAGGCTGGAGTAGAGGGTGGTCAGCTGGTCGCGGGTGGCGCCCTCGACCTCGACGCGGCCCAACAGCGCGTCCCACTGGGCGCGGGCGCGGTCCCGGACGGTGGTGAAGGAGGTGCCGTCGGGGATCTCCCGGGCGAGGTTCGCCTTCGCCTGCTCGACGCCGATCAGTGAGGTGGCCAGTCGCAGCGTCACCGTGCGGTCCGCGCCCGGCCGCAGCCGCAGGTAGCCGGTGACGTCCTTGCCCCCGCCGCCCGGCAGCGGTCCGCTCGCGGTGACGGGCGCGTCCACCACGCCGTAGACGAACAGCCGGCCGGCGCCGACCGAGAGCCCGCTGCGGACGTCGGAGTAGCCGGAGATGACGCCGTGCGCGGGGTCCAGGGTCAGACCGCCCTTGTTGTTGACGTTGTCGAAGATCAGGTTGGCGTCGGCGCCGGGGAAGGTGAACCGCATCGCCGCCGCGTGGTCGGTCGGCGCGATCTCGGTGCGCAGGCCGTTGTCGAAGGTCACCGCGTACTGGTACGGCCGCGCGGTCTCGCGCTCGTGGTGGAAGGGCAGCGCGCGCCCGGTGCGCGAGGCGTCCGGGGTGCCCGCCGCGGTGGACGGCATCACCTGGAAGGTCTGCCGGTCGCCCATCCAGGGGCTCGGCTCGTGACTGGCGCTGAACGCCTGGAGGGTGGGGAGGTTGTCGGCGTTGTTCTTCCGCGCGTACTCGTAGAGCCAGTCGGTGGAGCCGGCGTTGGTCACCGGCGTCCAGAAGGTGAAACCGTTCGGCACGGCGGTGGCGGGGAAGGTGTTGCCGCGCGAGAAGCTGCCGCTGGAGAGGGTGCCGCGGGTGGTGACGGCGTGGTCGGAGAGGTGGGCGAGCGGCTTCTCCGGGGCCTTGGGGCCGAGGGCGACGTCGTCGAGCCAGCCGCGGAAGGCCGGCGCGGTGCGCGGCGCCCGGGGCGCGTCGTAGGCGAGCAGGATCCGGGCGACGGTCTTCCCGGCGGCGACCGCGCCGATCCGGGACTCCCGGGCGTTCCACTGGTTGACGTAGAGCGTCTTGGCGGCGGCCTGGCCCTGCGGGGTCAGCCGGGCCCCGTACTGGTCGGTCGCGGCCAGCTCGCTCAGGTACGTCCCGTCGGTGAAGGCCAGGTCGACCGCGACATGGGTGGCCGGGTAGTCGAGGTCGGTCTCGGACATCTGCGGGAACAGCTTGTACGAGAGCGTGGTGGTGGGGGTGACGGGGACGTGCACGGCGAACAGCTTGTTGTACGAGTAGGCCCGGCCGGCGGCGGTGTGCGTGCCGGCGTAGCGCAGCGCGTGGCCGCCGGTGAACCCGGCGTGCGCCCTGGCGGTGGGGGAGTCGGCGGGGCCGGTGTCGGGGGCGGTGTCCATGCCGGGCCCGCCGGGCGCGGAGGCAGCGGCGACGCCGGAGGTCCGGGGGTGGCCGTCCGGGCCGGTCTCGACGGTGTCGGTCCAGTCCGGCGCGGGCTGGCCCGGTTCGAAGGAGGAGCGGAACTGCGCCGCGGTGCCTGGTGGTTGGGGCGGTGCCGCCTGGGCCGGGCCGGTCGTGCCCGGCCCCACCAGGACGAGCAGTGCGGCCGCCGCGAGGGCGGCGGGTCGGGCGATCCTCCGCAGTGGACTGTGCCGGTGTCTGTGCCGCACGCGCGAGCCCTCTCAACGGGATTGACATCGTTGTCAGTTGCGTAGTGCAGAGATAAGTAAGGTGCGCGGCGGCGCGGGTGTCAAGGGTGTGGCGGCGCGCCGCCGACACTCGTGTCGCGGCCCGCGGCCCCTCCGGAGCGGCCGCCATCGCGCCCCGCGGCCGCAGCCCCGAACCGGGCGCACCGCAGGCGCATGTCGGGGAGGTCTCAACTAGGGAAAGACTCCCGGCCAACTCGGTGCACGATCTTGCCCGTTCGGCTGGAAGTGGACTATACCTATCGGCGTCCGATACCGGCCGTACGACCGCCAGGCCGGATTCCGGGGGGAAAGCGGGGGGCGTCGGAATTCCCCGCATATCCCTAGCTCGCCCGGTGCACATCCCGTACAACTCAGCTTCATCTGACCCGCGGTGCCGGGGTGGCTCCGGTACACCGCCTGAGTCCTGAAGAAGGCGAGGACTTGAGCATGGGATCCACCTCAGAAGTAGGCCGTCGCGATCTGGTCAAGCGGGCCGCGGCCCTGGGAATTCTCGCGGTACCGGCCATGGGCGCCCTGTCGTCCTGCGCCACCGGGGGTGGCGGCGGCACCGAGGACGGCACCAAGAACAAGGGCGCCACCTCGGCCAAGAATCCGCTCGGCGTGAAGAACGGTGTGTCGCTGGAGGCATTCATCTTCAAGGGGGGCCTCGGCGACCAGTACGCCAAGGACGCCGAAGCCGACTACAACAAGACCTACGGCACGACGGTCAAGCACACCGGAACCCAGCAGATCGGCCCGAAACTCCAGCCGCGCTTCGCCGGCGGCAATCCGCCCGACCTGATCGACAACTCCGGAGCCGACCACCTCGACATGAACACACTGTCCGCACAGGGGCAGTTGCAGGACCTCACCGCGCTGCTGGACGCCCCGTCGATGGACGACCCGAAGAAGAAGGTGCGGGACACGCTTTACCCCAGCACCATCGAAAAGGGCAAGCACAAGGACACCTTCGACGTCTTCTACTACGCCTTCACGGTGTACGGCACCTGGTATTCCAACAAGCTGCTGAAGGACAAGGGCTGGGCCTATCCCACCTCCTTCGACGAGATGATCAGCCTCTGCGCCGAGATCAAGAAGGCGGGCATCGCGCCCTGGACGTATCCGGGGAAGTACCCGTACTACGTCCACTTCAACATCTTCGCCCAGATCGCCAAGATCGGCGGCCTGGACAAGTGGATCGCCATCGACAACCTGGAGCCGGGCGCCTGGACCTCCAACGACGCGGTCAAGCAGGTCATCGGGCACTACGAGGAGCTGGCCGCCAAGGGCTACTTCCTCGAAGGCAGCCAGGGCCTGACGCACATCCAGTCGCAGACCGCCTGGACCCGCGGCAAGGCGGCCTTCATCCCCAACGGCTCCTGGGTGGAGAACGAGGCCGCGCCCACCACCCCGGCCGACTTCGACATGGCCGTCGGCCCGCTCTTCAACGGCGGCACCGGCGACAAGATGCCGCACGGCACGCTGCGCGCCGAACCCAGTGAGCCGTTCATCGTCGCCAAGGGCGGCAAGAATCCCCTCGGCGGCATGGAACTGCTGCGCATCATGCTCTCCAAGAAGCACGCGCAGAATTTCGCCACCAAGGTCAAGTCGCTCACGTCAGTCCAGGGCGCGACCGACGGAATGCAGCTCTCGCCGGGCCTGGCGTCCGCCGCCAAGTCCGTCAAGGAGGGCGGCAAGAACCTCCTGATGATCCAGCTCCAGGAGTGGTACCCGAAGCTCACCGACGAAAAGCTCGGCGGACTCACCAGCCAGCTCCTCACCGGTGAACTCAAGGCCGCGGACTGGATCAAGAAGGCCCAGCAGTACGCGGACGAGGTCGCGAAGGACAGCTCCGTCACCAAGTTCCACCGCGCCACCTGACCGAGCTTCCCGACCGGGGATCCATCCACGTTCCACCGCTGACGAGGGAGGGCCGGGGAGCTCATGCGCCACGGCAAGTACCGATTCATCGTGGGGTTCCTCGCCCTGCCCCTGCTGCTCTACGGGATCTTCGTGATCTCACCGTTCGTCCAGGCGTTCCAGATTTCCACCACGGAATGGAGCGGCCTGCGCGGCACCGCCAAGAGCGTCGGGCTGGGCAACTACGGAAAACTGCTGCACAGCGATGAATTCTGGAATGCGCTCAAGCACAACGTCGTCATGCTGGTGTTGGTGCCGATCGCCACGCTGGCACTGGGGCTGTTCTTCGCGTTCATGCTGAACGTCGGTGGCCGCTCCCGCCGCGGCGCGGTCATCACCGGCGTCCGCGGCGCGACGTTCTACAAATTCGTCTACTTCTTCCCGCAGGTCATCTCGATCACCATCATCTCGGTGATCTGGTTCAACATCTACAATCCGGATCCGCACGACGGCATGCTCAATTCCCTGCTCGGCGTGCTCGGCCTGGATTCCCTGCAGAGCGCCTGGCTGGGGGAGGGGAGCCTGGCCCTGGCCTGCATCATGCTGGTGATGGTCTGGGCCAACGTCGGCTTCTACGTCGTGCTGTTCTCCGCCGCCATGGCCTCCATTCCCCGGGACATCTACGAGGCCGCCCTGCTCGACGGCGCGGGCCGTTCGCAGACGTTCTTCCGGATCACCCTGCCCCTGCTGTGGGACACCGTGCAGACGGGCTGGGTCTACATGGGCATCATCGCGATGGACGCCTTCGCGCTGGTGCAGATCATGTCGGTCAACATGGGCGGTCCGGACGGCGCGACCGACGTCGTCCCGCTCCGCCTGTACCTGACCGCCTTCCGCGACAGTCAGTTCGGCTACGCGGCCGCGATGGGCGTCGCCATGCTCGTCGTCACGCTGCTGTTCGCCGTCCTCACGATGCGCTTCGCGCGCCGTGAGCGGATCGAGTACTAGGGGCAGGGCGCATGACGACACGAACCACCGCGGCACGGCCGCGCCGGACCTCCGAGGGCGGCACGCTCAACGTCTTCTCGCACGGCATGCTCGTCGTGTGGGCGCTGATGGTGGGCATGCCGCTGCTGTGGGTGCTGTGGAGCTCCTTCAAGAGCAGCGGCGACATCCTCACCTCCCCGTGGTCCCTCCCGGGCAAGCTTCACTTCGAGAACTGGGTCAACGCCTGGGAGAAGGCCAACATCGGCAAGATGTTCCTCAACACCCTCATCGTGGTGGGCGGTTCGCTCACCGGGACGATGGTGCTGGGCTCCATGGCCGGCTACGTCCTGGCCCGCTTCCAGTTCCCGGGCAACCGCCTCATCTACTACCTCTTCGTCGCAGGCATGTCCTTTCCGGTCTTCATGCTGGTGATCCCGCTCTTCTTCGTGCTGCGGGACTTCCCCGGCGTCCCGCTGCTGGCGACGTACCCGGGCCTGATCGCCGTCTACATCGCCTACTCGCTGCCGTTCACCGTCTTCTTCATGACGGCGTTCTTCCGCACCCTGCCCACGTCGGTGGCGGAGGCGGCGATGATCGACGGCGCCTCGCACGTCCGGACGTTCTTCCAGGTCATGCTGCCGATGGCCAAGCCGGGCCTGATCAGCGTCGGGATCTTCAATTTCCTGGGGCAGTGGAACCAGTACCTGCTGCCGATGGTCCTCAACCAGGACGAGGACAAGTACGTGCTCACCCAGGGGCTGGCCAACCTCGCGCTGCAGCAGGGCTACCAGGGCGACTGGGGCGGGCTGATGGCCGGCATGATGATCGCGATGCTGCCGGTGCTGCTCGTCTACGTCCTCTTCCAACGGCAGGTGCAGGCCGGGCTGACGGCGGGCGCGCTCAAGTAGCCCGCCGGCCCCGCCCGGGCCGCCGCACGGGGGAGGGCGGTTTCCCACTCAGTGGGACCGTCCTCCCCGCACGCCCGGGCCGCCGGTTCCCCCCGGCCTCAACGCCTTGACGAGACTTCCCCGCTGGAGTTCTTCTTAGAGTTCACATGTTGAAATCGGTTGCCGCCCCCCGATGACGCGGGTGCGGCCGGCGGGCAGTCGTCGCACTGTCCGCCCCAGGCGGGAGTGGATGAGTCGATGGAGACTCCGGGGTCGCAGTCCTCGCTGCACCGGGCCAATCTGGAGCGGGTGGTCCGCGCGGTGCGCATGGCGGGCTCGCTCACCCAGGCGGAGATCGCCCGGAGCACGGGGCTGTCCGCGGCCACCGTCTCGAACATCGTTCGTGAGTTGAAGGACGGCGGGACCGTCGAGGTGACGCCCACCTCCGCGGGCGGCCGCCGGGCGCGCAGCGTCTCGCTGTCCGGCGACGCCGGCATCGTGGTGGGCGTCGACTTCGGCCACTCCCACCTGCGGGTGGCGGTCGGCAACCTCGCCCACGAGGTGCTCGCCGAGGAGGCCGAGCCGATCGACGTGGACGCCTCCGCCGCCGAGGGCTTCGACCGGGCCGAGCGGCTGGTCAGCACGTTGATCGAGCGCACCGGGATCGACGCGGACAAGGTCATCGGCATCGGGCTGGGCGTCCCCGGCCCGATCGACGTGGAGTCCGGCACCCTGGGCTCGACCACGATCCTGCCGGGCTGGTCCGGGACCAACCCCGGCGAGGAGCTGTCCGGGCGGCTCGGCGTCCCGGTCTACGTCGACAACGACGCCAACCTCGGCGCGCTCGGCGAGCTGGTGTGGGGCGGCGGGCGCGGCGCGGCGGACCTGGCGTACATCAAGGTGGCCAGCGGCGTCGGCGCCGGGCTGGTGATCAGCGGCCAGATCTACCGCGGCCCGGGCGGCACGGCCGGCGAGATCGGGCACATCACCCTCGACGAGTCCGGCCCGGTCTGCCGCTGCGGCAACCGCGGCTGCCTGGAGACCTTCACCGCGGCCCGGTACGTCCTGCCGCTGCTCCAGCCGAGCCACGGCCCCGACCTCACCATGGCGCGGGTGGTCCAGCTGGCCCGCGAGGGCGACCCGGGGTGCCGGCGGGTGATCGCGGACGTGGGCCGGCACATCGGCAGCGGCGTGGCGAACCTGTGCAACCTGCTCAACCCCAGCCGGGTGGTGCTCGGCGGCGACCTCGCCGAGGCCGGCGAACTGGTCCTCGCACCGATCCGGGAGTCGGTGTCGCGGTACGCGATCCCCAGCGCCGCACGGCAGTTGGGCGTCGTGCCGGGCACCCTCGGCGGCCGTGCCGAGGTACTGGGCGCGCTCGCCCTGGTGCTGAGCGAGATGGGCGATTCGACCCTGCTCGACGGGGCCCGGAACCCGGACGCGCCGGCCCTGACATGAGCGGCTTAACTTCAGGCCCCTAACGCATGGCACCGTTGTCATCTCGTTAAGGATTTACTCCTTGACGGTCGGCTGGCGGCCGAGTTGACTTCCAGCCACCTCGGCCGCAACGACGCGGCCATGTCAGGGAGGCACCCCCAATGAATGCGCTGAATGTGTGGACGCGTCGCGTCGTCATAGGCACCGCCGCCGTCTCGATGGCCCTCTCCGTGGCCGCCTGCGGCAAGGCCGGCGACGGCGGCACCAGTGGTGGTGACGGAAAGACCATCGGCCTGTTGCTGCCGGAGAACAAGACCACCCGCTACGAGACCTTCGACCGGCCCCTGATCACGAAGAAGATCGAGGCGCTCTGCGGTGACTGCAAGGTCAAGTACAACAACGCCGACCAGGACACCCAGAACCAGAAGAAGCAGTTCGACGCCCTGATCACGCAGGGCGTCAAGGTGATCATCCTGGACCCGGTCGACTACAAGGCCACCAAGTCCTGGGTGAACCGGGCCGCCAAGCAGGGCGTCAAGGTCATCGCCTACGACCGCCTGGCCGAGGGCGAGATCTCCGCCTACGTCTCCTACGACAACGAGAAGATCGGCCGCCTCCAGGGCGAGGCGCTGGTCAAGGCGCTCGGCGACCGGGCCAAGGACAGCAACGTCGTCATGATCAACGGCTCGCCGACCGACCCCAACGCGCCGTTCTTCAAGCGGGGCGCCCACAGCGTCCTCGACAAGCAGGTCAAGAAGGTCGTCTACGAGCAGGACATCCCGGACTGGTCCTCGGACGAGGCCAACAAGAAGATGGCCGCCGCCATCGACTCGCTCGGCAAGGACGCCATCCAGGGCGTCTACTCCGCCAACGACGGCATGGCCGGCGGCATCATCACCGCCCTCAAGCAGCAGGGGATCAAGGTCCCGGTCGGCGGCCAGGACTCCGAGCTCGCGGGCCTGCAGCGGATCCTCACCGGCGACCAGACGTTCTCGATCTACAAGCAGATCCAGCCGCAGGCCGACACCACCGCCGAGATCGCGGTCCGGCTGCTCAAGGGCGAGAAGATCGACTCCCTGACGCCCACCAAGGTCGACAGCCTCAGCGGCGAGGTCAAGGGCATCCCGGCCAAGCTCTACGACGCCCAGGTCGTGACCAAGGACAACATCGAGGACACGATCGTCAAGGACAAGGTCTACCCCGCGAGCCGGATCTGCATCAGTGACGTCAAGGCGGCCTGCGCGGCGGCGGGCATCAAGTAGGGCGGGCGGCGGGCATCGTCCGGCCCACCACCGACCCGCCCCGCCGGCGGCCCCCCCGGCCGCCGCGCCGGGGCCCGCACCCCCCGCACTCGCACCACCATTCCCGCCGCAGCGACGGCGGTGAAGGAGATGATTCACGTGTCCGCTCCGCCCGTCCTGGCGTTGCGCGGGGTCTCCAAGCGGTTCGGCGCCGTCCAGGCGCTCACCGACGTCACGCTGGAGATCCACGCCGGTGAGGTGGTCGCCCTCGTCGGCGACAACGGCGCCGGGAAGTCCACCCTCGTCAAGACCATCTCGGGCGTCCACCCGGTCGACGACGGCGTCGTCGAATGGGAGGGCGCGCCGGTCCGCATCGCGAAGCCGCACGACGCCCAGGACCTCGGCGTCGCCACCGTCTACCAGGACCTCGCGCTCTGCGACAACCTCGACGTGGTCGCCAACCTCTACCTCGGCAACGAGCTCCACACCGCCGGCGTCCTCGACGAGATCGCCATGGAGAAGCGGGCCAAGGAGCTCCTGGACACCCTGTCCATCCGGATCCCCAGCGTCCGCATCCCGGTGGCCGCGCTCTCCGGCGGTCAGCGGCAGGTCGTCGCCATCGCCCGCGCGCTGATCGGCGAGCCGAAGGTCGTCATCCTCGACGAGCCGACCGCCGCCCTGGGCGTCGAGCAGACCGCGCAGGTCCTCGACCTGGTCGAGCGGCTGCGCGAGCGCGACCTCGGCGTCATCCTGATCAGTCACAACATGGCCGACGTGCAGGCCGTCGCGGACCGGGTCGCGGTCCTGCGCCTGGGCCGCAACAACGGTGTCTTCGACGTCGCCGACACCTCCCACGAAGAGATCATCGCCGCCATCACCGGCGCCTCCGACAACGCCGTCACCCGTCGCCGGGCGCGCACCGACCAGCTGAAGAAGGAGGCCGGGGCATGAGCGAGCAGCAGACCGCCGAGGCCGAGCCGAAGGCCGCGCAGCCGGCCGCCGTCGACCCCCGGCTGCTGGTCCGGGAGAAAGGATTCGCCGGCTACCTCGACGAGTTCGCGCGCCGGCTGCGCGGCGGCGAGTTGGGTTCCCTGCCGGTCGTCATCGGCCTGGTCGTCATCGCGGTCGTCTTCCAGCTCAAGAACAGCAGCTTCCTGTCCGCGGACAGCCTCGCCAACATCGGGGTCTACACCTCCGGCATGGGCATCATGGCCGTCGGCATCGTCTTCGTCCTGCTGCTGGGCGAGATCGACCTCTCGGTCGGCTCGGTCGCCGGCGTGGGCGCGGCGGTCTGGGCGGTGCTGAGCGTCACCCACGGACTCAACGACGGGCTGTCGGTGCTGATCGCGGTGGCCGCCGGCGCCGTCATCGGCGCCCTCCACGGGTTCTTCTTCGCCAAGATCGGGGTGCCCGCGTTCGTCGTCACCCTGGCCGGTTTCCTGGGCTGGAGCGGCCTGCAGATCTGGCTGATGGGCAAGGAAGGCTCCATCAACACGCCCAGCGGCAGCCTGGTGGAGGACCTCACCGGCTACTACTTCGAGGACAAGGCCGCCGCCTACGGCCTGGCACTGGTCGCGGTGCTCGCCTACGCGGGCTCGCTGCTGCTGGACACCCGGCGCCGCCGGGCCGCCACCCTGCCGTCCCGGCCGCTCAGCGAGGTCCTGCTGCGCACCGGCGTGGTCGCGGTGCTCGCCTTCGCGGTCGCCTACGTCCTCAACGAGCCGTCCGGCGCCCGCGGCCTGCCGCTGGCCCTGGTGCTCTTCCTCGCCGTCCTGGTCCTCGCCGACTTCGTGGTGCGCCGCACCGCCTTCGGCCGGCAGATCTTCGCGGTCGGCGGCAACGCGGAGGCGGCCCGGCGGGCCGGCATCAACGTCAACCGGGTCCGGATCACGGTCTTCGCGATCTCCGGGATGCTCGCCGCCTTCGGCGGCCTGTTCATCGCGAGCCTCTCCGGTGGCGCCACCAAGAACCTGGGCTCCGGCAACACCCTGATGAACGTCATCGCGGCGGCGGTCATCGGCGGCACCAGCCTCTTCGGCGGCCGCGGCAAGATCTGGTCCGCGCTGCTCGGCATGCTGGTCATCCAGTCGATCCAGCAGGGCCTGAACCTGCTCGGCATGGCCAGCGAGATCCAGTACATGATCACCGGCGCCGTGCTGCTGGCCGCCGTGGTGATCGACTCGTTGTCGCGCCGCACCCAGAAGACCGCCGGGCGCAGCTGACCGCCGGCCGGTCGGGCGGCACCGTCGCCCCGCGGGCCGCGCAATGTCGTAAGACGGCAACAGTCTCCGGAGCCCGGCGGAATCCGGCCCCCCTCGGACGCGGTCCGAGGGGGGCCGCGCCATGCCCGGGGCATCCGCCGCGACGACCCGAAACGGCGTGCGAGACGACCGTCACCCGAGTGACATACATCGCCGGGCCCGGCCGCGCCGGCGGCGGGCGCGACATTAGACTCATCTGATCGGCAAGCTCGACCTACGGCAGCAAGGAGGCATGGGGTGGCATTGCTGACCCGTATCAAGGGGCCGCGCGACCTGGACCGGCTTTCGTCCGAGCAGCTCACGCAGCTGGCGGCGGAGATCCGTGGCTTCCTCGTCGACGCGGTCTCCAAGACCGGCGGACACCTCGGCCCGAACCTCGGCGTGGTCGAACTGACCATCGCCCTGCACCGTGTTTTCCATTCGCCCAAGGACAAGGTCCTGTGGGACACCGGACACCAGTCCTACGTCCACAAGCTGCTGACCGGCCGCCAGGACTTCTCCAAGCTCAAGGCCAAGGGCGGCCTCTCCGGCTACCCCTCGCAGGCCGAGTCCGCACACGACGTCATCGAGAACAGCCACGCCTCGACGGTCCTGGGCTGGGCCGACGGCATCGCCAAGGCCCACGAGGTCCGCGGCCGGGACGACCGGGTGGTCGCCGTCATCGGTGACGGCGCCCTCACCGGCGGTATGGCCTGGGAGGCGCTCAACAACATCGCCGCCGCCAAGGACCGCCCGCTGGTCATCGTCGTCAACGACAACGAGCGCTCCTACGCACCGACCATCGGCGGCCTGGCCAACCACCTCGCCACCCTGCGCACCACCGACGGCTACGAGCGCTTCCTGGCCCGCGGCAAGGACATCCTGGAGCGCACCCCGGTCGTCGGCAAGCCGCTCTACGAGACCCTGCACGGCGCCAAGAAGGGCCTGAAGGACTTCATCGCGCCGCAGGGCATGTTCGAGGACCTGGGCCTGAAGTACGTCGGCCCGATCGACGGCCACGACGTCGAGGCGCTGGAGTCCGCGCTGACCCGCGCCAAGCGCTTCGGCGGCCCGGTGATCGTGCACTGCCTCACCGAGAAGGGCCGCGGCTACAAGCCCGCCGAGCAGGACGAGGCCGACCGCTTCCACGGCATCGGCCCGATCCACCCGGACACCGGCCTGCCCCTCTCCTCCGGCGGCAAGGACTGGACCGGCGTCTTCGGCGACGAGATGGTCGCGCTCGGCAAGGAGCGCGACGACATCGTGGCCATCACCGCGGCCATGCTCCAGCCGGTCGGCCTGGAGAAGTTCGCCAAGGAGTTCCCGGACCGGGTCTACGACGTCGGCATCGCCGAGCAGCACGCCGCGGTCTCCGCCGCCGGCATGGCCACCGCCGGACTCCACCCGGTCTTCGCGGTCTACGCGACCTTCCTCAACCGCGCCTTCGACCAGGTCCTGATGGACGTCGCGCTGCACAAGTGCGGCGTCACCTTCGTCCTGGACCGGGCCGGCGTCACCGGCACCGACGGCGCCTCCCACAACGGCATGTGGGACATGTCGATCCTCCAGGTCGTCCCCGGCCTGCGGCTGGCCGCGCCGCGCGACGCCGACCAGGTGCGCGCCCAGCTGCGGGAGGCCGTCGAGGTCGACGACGCCCCGACCGTGGTGCGCTACTCCAAGGGCGCGGTCGGTCCGGCCGTCGAGGCGGTCGGTCGGGTCGGCGGCATGGACGTGCTGCGCGCGCCCGCCGCCACCGGGCGCCCGGACGTCCTGCTGGTGTCGGTCGGCGCGCTCGCCCCGATGTGCCTGGAGGTCGCCGACCTGCTGGACAAGCAGGGCATCTCCACCACCGTCGTCGACCCCCGCTGGGTCAAGCCCGTCGACGAGGCGCTGCCGGGCCTGGCCGCCGAGCACCGGGTGGTCGTCACCGTCGAGGACAACATCCGCACCGGCGGCGTCGGTTCGGCCGTCGCGCAGGCGCTGCGCGACGCCGGGGTGGACGTCCCGCTGCGCGACTTCGGCATCCCCGAGCGCTTCTTGGACCACGCCTCCCGCAAGGAGGTCATGGCCGAGGTCGGACTCACCGCACCGGACATCGCCCGCCAGGTGACCGGTCTGGTCGCCAAGATGGACAACCGCGACGAGGCCGCCCCCGGCACCGTCGCCCAGTCCGCCGCGCGGGACACCGACGGCGCGGCCGAGCCCGCCGAGGCGGCCCGCGACTGACCCGCGGCCCGCACCGCCCGCCCGAGGGGCCGGCCGGACGTCCCCAGGGATGTTCCGGCCGGCCCCTCGGCTGCTCTGGGGTTCCCACCCCATCGGGTGAAACCGCGGCCCCGGAAGGCCCGCCGCCACCGACCGTTTCCCGACATTGCGGAGACTCGGTCAGTTCAGGAGAGTTGCGAGGGTCTTCCAGGCGGAGGTTCGCCCATGAGCACAGAGCACGGACCACAGGGACACGGGCCAGGGGGACACGGGCCGGGGGGAGCGCCCCCGGAGCCGCGGGGCGGGACGCGCCGCGACCGCGGAGTCCTGCGGACGAAGAGCGTCGAACAGTCGATCCAGGACACCGAGGAGCCCGAACACGCCCTCAAGAAGTCCCTCTCGGCGCTCGACCTGACCGTCTTCGGCGTCGGGGTGGTCATCGGCACCGGCATCTTCGTCCTCACCGGGAAGATCGCCAAGGAGCAGGCCGGTCCCGCGGTGGCGCTCTCCTTCGTCGTCGCCGGCGTGGTCTGCGCGCTGGCGGCGCTGTGCTACGCGGAGTTCGCCTCCACCGTGCCGGTCGCCGGCTCGGCGTACACCTTCTCGTACGCGTCACTGGGCGAGCTGCCCGCCTGGATCATCGGCTGGGACCTGATCCTGGAGCTGGCCCTGGGCTGTGCGGTGGTCGCCGTCGGCTGGTCCGGCTACGTGCGCTCGCTGCTCGACACCGGGGGGCTGCACCTGCCGCCGGAGCTGTCCGGCAGCCACGGCGGGCGGTTCGGCTTCGACCTGCTCGCCTGCGTCCTGGTCCTGGTGATCACCGCCATCCTGGTGCTCGGCATGAAGCTCTCCTCCCGGGTGACGGCGGTGGTCGTCGGCGTGAAGGTGACCGTCGTGCTGCTGGTTGTCGTCGCCGGCTCGTTCTTCGTCTCCGGGGCCAACTACCGGCCGTTCGTCCCGCCGAGCCAACCGAGCGCCGCCGGCGGCGGACTGGCCGCCCCGCTCTCCCAACTGATGTTCGGCTTCGCCCCGTCCCACTTCGGCGTGATGGGCATCTTCGCGGCGGCCGCGGTGGTCTTCTTCGCCTTCATCGGCTTCGACATCGTGGCCACCGCGGCCGAGGAGACCCGGGTCCCGCAGCGCGACGTCCCGCGCGGCATCCTCGGCTCGCTGGCGATCTGCACCCTGCTCTACGTGGCGGTGTCGATCGTCGTCACCGGCATGGAGAAGTACGACCGGCTGTCCGTGGACGCCCCGCTCGCCGACGCCTTCAAACACGTCGGCCACCCGTTCTACGCGGGCCTGATCAGCTTCGGCGCGGCGGTCGGCCTGACCTCGGTCTGCATGATCCTGCTGCTCGGCCAGAGCCGGGTGTTCTTCGCGATGAGCCGGGACGGGCTGCTGCCCCAGGTGTTCTCCCGGGTGCACCCGAAGTTCGGCACCCCGCACCGGTCCACCATCGTCCTGGGCACCGTGGTCGCGGTGGTCGCCGGCTTCACCTCCATCGACGTGCTGGCCGAACTCGTCAACATCGGGACGCTCTTCGCCTTCGTCGTGGTCGCCCTCGGCGTCGTCCTGCTCCGCCGTTCCCGCCCCGACCTGCCGCGCGCCTTCCGGACCCCGTTCGTCCCGTACGTCCCGCTGCTGTCGGTGCTCGCCTCGCTCTGGCTGATGCTCAACCTGCCGGCCGAGACCTGGATCCGGTTCGCGATCTGGATGGCGCTCGGCTTCGTCGTCTACTTCGTCTACGGGCGTAGCCACAGCCGGCTCGCCCTCCGGGAGCGCCGGCGCACCGGCGCCGAGGCCCGGCCGTAGCGCGCGTGCGGAGGCGTGGCGGGCCCGCGGTCGGTCGTCCGCGACGGCCCGCACGTGCCACGCGGCCACAGACGCCGCGCTGACGGGCTATCGGACGTCGCCGGGCCCTCTGCCGCGCCGGACCGTCCGCGGGCCCGCCACGCGGGCTCCCAGCGTCTGCACGCGCTCGCGCAGTCCGCGGTCCGCGGTGACCACCAGACAGTCCCGCCCCGCGCCCTCCTCGGCCACCAGCCGCACCATCGCGTCGTCGCCGCTGCCGTCCGCCGACACCACCCGCACGCCCGGCACCGACGCCACCCCGCGCGCCGCGCCCTCCACCACCAGGACGAGTTCCAGCGGCGGATCGACCAGGCCGGGCAGGCCCGTCGCGGCGGTGTCGACCAACGCGTCCCGCAGCCGTTCGGCGGCGCCGCGCCGGTCCCGCCACCAGCCGTCGGGCACCGAGCCGACCACGTTCGCGGCATCGACGATGAGCAAGCACTCCATGCGGTCAGCCTGCCACGGCCGGGGCGCCGCCGGTCGCCGGCGTCCGCCGCACGCACGACGCGCGGACCGGCTCCACCGAGCCGGTCCGCGCGTCGACTTCCGCGGGACGGACGTCCCTCAGGGCCGCTTAGGCGGGCACGCTCGCGACGCCCGGGGCCAGGAACTTCTTCCCGGTCACCCGCTCGGAGACGCCCTCACGGTCCAGGTACGGCGTGATGCCGCCCAGGTGGAAGGGCCAGCCGGCACCGGTGATCAGGCACAGGTCGATGTCCTGCGCCTCGGCCACCACGTCCTCGTCCAGCATCAGGCCGATCTCCTGCGCGACGGCGTCCAGCACCCGGTCGCGGACCTGCTGCTCGGTCAGCACCGCGTCGCCCTGCTTCAGCAGCGCGGCGACCTCCGGGTCCAGCTCCGGCTTGCCGCTGTCGTAGACGTAGAAGCCGCGCTTGCCGGCCTCGACGACCGCCTTGAGGTTGGGGGAGACCGTGAAGCGGTCCGGGAAGGCGCCGTGCAGTGTCTCGGAGACGTGCAGGCCGATCGCCGGGCCGACCAGCTCCAGCAGGACCAGCGGCGACATCGGCAGGCCGAGCGGCTCGACCGCCTTCTCGGCGACGGCGACCGGGGTGCCCTCGTCGATGACGTTCTGGATCTCGCCCATGAAGCGGGTCAGGATGCGGTTGACGACGAACGCCGGGGCGTCCTTCACCAACACGGCCGTCTTCTTCAGCGACTTGGCGACCGCGAAGGCGGTGGCCAGCGACGCGTCGTCGGTCTTCTCGGCCCGGACGATCTCCAGCAGCGGCAGGATCGCGACCGGGTTGAAGAAGTGGAAGCCCACGACCCGCTCGGGGTGCTTGAGCTTCGAGGCCATCTCGGTGACCGAGAGGGACGAGGTGTTGGTGGCGAGCACGGCGTGCTCCGGCACCACGGCCTCGACCTCGGCGAACACCTGCTGCTTGACGCCCATCTCCTCGAAGACGGCCTCGATGACGAAGTCCGCGTCGCCGAACGCGGCGGCCTTGTCGAGGTGGCCGGAGACCAGGCCCTTGAGGCGGTTCGCCTTGTCCTGGTTGACGCGGCCCTTGAGCAGCAGCTTGTCGATCTCGCCGTGGACGTACGCCACGCCCTTGTCGATCCGGGTCTGGTCGATGTCGGTGAGGACGACCGGGACCTCCAGGCGGCGGGCGAACAGCAGCGCCAGCTGAGAGGCCATCAGGCCGGCGCCGACGACGCCCACCTTGGTGACCGGACGGGCCAGCGACTTGTCCGGCGCGCCGGCGGGCCGCTTGGCGCGCTTCTGCACCAGGTTGAACGCGTAGATGCCGGAGCGCAGTTCGCCGCCCATGATGAGGTCGGCCAGCGCCTGGTCCTCGGCGTCGAAGCCCTGCCCCAGGTCGCCGTTCTTGGCGGCCGCGATGATCTCCAGCGCGCGGTAGGCGGCCGGGGCCGCACCGTGCACCTTGCCGTCGGCGATGGCCTTGCCGCGCGCCACGGCGGCGTCCCACGCCTCACCGCGGTCGATCTCGGCCCGTACGACCTCGGTGGCGCCCGTCAGCACCGAAGCGGTCCAGATCAGCGACTGCTCCAGGAAGTCCGCGCCCTCGAAGAGCGCGTCCGCGATGCCGAGCTCGAAGACCTGCTCGCCCTTGAGCTGCTTGTTCTGGTTGAGCGAGTTCTCGATGATCACGCTCACCGCGCGGTCCGCGCCGATGAGGTTCGGCAGCAGCGCGCAGCCGCCCCAGCCGGGGACCAGGCCGAGGAAGACCTCGGGCAGCGAGAAGGCCGGCAGCGCCTTGGAGACGGTGCGGTAGGTGCAGTGCAGACCGACCTCGACGCCGCCGCCCATCGCGGCGCCGTTGTAGTACGCGAAGGTCGGCACGGCCAGTGCGGACAGCCGCTTGAAGACGTCGTGGCCGCCCTTGCCGATGGCCAGCGCGTCCTCGTGCCGGCCCAGCAGCTCGACGCCCTTGAGGTCGGCGCCGACGGCGAAGATGAACGGCTTGCCGGTGATGCCGACGCCGACGACCGAGCCGTCCGCGGCCTCCCGCTCGACCTGGTCGATCGCGGCGTTGAGGTTCGCCAGCGACTGCGGACCGAAGGTGGTCGGCTTGGTGTGGTCCAGGCCGTTGTCCAGCGTGATGAGCGCGAACCGGCCCGCGCCCTTGGGCAGGTCGAGGTGGCGCACGTGCGCCTGCGTCACGACCTCGTCCGGGAACAGCTCGGCCGCACCCTTCAACAGCTCAGCGGTGGTGGTCACTTGCCTGCCCCCTTGTGGTGCGGGTTCTCCCAGATAACGGTGCCGCCCATGCCGAAGCCGACGCACATGGTGGTGATGCCGTAGCGGACCTCCGGCTGCTCCTCGAACTGCCGCGCCAGCTGCGTCATCAGACGCACGCCGGAGGACGCCAGCGGGTGGCCGAAGGCGATCGCGCCGCCGTACTGGTTGACCCGCGGGTCGTCGTCGGCGATGCCGTAGTGGTCGAGCAGCGAGAGCACCTGGACGGCGAACGCCTCGTTGATCTCGAACAGGCCGATGTCATCGATCGTCAGACCGGCCTTGGCCAGCGCCTTCTGGGTCGCCGGGACCGGGCCGATGCCCATGACCTCGGGCTCGACGCCGGCGAAGGCGTAGTCCACCAGGCGCATCTTGACCGGCAGGTCCAGCTCGCGGGCCACGTCCTCGGCGGCGATCAGCGAGGCGGTGGCGCCGTCGTTGAGGCCGGCGGCGTTGCCCGCGGTCACCCGGCCGTGCGGGCGGAACGGGGTCTTGAGACCCGTCAGGTTGTCCAGCGTGGTGCCCGGGCGCATCGGCTCGTCGGCCGTGGCCAGGCCCCAGCCGAGCTCGCCGCCCTCGGGGGAGGTCCGGCGCACCGAGATCGGCACCAGGTCCTGCTGGATCTTGCCGTTGGCGTACGCCTTCGCGGCCTTCTCCTGGCTGCGCACCGCGTACTCGTCGGCGCGCTGCTTGGTGAGGTGCGGCAGCCGGTCGTGGAGGTTCTCCGCCGTCATGCCCATGAAGAGCGCGGACTGGTCGACCAGCTTCTCCGACACGAAGCGCGGGTTGGGGTCGACGCCCTCGCCCATCGGGTGCCGACCCATGTGCTCGACGCCGCCGGCCACGGCGATGTCGTACGCACCCAGGGCCACCCCGCCGGCGACGCTGGTCACCGCGGTCATCGCACCGGCGCACATCCGGTCGACGGAGAAGCCGGGGACCGACTGCGGCAGCCCCGCCAGGATGGCGGCGGTGCGGCCCAGGGTCAGGCCCTGGTCGCCGATCTGGGTGGTGGCGGCGAGGGCGACCTCGTCGATCCGGGCCGGGTCCAGGTCCGGGTTGCGGCGCAGCAGCTCCCGGATGCACTTGACGACCAGGTCGTCGGCGCGGGTCTCGTGGTAAATGCCCTTCGGGCCCGCCTTGCCGAACGGGGTGCGGACGCCGTCGACGAAGACGACGTCCCTAGCGGTACGAGGCACGTTGGCTCTCCTCCAGGTGCGGGATGGCACTGCTGCACGCGCGCCCCGGAGGACGCGTCACACGCCCATGCTACTTACGGGTAACCAAGCTGCACACCCCCCTCGCCCGGAGCGGCGAACGTCACACCTCCCGGTGGCCGGAACCCGTCGGGAGGCGAGCGCGCCCGACGCCCCGGAGCGCGGCGCCGCGCCGGCCGCCGACGCCGACGGCCCCGGCCGCGCGGTGGATGCGCGGCCGGGGCCGTCGGTGGTGTCGGATCGGTCTTCGGTCAGGAGTCGTCGGCCTGAAGGGCCTCGGCGAGGAGCGGGGAGACCAGCTCGATCTGCCAGGGACGGGCGCCGTGTCCGGCGAGGACCTCGGCGACCGTCTCCGGGGTCGCACCGGCCGGCGGCTCCCAGCACACCCGGCGCACCGTGTCCGGGGTGATGAGGTTCTCCTGCGGGAGGTTCAGCTGCTCGGCGAGCGTGGTCACTGCCGTGCGGGCGGCCGACAGGCGGGCCGCCGCGGCCGGGTCCTTGTCGGCCCACGAACGGGGCGGCGGCGGGCCGTTCAGCGGCTGGCCGGGCTGCGGCAGCTCGCTGTCGGGCAGCGCCCGGGCGCGGTCGACGGCGGTCTGCCACTGCTCCAGCTGTCGCCGGCCCATCCGGTGCCCGAAGCCGGACAGGCCGGCCAGCGCGTGGGTGTTGGGCGGGAGTTGGAGGGCCGCCTCGATGATCGCGGCGTCGCCGAGCACCTTGCCGGGCGAGACGTCGCGCCGCTGGGCGACCTGGTCGCGCAGGGTCCACAGCTCCCGGACGACCGCCATCTGCCGGCGCCGGCGCACCTTGTGCATGCCGGACGTCCGGCGCCAGGGGTCCTTGCGGGGCGGTGCCGGGGGAGCGGCGGCGATGGCCGCGAACTCCTGTCGGGCCCACTCCAGCTTGCCCTGCCGGTCCAGCTCCTCCTCCAGGGCGTCGCGCAGGTCCACCAGCAACTCGACGTCGAGCGCGGCGTAGCGCAGCCACGGGTCGGGCAGCGGACGGGTGGACCAGTCGACGGCCGAGTGCCCCTTCTCCAGGGCGTAGCCGAGGACGTTCTCGACCATGGCGCCCAGGCCGACCCGGGCGAAACCGGCCAGCCGCCCGGCCAACTCGGTGTCGAACAGCTTGGTGGGGAGCATCCCTATGTCGCGCAGGCACGGGAGGTCCTGGGTCGCGGCGTGCAGCACCCACTCGGTGTCGCAGATCACGTCCCCCAGTGCGGCGAGGCTGGGGCAGCCGACCGGGTCGATCAACACGCTGCCGGCGCCCTCGCGGCGCAGCTGGACGAGGTAGGCGCGCTGGCCGTAGCGGTAGCCCGAGGCGCGCTCGGCGTCCACCGCGACCGGGCCGCGGCCCGCCGCGAAGGCGGCGACGACCTCGGCGAGTGCCTCACCGGTGGCGGTCACCGGGGGGATGCCCTCGCGCGGTTCCAGTAGGGGTACCGGCGCCGGTCGGGAATCCGGAGGCGATTCTCCGGGTGCTCGCAGTGTCGTGTCTGCTGCGGTCTTTTGGGCGTCGGTCACCAGTAAAGGGTATCTGTGGATGCGCGTCGCCCGTCGGGGGAATGTTCCCCCGACGGGCGGGACGGGTCGGAAAGTGGAGGTCAGTGGATGATTCCGGTGCGCAGGGCGACCGCCACCATCCCGGCTCGGTCGCCGGTGCCGAGCTTGCGCGCGATCCGGGCGAGGTGGCTCTTCACGGTCAGTGCCGACAGCCCCATCGAGACGCCGATGGCCTTGTTGGACTGGCCCTCCGCCACCAGCCGCAAGACCTCCACCTCGCGTCCGGACAGCTCGCGGTAACCGCCGGGGTGGCCCGGGGCGCCCGGCGGGCGGCGCTGCATGCGGGCCGCGTTGGCGCCGATCGGCGCGGCGCCCGGCCGGCCCGGCAGGCCCAGGTTGGTGCGGGTGCCGGTGACGACGTAGCCCTTGACGCCACCGGCCAGGGCGTTGCGGACGGCGCCGATGTCGTCGGCGGCGGAGAGGGCGAGGCCGTTCGGCCAGCCGGCCGCCCGGGTCTCGGACAGCAGGGTGAGGCCGGAACCGTCCGGCAGGTGGACGTCGGCCACGCAGATATCGCGTGGGTTGCCGACGCGGGGACGGGCCTCCGCGATGGACGACGCCTCGATCACGTCCCGCACGCCGAGGGCCCACAGATGGCGGGTGACGGTGGAGCGGACGCGGGGGTCGGCCACGACGACCATGGCGGTCGGCTTGTTCGGGCGGTAGGCGACCAGGCTCGAAGGCTGCTCAAGGAGAACTGACACCGGGCCTCCTGGGGAAGGGCGGGGACGGAAGCCGGCTGGGGAAAGCCGGAATGATCCGTGTTTGAAGGGTCACTGACCTCTTCGGCAGCAATCCGGCAGGACTTTAGAGTTTGATCACGATTTAGTTAGGGGCAATTCGGGCAAATCGGATGCGTGAGCGATCAAGGTGAGCACGGAGTGCACATCGAGGTGATCACAGGCGTACGGAAACGGCGAGGTGCCGCGTGCCCGGACGTTCCGGACACGCGGCACCTCGCCGTCTGGTGTCTGCCCCTCAGCGGGCCTGCGGACCGCGGCGCTGCGGCAGCGCCACCACCCCGCCGCGCGGCGCCGGGTCGAGCGGGGCCGGCGGCAGCCCCGCCACCTGGCACAGCAGGTCGCACCACGCCGAGAGGTGCGCCGCCAGGTCCGGCACCCCGCCGGGCCCCTCTGCCGGCGTCCACGACGCCCGGATCTCGATCTGGGTCGCCGGCTCCCGCGCCGCGAGCCCGCCGAAGTAGTGGGACCCGGCCCGGGTGACCGTCCCGCTGGGCGCGCCGTAACGGACCCCGCGCGCCTCCAGAGCGCCCGTCAGCCACGACCACGACACCTCGGGCAGCAGCGGGTCGGCGCCCATCTCCGGCTCCAGCTCCGCGCGGGCCAGCGTCACCACCCGGAACGTGCCCTGCCAGGTCTCGTCGCCGGCCGGCTGGTGCAGCACCACCAACCGGCCGTCCGCCAGGTCCCGGTCCTCGCCGTCCGGCCCCGCCCCGCGCTCGACCACCGCGGCCTCCAGCGCGTAGGCGTACGGGGCGAGGCGTTTCGGAGCGGGTGTCGGGTCGGTCTCGATCTCCGGCCGCAGCCGTGCCGCGCGGAGCGCCTCGACCGCCTGACGGAAGGGGATCGGGGTCTCGTCCGCGCTGTCCGCGAGGTGTTCTTGAGCCGCAGCCATGCCCGGAAGAGTAGGCGGAAGACGGCGCTCATATGTGGAGGACACCCAATGAGCGCGTCGCCCATTCGGAGGTGCCGCAGGCCGCGTGCGAAGATTTGCCGCGTGAGCGCCAACGATGCCCTTACGGGCCAGCAGCAGTCCGCGACGTACGACTCGGCCTTCCTCAAGGCGTGCCGGCGCGAGCCGGTGCCGCACACGCCGGTGTGGTTCATGCGCCAGGCCGGGCGTTCGCTCCCGGAGTACCGCAAGGTCCGCGAGGGCATCGCGATGCTCGACTCCTGCATGCGGCCCGAGCTGGTCACCGAGATCACGCTGCAGCCGGTGCGCCGGCACGGCGTGGACGCGGCGATCTACTTCAGCGACATCGTCGTCCCGCTGAAGGCCATCGGCGTCGACCTCGACATCAAGCCCGGCATCGGCCCGGTCGTGGAGAACCCCATCCGCAGCCGCGCCGACCTGGAGCGCCTGCGCCTGCTGGAGCCCGGTGACGTCTCCTACGTCACGGAGGCCATCGGCATGCTCACCCGCGAGCTGGGCGCCACCCCGCTCATCGGCTTCGCCGGTGCCCCCTTCACGCTCGCCAGCTACCTCGTCGAGGGCGGCCCGTCCCGCAACCACGAGCACACCAAGGCCCTGATGTACGGCGACCCGCAGCTGTGGGCCGACCTGCTCGACCGGCTCGCGGACATCACCGCCGCCTTCCTCAAGGTCCAGATCGAGGCCGGCGCCAGCGCGATCCAGCTCTTCGACTCCTGGGTCGGGGCGCTCTCCCCGGCCGACTACCGGCGCGCGGTGATGCCCGCCTCCGCCAAGGTCTTCGACGCGGTCGCCTCCTACGGCGTCCCGCGGATCCACTTCGGCGTCGGCACCGGCGAACTCCTCGGCCTGATGGGCGAGGCCGGCGCGGACGTGGTCGGCGTCGACTGGCGGGTCCCGCTGGACGAGGCGGCCCGCCGGGTCGGCCCCGGCAAGGCGCTCCAGGGCAACATCGACCCGGCCGTGCTCTTCGCCCCCCGCGAGGCCGTCGAGACCAAGGCCCGCGAGGTGCTCGACGCCGCCGCCGGCCTGCCCGGCCACGTCTTCAACCTCGGCCACGGCGTGCTGCCCGACACCGACCCCGAGTCGCTCACCCGCCTCGTCGAGTACGTCCACGCGCAGACCGCGCGCTGACCGAACTGGGGAAAACGGGGAAGGGGCCCGACCCACGGGCCCCTTCCGCGCTGCTCAGCCCCGTTCCTCAGCCCCGGTGCGGGCCCGCGGCCGCCCGCACCGCCGCGTCCGCCTTGCGGGCCGCCACCAGGACCGGGTCCCAGACCGGTGAGAACGGCGGGGCGTACCCCAGGTCCAGGGCGGTCATCTGCTCCACCGTCATCCCCGCGGTGAGCGCCACCGCGGCGACGTCCACCCGCTTGCCCGCGCCCTCCCGGCCGACGATCTGCACCCCCAGCAGCCGCCCCGTGCGGTGTTCGGCGAGCATCTTCACGTGCATCGGGCGGGCCCCGGGGTAGTAGCCGGCGCGGCTGGTCGATTCGATGGTGACGGTCACGAACCGCAGCCCCGCCGCCCGGGCCTGGTGCTCCAGCAGCCCGGTGCGGGCGATCTCCAGGTCGCAGACCTTGCTGACGGCCGTGCCGACGACCCCCGGGAACGTCGCGTAGCCGCCGGCCACGTTGGCGCCGATTACCTGACCGTGCTTGTTGGCGTGGGTGCCCAGGGCGACGTGCCGGTGCTCCCCGGTGATCAGGTCGCGCACCTCGACGCAGTCCCCGCCCGCCCAGACGTCCTCCCGGCCGGACACCCGCAGCGCCAGGTCGGTGCGCAGGCCCCCGGACGCGCCGAGCGGCAGTCCGGCCGCCTCGGCCAGCGCGGTCTCCGGGCGGACGCCCAGCCCCAGCACCACCACCTCCGCCGGGTACGCGGCGTCCTCGGTGACCACCGCGCGGGCCCGGCCCTCCGCCTCGTCGGTCAGCACCTCGGTGACCCGCGCACCGGTCACCACCTCGACGCCCATCCCGCACATCGCGGTGCGCACCAGCGCCCCCATGTCGGGGTCGAGGGTGGACATCGGCTGGGCGCTCTGCTCCAGGACCGTCACCTCGAAGCCGCGGTGGATGAGCGCCTCGGCCATCTCCACGCCGATGTAGCCGGCGCCGATGACCACCGCCCGCCGGCCCGGTGCGCCCTTCAGCCCGTTGAGCAGCGCCTGTCCGTCGTCCAGGGTCTGCACCCCGAAGACGCCCGGCGCGTCGATCCCCGGCAGCGGCGGGCGCAGCGGGCGCGCCCCGGTCGCCACCACCAGCTTGTCGAAGCCGGTCCACGCCTCCCGGCCGCCGTCCGCCAGGTCCCGGGTGCGTACCCGGGAGCGGTCCAGGTCGATCTCGGTGACCTCGGTGCGCAGTCGCAGGTCGATGTCCCGGGCCCGGTGCTCCTCGGGTGTCCGGGCGATCAGCGCCTCCGGACCGGTCACCTCGCCGCCCACCCAGTACGGGATGCCGCAGGCGGAGTACGAGGTGAAGTGGCCGCGTTCGAAGGCGGTGATGGCCAGCTCGTCGGGCCCCTTGTGCCGACGGGCCTGGGAGGCGGCGGCCATGCCTGCCGCGTCCCCGCCGATGACCACCAGCCGTTCCGGCGCCGTCATCGCCGTGTCCTTTCGTCGAGTTCGCGGGTCCCACGGGTGCGCGTCCCCCGGTCGCCGCTCAGATCTGCCCGGTTCTGACCGTTTCGATGCGTCGGGTGGGGCAGGTGGGAGCAGCGGGGACGTCGGGTGGGATCAGAAGGGGTAGGCGGCCGGGGTGGCGCGCACCGTCGTCCAGCGGGTCTCGGTGAACGCGTCGAGGTTGGCCTCGCCGCCGAAGCGGGAGCCCGTCCCGGAGTCGGCCAGTCCGCCGAAGGCGGCCACCGGCTCGTCGTTGACGGTCTGGTCGTTGACGTGCAGCAGGCCGGTGGGGATCCGCTCGGCCAGCTCCAGCGCCCGGGCCGCGTCGCGGGTGACGATGCCCAGCGCCAGCCCGTAGGAGGACTCGTTGGCCAGCGCCACCGCCTCGTCCGCGGTCCGGAAGGCGCGGACCGGGGCCACCGGGCCGAAGACCTCCCGGCCGTACGCGGGGCAGGCGCCGACCGAGCCCGGCCCGGTGGCGTCCGGATCCGCGTCGGCGAGGACGGTCGGCCGGTAGAACAGCTCCCGGTGGGTGCCGCCCGCGGCGATCCGCACGCCCGCCGCGGCGCTCTCCCGGACCAGCGCGTCGATCTTGCCGAGCTGGCCGCGGTCGATGACCGGACCGAGGTGGACCTGCTCGCGGAACGGGTCCCCGACGGCCAGCGCGTCCGCCTTCGCCGCCAGCCGCGCCACGTACTCGTCGTAGAGCGAGGCGTGGACGAGGTGCCGGCCCGCCGTCATGCACACCTGGCCCTGGTGGAAGAAGGACGCCCAGGCGGCGGTGGACATCGCGGCGTCCAGATCGGCGTCCTGGAGCACCAGGAACGCGCTGTTGCCGCCCAGTTCGAGGTGGGCCCGCTTGAGGTGCTGCGCGGCCAGGGCGCCGACGCTGCGGCCGGCCGCGGTCGAGCCGGTGAAGGAGACCACCCGCACCCGGGGGTCCTCGACCAGCGCCCGGCCGGCGTCCGCGCCCCCGGGCAGGACGTGCAGCAGCCCCGCCGGCAGACCGGCCTCGGCGAAGACCGCGGCGAGCACGTGCCCGCCGCACACCGCGGTCCGCGGGTCCGGCTTGAGGACCACGGCGTTGCCCAGCGCCAGCGCCGGCGCCACGGACCGGACCGCCAGCACCAGCGGGACGTTGAACGGTGCGATCACGCCGACCACGCCGGCCGGCACCCGGGTGGTGTACGACAGCCGCGGCGCTCCCGAGGGCAGCACCTGGCCGAGCGGGCGGTGGGCGAGCGCGGCGGCCTCGTAGCACTCCTCGGCGGCGGTGCGGATCTCGAACTCGGCCTTGCCGCGGATGCTGCCGGCCTCCCGCACGAGCCACTCGCCGATCTCCGCGGCGTGCTGATGGACGAGGTCGCCGGCCCGGCGCAGCACCGCGGCGCGCTCCGGGTACGGGCGGCGCGCCCAGTCCCGCTGCGCCGCGGCGGCCTCGGTCGCGGCCGTCGCGACGTCGGCCGGCGCGGCCAGGGTCAGCGTCGCCAGCCCCTCGCCCGTCGCGGGCTCCACCGCCTCGGCCGGACCGCCGTGCAGGGAGCGCCAGTCCTTGGGATCGAGCAGGGCCATCGCGCCAACCTCCAGGAGAGCGAGCACAGTTGATTGGTCAACGAGTGTGCCCCATGGGGCCGGCGCGCGCGGCCCGGCCGGCGATCCCGGCGCCGCCGGCCGGTACCAGGGCGTGTCCTAGCGCTCCAGCACCATCGCCAACCCCTGCCCGACGCCGATGCAGAGCGCCGCCAGCCCGGTGCCCGAGCCCTGCGCGGCGAGCTGGTGGGCCACCGCACCGGCCAGCCGGGCCCCGGAGGCACCCAGTGGATGGCCGATGGCGATGGCGCCGCCACGCGGATTGACGAGGGTGGGGTCGAGTTCCGGCCACTGGTCGACGCAGCCCAGCGCCTGGGCCGCGAACGCCTCGTTCAGCTCGCAGACCGCCAGGTCGCCGAAGTCCCGCCCGGCCCGTGCCAGCGCCCGCCGGACCGCCTCGACCGGGCCGAGCCCGAACAGCTGCGGCTCGATGCCGGTCACCGCGCTCGCCCGGATGCGGGCCAGTGGCTCCCGCCCGGTGGCCCGCAGGCCCTCCTCGCCGACCAGCAGCAGCGCGGCCGCGCCGTCGCTCAGCGGCGAGGAGTTCCCGGCGGTGACCGTGCCCCCTTCGGAGCGGAAGACCGGCGTCAGCTTGGAGAGCGCCTCCAGGGAGGAGTTCTCCCGCACCGTCTCGTCACGGGTGAGGTCGACCCCCGGCACCGGGACGACCTCCGCGTCGTAGCCGCCCGCCGCCCAGGCCCGGACCGCCTTCTGGTGGCTGGCCAGCGCGAACACGTCCTGCTGCTCGCGGGTGATGCCGTGCCGGTCGGCGATCAGCTCGGCGCCCTCGCCCAGCGACACCGTCCACTGCGGCGCCATCCGCGGATTGACCATCCGCCAACCCAGCGTCGAGGAGAACATCTCCTGGTGCCCCGCGGGGAAGGCCCGGTCCGGCTTGCGCAGCACGTACGGCGCCCGGCTCATCGACTCGACGCCGCCGGCCACCGCGATCTCCGCGTCGCCGTGCGCGATGGCCCGGGCCGCCTGGATGACCGCCTCCAGCCCCGAACCGCACAGGCGGTTGACGGTCACCCCGGGGACGCTGACCGGCAGCCCGGCCAGCAGCACCGCCATCCGCGCCACGTTGCGGTTGTCCTCGCCCGCGCCGTTGGCGTCGCCGAAGTAGACGTCGTCGATCCGCGCCGGATCCAACTCCGGGGTCCGGTCCACCAGGGCGCGCAGCACGTGGGCGGCCAGGTCGTCGGGGCGCACCGAGGCCAGTGCGCCGCCGTATTTGCCGACCGGTGTCCGCACCGCGTCGACGAGGTAGACGTCCCGCACGGCGTCCCGTACGTGTGGCTCGGTCATCAGGCTGTGTCCTCGCAGTCTTCGCAGTCTTGACTGTCTTCGCTGTCTTCGCTGTCCTCGAAGTACCGGCTCGGCGACCGGACGGTACGAAGATCGCCATCCGCCGTCCCGAGTCTTTGCCCGGTGCCGCCCGGTGTCAACGGGGCGACCGGCCAGCTTCACCGGACACGCCGGGCGCCTTGGGCGCATCGGGTGCGGTCGGGTCTGCGGTCGGGTCCGTGGTCCCCTCCTGCGTGGTCGGCTCGCAAGGGTCGGTGCCCGCCGTACCGTCCGCGCCGGGCGCCGCGATGTGCCGACCGCCGGACCGCCGCGCCGGCAGCCGGCCTCGGACCGCCCGCCACAGCCCGTACAGGGCCGCCGCGGCGGCAGCGAACGGCAGTGCAGCGGCGAGTGCCACCAGCACCCAGCGCGCCGCCGCCGTGAAGGCTCGCCAGGCGTCCGACAGTGCGTCCCGGAAGGTGCCGTCGTCCGGCGTCGGGTCGGAGGAGGCGCCGGGCTGCCGCAGCAGCAGCGTGACGGTGGCCGTGCCGGTGCGGTCCTTGAGGGACGTCTGCTGGGCCTCCAACGACTCCAAGTCCGCTTCCCGGGTGCTCAGCTGGGACTCCAGTGCGGCGATGTCGCTGATCGAGGAGGCCCGGTCCATCAGCGCCCGGATGCGCGCGACGCTCGCCCGCTGGGACTTCACCCGGCTGTCGACGTCCACCACCTGGTCGGTGACGTCCTGGGCGGAGACCTCGCGGGAGAGGACCTCACCCAGCCCGGACAGCCGGGCCAGCAGCGCGTCGTAGTGCTCCGGCGGAACCCGCAGCACGACCTTGGAGCGGTCCCGGCCGTCCGGGTCCCGGTCGGTGGTCTCGTCGGCCGGGTAGCCGCCCGCGTCCGCGACGGCTCCGCGCGCCCGGGCGAGCGCCCCGGGCACGTCCGCGGTCCGCACGGTCAGCGTCGCGGTCCGGACGACCTGCGTCCGCGCCGTCTTCAGTGCGGTGCCGGGTGCGGTGGCCCCGCCCGGCGTCCGGGCCGACGAACCCCCCTGGGTGCCGGACGGCTGCCGGGGCACCGTCGCGCCCGGCCCGGCCCGCTCCGCCGTGGCCACTGCGGAGCGGGACCCGTCGGCCGCTCCGCACCCGGCGGTCGCCAGCGCCACCGTCAGCAGCACCGCCGCCCCGGTCCCCCGTCGCCCTCGCGATCCCCACTCCACAGGCCGTTCCCCTTCCGCCTCGCGCGTGTTCGGCCGCCGGGCCGCGCGGCGCCCGCGCCCGGTCCGTGGCCGGAACGTGATGCCGGTTCGACGGGGCGCCCCGGGCGGGGGTTGCCGTTCCGAGGTGTCGAAGAGGACACGGTCCGGGACCCGGACCGGACCGGGAACCCGGCGCCCGGCGGCCCGCACCGGCTCTGAGAGAGTGGACGGCATGAGCACAGCGCACAGCGGAACGGGCCGGGCGCCCGGTCATGTCGTGGTCATCGGCGGCGGCATCGCGGGACTGACCGCCGCGCACCGGCTGCTGGCGGGCGGGGCCCGGGTGACCCTGCTGGAGGCGTCGGAGCGCCTGGGCGGCAAGCTGCTCGCCGGCGAGATCGCGGGCGTGCCGGTCGATCTCGGCGCCGAATCGATGCTGGCCAGGCGGCCGGAGGCGGTGGACCTGGCGCGGGCCGTGGGCCTGGGCGACCGGCTCCAGCCGCCCGGCACCGCCACGGCCTCGCTGTGGACCCGCGGCGCACTGCGCCCGATGCCCAAGGGACACGTGATGGGCGTCCCCGGCGACCTCGGCCCGCTCGCCGCCTCCGGCGTGCTCTCCCCCGAGGGCCTGGCGCGGCTCGAAGCGGACCGGACGCTGCCGACCACCGAGATCGGCACCGACGTCGGGGTCGGTGAGTACGTCGCGGCCCGACTCGGCCGGGAGGTCGTCGACCGGCTCGTCGAGCCGCTCCTCGGCGGGGTCTACGCGGGCGACGCGTACCGCATCTCGATGCGCGCCGCGGTCCCGCAACTGTTCGACGCGGCGCGGCGCGGCGGTTCGCTGATCGAGGGCGTCCGGGGCCTCCAGGACCGCGCCCAGGCCGCCGTCCCCGAGGGGATGGCCGCGATGGGCCCGGTCTTCATGGGCATCGCCGGCGGCATCGGGACGCTGCCGGGCGCGGTCGCCGAAGCGGTGCGCCGCTCCGGCGGCGAGATCCTGCTGCGCACGCCGGTGCGCGCACTGCACTGGAGCGCCGCGGACGGCTGGCGCGTCGAGGCCGGGGAGCGCACCCTCACCGCCGACGCGGTGGTCCTGGCCGCCCCCGCGACGGCCGCCGAACGGCTGCTCCGCGCCGGTTGCCCGGCCGCCGCCGACGAGCTGGCCGCCGTCGAGTACGCCTCGATGGCGCTGGTCACCATGGCCTTCCGGCGCGCCGACCTGACCACCGTGCCCAGCGGCAGCGGCTTCCTGGTGCCGCCGGTCGACGGCCACCGGATCAAGGCGTCGACCTTCGCCAGCCACAAGTGGAACTGGATCGCCGACGCGGACCCGGACCTCTTCGTGCTGCGCACCTCCCTCGGCCGCCACGGCGACGAGGCCGACCTGGGACGCGACGACGACGAACTGGTCGGCCTCTCCCTGGCGGACCTCGGCGAGGCGGTCGGGCTGGCCGCCCGGCCGGTGGCGTCCACGGTCACCCGCTGGGACGGCGGGCTGCCGCAGTACGCCGTCGGCCACGTGGACCGCACGGCCCGCATCCGGGCCGCGGTCGCCGGCCTGCCGGGCCCGCTGCGGGTCTGCGGCGCGCTCTACGACGGCGTCGGCATCCCCGCGTGCATCGGCTCCGCCGGCCGGGCCGCCGACGAGATCCTCGGGACCCTGGCGGCGGGCTCCGCCGGCGGCGAGTGAGAATGGACGACATGACAGACGCTTCCACCCCCGACTCCGCCAAGACTCCCAACGCCGGCAAGAAGGCCAAGGACCTCAACGAGGTCGTCCGCTACACCCTCTGGTCGGTCTTCAAGCTGCGCGACGTCCTGCCCGAGGACCGGTCCGGCTACGCCGACGAGGTCGAGGAGCTGTTCGCGCAGCTCGCCGCCAAGGACGTGGTGGTCCGCGGCACCTACGACCTCTCCGGTCTGCGCGCCGACGCCGACGTGATGATCTGGTGGCACTCGGAGAACTCCGACGACCTCCAGGAGGCGTACAACCGCTTCCGCCGCACCCGCCTGGGCCGCGCGCTGGAGCCCGTCTGGTCGAACATGGCGCTGCACCGCCCCGCCGAGTTCAACAAGTCGCACATCCCGGCCTTCCTGGCCGACGAGCACGCCCGCGACTACGTGAGCGTCTACCCGTTCGTGCGCTCCTACGACTGGTACCTCCTCCCCGACGAGGACCGCCGCCGGATGCTCGCCGACCACGGCAAGATGGCCCGCGGCTTCCCCGACGTCCGCGCCAACACCGTCGCGTCGTTCTCGCTCGGCGACTACGAGTGGATCCTCGCCTTCGAGGCCGACGAGCTGCACCGCATCGTGGACCTGATGCGCCACCTGCGCGCCTCCGAGGCGCGGCGCCACGTCCGCGAGGAGATCCCCTTCTACACCGGCCGCCGCAAGCCGGTCGCCGAACTGGTCGCCGGCCTGGCCTGACCGGCCGGCACCCCGGGCACACGAAGGACGGGCCGCCCCGTGCAGGGACGGCCCGTCCTTCGTGGACGCCGGGGACGGGGCGGCTACCGCCCCTTCACCGTCGGGATCAGCGACGGCCGGGCCCGCCGCAGCGGCTGCCCCGGCACCGGCTCGGCCCGCGGAGCGCAGTACACCCGGTGCCCGGGGACCTTCCCGCGCAGCAGGTACGCCTCGACGTGGGCGTTCACGCAGGCGTTGTCGCCGAGCGCGACGCCGTGGGTGCCCGCGCCCCGCTCGGTGACCAGTGACGAGCCGGGCAGCCGGCGCTGGAGCTCCAGCGCGCCCGGGTACGGCGTGGCCGCGTCCCGTTCGGCGGCCAGCAGCAGCACCGGCGGCAGCGCGCCGGGCTCGGTGCGGATGTTCAGCGGGCCGCGCTGGCCGCGCAGGGCGTCGTCCAGTTCGGTGGCGGTGGCGTTCCGGTAGGCGTCGGCCAGTTCGCCGCCGTTCGCCCCGCCCTTGGCCGCCCGGTCGGTGGCCGTGCGCAGCGCCTCCTCGGCGCCGTCCGCCGCCGACTCCCGGCGGTCCGGCCAGAAGGCGCAGGGCAGGTTCATCCAGACGTTGTCCCAGGTCTCGAACGGCGCGGTGCGGGCGAGGGAGGTGTTGTCCCGGTCCCAGGTTCGCCAGTCGCGCGGCCAGGCCGCGTCGTTGCACTCGACGGCGGTGTAGACGGCGTTGGCGTTCTCCTCGTCCTTGCCGTCGCCGGAGGGCATCGCCTGCGCGGCCAACGGCTTGGCGTCGCCGTGCAGGTACTTCGACAGGGCGTCCGCGCGCATCGACCAGAACGCGTCGTTGTAGCCGGTCTTGAGGAACGCCCCCTGCAACTGCGCCGGCCCGATCTTCCCGTTCAACGGGGTGCGCCGCAGCCGTGCCAGCGCGGTGTCGTAGGAGTGCTGCACGGCCTCCTGGCGGGTGCCCAAGTGGTAGGTGTCGTGGTGCTTGGCGACCCAGCGCAGCCAGTCGTGCCAGCGGCGTTCGAAGGCGAGGCTCTGGTCGAGGTTGTTGCGGTACCAGATCTGCCGGGGCTCCGGGTTGACCACGCTGTCGAAGATCATCCGACGCACGTGGCCGGGGAACAGCGTCGCGTAGACCGCCCCGAAGTACGTTCCGTAGGACGCGCCCATGAACGTCAGCTTCTTCTCGCCGAGCGCCGCCCGCAGCATGTCCAGGTCCCGGGCGTTGTTGATCGAGTTGTAGAACGGCAGGTCGGCGCCGGCCCGTTGGGCGCAGCCGCGGGCGTACGCCCTGGCCTCCGCGACCTTCCGCCGCTTGAAGGCGTCGCTGGGGTACCGCGCACTGTCCGTGGGGGCCTTCGCGAACTCCTGCGGGTCCTGGCACGACAGCGGGGCGCTGCGCCCCACTCCGCGCGGTGCGTAGCCGACGAAGTCGTAGGCGCGGGCGGTGCGCTGCCAGTGCGGCAGCGCGCCGTAGAGCGGGAACTGCATGCTGGACGCGCCGGGTCCGCCGGGGTTGAAGACCAGGGCGCCCTGTCGCGCGCCCGGCTCGGTGGCCCGGGCCCGGCTGACCGTCAACTTGATCTTCTTGCCGTTGGGGCGCGCGTAGTCGAGCGGGACGGTGAGGGTGCCGCATTCGACGGTGGGCGGCAGGTGCTCCACGGCCGCGCACCGGCCGAAGGCGAGGGGGTGGACGGGGGCGGGCGGCGCGGCCGGGTCCCGGACGGTGCCGCCGGCCGGTGGGGAGGCGAGGCCGGTCAGGACCAGCGACCCGAGGGCGCCGTACAACGCAAGTGCTCTCACGAGCCGTCCCTTCGTATGGTGCGCGGTGCGCGGTGCGGGGCTCCGAAGTGGGGCTCGCCCGCACGGGGCCGCACGGTGGGCATACAAAAGGGATAGTTGGGCCAATTGGTGGCGAAGTAAAGCACCCTACGGCGGTGTCGGACGCTATGCCCCGGAAGAGTGGAGCGCCGCGCGCAAACCGGGATCGGCGAGTGCGGTGGGCCCAAACAGCGCCAGTCCGGTCAGTCCGGTCGGCTCCGTCGGTCCGGTCGGCTCCGTCGGGCCGGTCGGCTCCGTCGGTTCGGTCGGTTCGGTCGGCGACGGGCCGGGACGCCGCGACGGTCCGCCGGGGTGCTCGTGCCGCAGCAGCGCCGAACCGGCCTCGGTCGCCCACGCGGTGTACGGGTGGGCCTCGACGCGGGCGACGGCCCAGGTGCCGAGGGTCAGCACCAGTGGGAACGCGAACCAGGCCAGCACCAGCCCGTCGACCTCGCCGGACGGCGCCGCCCAGTACGTGGCGCCGGCGGCCAGCAGCACCAGGAGGGCGGCGAACTGCACGTGGCGGACCGCGGTGCCGATCCCGGTGCGGACCGCGGCGGGGGCGGCCAGCCCGGCACGGACCAGCCGGTCGGCCAGCCCGCGGACCGCCTCGGCGCTCGTCAGCGCGCGCCGCACGGCCGGTATGCGGCGCTGTCCCTCCGGGCCTATCGCGCTCAGCGCGGCCCGCTCGACGGGGTCCTGACCGACCGGGTCCACGACGGTGGCCCAGCCGGTGTGGGCGAGGTGCAGCCGCCGCTGTTGGGCCATCAGGACCAGTACCACGTCGGCGAGTCGGTGCGGGCCGCCGGCGAGGTAGGCCGTCTCGTACAGGGTCAGACCGGCGTCGGCGCCGGTGTCATCGGCCCGCGCGTCGGCGTCCGCAGTCGCGTCCGCGCCGCGGTGCAGGGCCAGCCCGGCGGCCAGCGCCGTGCGGCAGACCCGGACGCAGGAGACGACCGCGACGACCCAGGCGAGCAGGAGGAAGAGGAGCCACATGGCGGAGGTTCTACGGGACGGCGGCCCCTGCCGCCAAGGAGTTTCTCGCAGCGCGGACGGATGGCCGAGATGCGTCGGTGCAGGCCGAACCGCCCGCACCGGCCCGGAACTTCGGGCCGGCGCCCCGTCACCCGCCGCCGCAGCCGCCCCCGCCGCACCCTCCGCCGCCGCATCCGGAGCCGCCCCCGCACCCCGAACTCCCACCGCACGACGACCCGCCGCCGCACGAGGACGCACCGCAGCCGGACCCCCCGCCGCCGTCCGAGGACCCACCACACCACGCCGGGGCCCCGCCGGAACCGCCGGAGTCACCGGCCGCGGACGACGCGCCGCCCGACGACCCCGCCACCGCCGCCTTCGCCTGCCCGAAGTGGTCCCGCAGCACCTCGTCGGTGAGCACCGCGGCACCGCCCAGCGCCACCGCCAACCCCGCGACCCGCCAGGCCGCCTCGGCGTCCCGGAACCCGGCGGGTGTCCTGGCCCGGGGGCGGGCCGCGGCGAGCGCGGACCTGCCCGCCCGGGTGATCCGCCGGCCGAACGACCGCCGGCACACCAGGCCGACCACCAACCCGACGGCCACCGCCGGAACGATCCGGAGCACCACCGGCGGCGCCCACGGACCCCCGCCGTCGCGGACGCCGAGGAAGGACAGCAGCATCGCGACGCAGAACAGGGCGCCGCACGCCTTCACCTGGAGGCCCGCCCACCGCCGCCAGCCCCGGGTGGCGCGCGGGGCCCGCAGCAAGCCCCGGGCCGCCAGCCGGTCGCCGACGTCCTGCACGGCCGGGCTGCGCATCACCCGCTCCCGGACGGTGGTCAGCGCCCCGCCCGGGGTGGCGGCGACCGCTTCCAGCACCGCCGCCTCGACCGGGTCGTGCGCGGCGGCCCGCCGCACCGTCACCAGGCCCGGGCCGCCGACCGCCAGCCGCCCGTCCTCGTGCATCACCGCGAGCACGGTCTCGGCCACCCGCGCCGGCCCACCGGCCAGGAACGCGAGCTCGCGGACGTCGTGGGTCGGCGAGTCGACCAGCCGGGCCTTCGGCGTCCGCAACCGGACCAGCAGCGCGCCGAAGACCAGTGCCGCCGACGACAGGCCGAGCCCCAGATACACCCCTTGTGTGAAGGACACGACGTCGCCTCACCCGCGCCGCAGGGCGCGCCGCAGGGTCCGGACCCGGCGGGCGGCGGCCCGCGCGAGCCGGGGCACGGGGTGCCCGGACGGCGGTCGCGGCCCGGCCCGGTCGCGCCACCAGTCGGTCAGCCGCTGCCGCGCCACCGGGTCCTCGGGCGCGCCCTGGGCGAGCAGGAACGCGGCGAAGTCCAGGGCGTCCTGGCGGTAGCCGCCGTGCATCGGGCGGTCCTGGGCGTAGCGGAGGAAGGCCGCCCGGTAGCCGTCGCCGAGGAACTCCGGCAGCTCGGGCGCGACCTTGGCCACCACCGACGCCCGCTTGGCGGCCAGCGCCCGGCCCTGCACCCGCAGCCGCGCCCGGTCGAACCCCTCCGGCGCCGGCGTCCCGGCCACCAGTGCCGACAGCAGCGCGGCCTGCGCCAGGGCCAGCCGCTCGCGAGCCGCAGCGGTGTCCGCCGGCGGACGCTCGGCCCCCGTCCCCGTCGTCTCCTCAGGCCGCCGGGACACGACGGGCCCCCTCCACCACGGCGCGGATCGCGTCGAGTTCGGCGGCCAGCGCCCCGCCCTCGGGGAAGTCGTCGTCCCGCTCCAGCAGCACGCCGGGCGGATCGATGCGCGCGCACAGCTCCGCGAGGACGTCCAGGACCGGCTGGGTCACCGGGTGGGCGTGGCTGTCGTGCCACACCCCGTCGCGCTCGACGCCGCCCGCGACGTGGACGTAGGCGATCGCCTCGACCGGCAGTTCGTCGAGGGCCGCGGCCGGGTCCTCGCCGCGGTTGACGTGGTTGGTGTGGAGGTTGGCGACGTCGATGAGCAGGCGCACTCCGGTGCGCTCGACCAGCTCCGCCAGGAATCGCCCCTCGGTCAGCTCCTCGTCGGGCCAGGCGAACAGCGCGGCGATGTTCTCCAGGGCCAGCGGCACCGGGAGCGCGTCCTGGGCGATCCGGACGTTCTCGCACAGCACGTCGAGGGCGTCCCGGGTGCGTGGCACGGGCAGCAGGTGCCCGGCCTCCAGCATCGGCGACGCGGTCAGCGGGCCGCCGGCCCGGACGAACGCGAGGTGCTCGGTGACCAACGGGGCGTCCAGCGCGGTGGCCCGCTCGGCGAGGGCGGCCAACCGATCGGCGTCCGGCCGGTCCGCGCCGCCGAGCCCGAGCGACACCCCGTGCGGGACCACCGTGGTGCCGCGCTCGCGCAACTCCCGCAGGGCGTCCGGGAGATGGCCGGGACAGACGTTCTCGGCGACCACCTCCACCCAGTCCACCCCGGGCAGTGCGGCGATCTCCGCGGCGATCTCCGGCCGCCAGCCGATTCCCGTCCCCAAGCGCACGGCTCCCCCTTCTCGTCCCCTGGTCGGGGTACTCCTCACCACGCGCGGGCCGGCTAACCGCACGGCCGAGCGGTTCAGAGGTTGATTTGAGCTTGGCCCAGTACGGGCCGGACGGCACCCGTCCCGTCCCTCCTGGTCCGTTCGTCAGCAAGCAAGCAAGCAAGCAAGTCGGCAAGTCGGCAAGCCAGCCGGTCCCGGGCGGGCGCCGCTCAGTTGGCGGCCTCGAACCCGACCGCAGCGCCGAGCGCCACCAACACCCCGCCGGTGGCCTGGTCCAGCCGCCGTCGCACCCGTGGGCGCTGCAGCACCGCCCGCGCCCGGTGCACCGCCAGGGTCACCCCGCCCAGCCACAGCACGCCCAGCACCGCGTGCACGGTCACCAGCAGCATCGTGGTGGCGACCACCGGCGCGCCGTGCGGGATGAACTGCGGCAGCAGGGACAGGTAGACCACGCCCACCTTGGGGTTGAGGACGTTCGTCAGCAGGCCGCCGCGGAACGCCCGCCACGGGCCGCCCGGGACCGCGGGTGCCCCGCCGTCCCCCGGTGCGTCCGCAGCGTCCGGTGCCGGCGCGGCCCCGTCCGTGCGGCGCCGGGCCCGGGCACTGCGCAACGCCTGCACCCCGAGCCACACCAGATACAGCGCACCGGCGATCCGCAGCGCGTCGTACGCCGCCTTCGAGGCGGCGAGCATCGCGGTCAGCCCCACCGCCCCGGCCAACCCCCACACGAAGCAGCCGGCGGCGACACCGAGCGCGGCGCACAGCGCGGCCCGGCGACCCGAGCCGAGCGCGGTCCGCAGGACCACCGCGAAGTCGGGGCCGGGGGAGACGGTCAGCAGCGCGGCGACCACGGTGAAGCCGATGAGCGAGGTCAACATGGGCACACGGTATGTCCCGACCGGCACCCGACCGCCGGCGGGGGAGCGGCACCCCGCCCCGCCCCCCTCAGCGGTGCGCCGGCAGCGCCGTACCGCGCAGCGCCGGGTGGTCGGCGACCACGGTGCACGAGCCCGGCGCGATCTCCGTGAAGCCGGCGTCCCGCACCACGGGCAGCCCGCGGTCGGTGAGCCCCGCCCACGCGGCGGGTGCCGCGGTCCGCACGGCCAGCGGGAAACCCGCCGCGCGCCATGCCTCCCGGTCCGCCGCGGACAGCGCCCACCACGCCAGTTGCGCACCGTGCCCGGCCTGCGCCATCGCCTTGCCCGCCGACATCTGAAGCGCCGGATTGAGCCACAGCACCGGGGCGCCGGCCGCCGGCTCCCCGGGGGCCTGCGGATCGGCCAGCTCGGTCCCGGAGACCTGGAGCCGCGCCAGGTCCTTCGGCCAGCCGTCCAGCGGCACCGGCGGGAAGACCCGCACCTCGGCCTCCCGGCCGCTGACCGTGATGCCGGGCAGGGCCGCGGCCCGCCGCCACTCCGCACCGCGCGCCCGCCGCACCACCTTGCGTATCCGGGAGTCCTGCCAGTCGTGCACCACCTGGGCCCACTCGCCCGACCCGAGGGCCCGCTCGTCCGCGAGTAGCACCAGCACGGCCCGTGCGGCGGCCTCCAGCGCGTCCGTCCGCTCGGGCGGGGCGTCGCGCTCCAGGCGCACCACGAGCGGCAGCACGTACTCCGGCGCGCTCTCCTCGGGGCGGTCCGGCCGCGGGGCGTCGGTCTGGTGGGGTTCGTGGTGCGCGCCGGCCTGGCCGGCGGTCTCGGTCGTGGTCACGTGCTTCAGTCTGCCAGCCGCCACTGACAGTGCCCGGCGACCGCCCGCGGTCGCGGAATCCGCTCCCGGCACCGCACAGCGCCGCCTCCGCGACTACCGTCGGCGAGGGCCGGGGGAAGCGGCGGGGGAGCGGGGGAGGTGCGGTCGATGCCGTGGCAGACGGGGCAGCGGATGCGGCTGGACGGGGTGGGGCGACGCTACGGGCTGCGCGGGCCCTGGGTGCTGCGCGAGGTGCGGCTCGACGTGCCGGCGGGCGCGCTGCTGCGCGTCGAGGGCGTCAACGGCAGCGGGAAGTCGACCCTGTTGCGGCTGCTCGCGGGCCTCGACCGGCCCACGGTCGGCCGGATCACCGGGCGCCCGCGCACCGCCTACGTCCCCGAGCGGTTCCCGGCGGCCCTGCCGTTCACCGCCGCCGGCTACCTCACCCACCTCGGCCGGGTCCACGGGCTGCGCACCGCGGAGGCGACCGGCCGGGCCGCCGAGTGGCTGGCCCGTTTCGGCGCCGCCGGGCACGCCCGGACCCCGATGGCCGAACTGTCCAAGGGGACGAGCCAGAAGGTCGCCGTCGCCCAAGCCCTGCTCGCCGACCCCGAGCTCCTCGTCCTGGACGAGGCGTGGACGGGCCTGGACCCGGCGGCCCGGGACGTCCTGGACCGCGCGGTCGCCGAACGGGTCGCCGCCGGCGGCACCGTCGTCTTCGTCGACCACGACCCGCGCCGACTGGCCGGGGCCGCGGACGGCCGCTTCCGCATCGCGGACGCACGGCTGCGGTCCCAGGCTCCCGTTGTGGCCGCCGACGCGCCCCGGGAGGCAGGGCCGCGGACCGTCATCGAGGCGGAGGGCCCGCCGGGCGCCGCGCCGCCGACCGACCTCCCCGGCGCCCCGGACCTGGCGCCCGGCCCGGGCGGCGCCCTCCGGCTGACCGTCCCGGCCGCCCACTCCGACGCCCTGCTGCGCACCCTGCTGACCGCGCGTCCGCCCTGGCACATCCGTGCGGTCACCGCCGTCCAGGAGTCGGGCCCCCACGCCGCCGTCCCCGGAGGGAACCCCCGCCCATGACCGCCCCGTTGACCGCCCTGGTCCGCTACCAGGCGGCGCTGCTCGCCGGGTCCTACCGCTGGTTGCCGCCGCTCCTGGTCCACGCGGCGTTCCTGGCCGTCGGCATCCAGACCGGCGGCCCGATCCTGGACGCCTACGGCTACGCCGCCGGCGGACTGCTGCCCGTCACCGTCTGGCTGACCCGGATCTGCGTCACCAACGAGCCGCCCGCCGCCCGCAGTTGCGTCGCGGCCGCCACCGGCCCCGGCCAGGCGCACCTGGCCGCCCTGCTGGCCGCGGCCGGCGCCGCACTGCTCCTCGCGCTCGTGGGCACCGCCTTCGTGGCGCTGCTCTCCGATCCGGACTCCACCGGTCACCGGGTCGCCGTGCCGGTGCTGCCCGCGACGGTCGCCGGGTTGTGCACGGCGCTGGTCTGCGTGGTGCTGGGCACCGCGATCGGTGCGCTGTGTTCCCGGCCCGTGCTGCTGCGCCCCGGTTGGGGCGTCCCGACCGGGTTGATCGCGGCGCTGCTCGTGCTCGTCCTGGGCGCGTCGCCCGCCAACGCCGCACTGACCGGCATGATCACCGGCTCCGAGCGCGGCACCGTCACCGTGCCGTGGCTGCCGCTCGCCGCCGCGCTGCTGCTCGCCTCGGGTGCCGCGGCCGCGGCCTGCGCCCTGGCCGGACGCCGCGGCTGACCGGTGCGCTCCGGCCGGTCCGGGGCTCGGGGCCGCGGCGTAGGGTCGGGCGCATGCCGCACCCCGAGCCGCACCCCGTGTCCGAGCCGTCCGACCAAGGTCCGGCGGCGGCCGACCCCGCCGCGGGGGCGCCGCCCGCCGACTGCGTCGAGTGCGGCAAGCCGACCGCCTACCCGGCAACCACCCCCGGCATCGTCCGCTGCCCGGTCTGCGAGTGGTAGGAGGCCCAGCGCACGGCCTGCTCGGGCTGACCGCCCGGCGACGCCTATCCGACCAGCGTCTTGGCGTCCCGGGCCAGCGCGGTCAGACGGGAGATGGCGCGGAAGTACTTCTTGCGGTAGCCGCCGCGCAGCATCTCGTCGCTGAACAGCGCGTCGAAGGGCTTACCGGAGGCCAGCACCGGCACCTCCCGGTCGTAGAGCCGGTCGGCGAGCACCACCAGGCGCAGCGCGGTCGACTGGTCCGGCACCGCCTGGACGTCGGTGAGGCAGACCGCCGTGATGCCGTCGCACATCGCGCCGTACCGGCTGGGGTGCACCTTCGACAGGTGGTCCAGCAGGGTCGGGAAGTCGTCGAGCGAGGCGCCGGGGGTGCGGTCCGCCGCGCGGCGGACCGTCTCGTCGTCGAACGGGGCGGGCGCCTCGGGCAGGCCGCGGTGGCGGTAGTCCTCGCCGTCGATGCGCAGGGCGCGGAAGTGGGCGCTCAGGCCCTGGATCTCGCGCAGGAAGTCGGCGGCCGCGAACCGGCCCTCGCCGAGCTTGCCGGGCAGCGTGTTGGAGGTGGCGGCCAGCGCGACGCCGGCCTCCACCAGCTTGCCGAGCAGGCTGGAGACCAGCACCGTGTCGCCGGGGTCGTCCAGCTCGAACTCGTCGATGCACAGCAGGCGGTGTTCGCTGAGCGTGCGCACGGTCTGCTGGAAGCCGAGCGCGCCGACCAGGTTGGTCAGCTCGACGAAGGTGCCGAACGCCTTGAGCTCGGGGGCCGCGGGGGTCGCGTGCCACAGGGAGGCGAGCAGGTGGGTCTTGCCGACGCCGTAGCCGCCGTCCAGGTAGACCCCGCGCGGGCCCTTGGGGGCGGCGGGCTTCTTCGGTGCGCGGGAGAACCAGCGCCGCTTCCCGCCGGCGTCCCCGTCCGCCGCGCCGGTGCCCGCGGCGAAGGCCCGCAGGACCTCCACGGCGGCGGCCTGGCTGGGCTGTCCCGGGTCCGGGAGGTAGGTGTCGAAGCGGGCGCCCTGGAAGCGCGGCGGCGGCACCATCTCGGCGACCAGGCGGTCGGCCGGGACGTGCGGTGCGCGGGAGGCGAGCGCGGTGGGGCCCGCGGTGCCGTCCCCCGAGGCCGGGGACGCGACTATCGGGGAGGGAGCGGAGGAGGACTGGGAAGGTGACACAGCTGTCCAGCCTAGTCGCTGTGACGCACCACCCGACCCGCTGAGCGAGGCATGTCACACTGCGCCCATGCGACGCCTGTTCCCCCTCCCCGCCCCGCCCGCACCGGCCCCGGACGCCCTCGTGGACGTCCCGGAGGGCGCCGACCGGACCGCCGGTCCCGACGGGGTCACCGACCGCGAGTGGACGCTCGACGAGCTGGCCGCGGCCTACGCGTACCCGGCGGCGGACGACCCGGTGCGGTCCGCGCGCCCCGGATGGCTGCGCGCCAACATGGTGTCCTCCCTGGACGGCGCGGCGCACCACGAGGGCCGGTCGCAACCGCTCTCCGGGGACGCCGACATGCGGATCTTCGGGGTGCTGCGGGCGCTCGCGGACGCGGTCGTGGTGGGCGCGGAGACGGTCCGGCGGGAGGGCTACCGGCCGGCCCGCGCCCGGGCCGCGTTCGCTGAGCGGCGGGCCGCCGCGGGGCAGGGGCCGGCCCCTGCCATCGCCGTGGTGACCGCCGGCCTGGACCTGGATTTCTCCCTGCCGCTGTTCACCGAGCCGCTGGTGCCCACCCTGGTGCTGACCGGTGCGGGTGCCCCCGAGGACCGGGTGCGGGCGGCCCGCGCCGCGGGCGTCGAGGTGCTCTTCGCCGGCGAGGGGCGGGGCGTCGATCCGGCGCGGGTGGCGGCGGCCCTGGCCGAACGGGGGCACACCCGGCTGCTCAGTGAGGGCGGACCGCGGCTGTTGGGGCAGTTCGCGGCGGCCGGGGCGCTGGACGAGATGTGCCTCTCGCTGGCCCCGGTGGTGGCGGTCGGCGACGCTCAGCGGATCATGGACGGGCCGGCCGTCGCGGTCCCCGAGCGGTTCGGGCTGGTGTCCGTCCTGGAGGAGTCCGGGTTCCTGTTCACCCGTTACCGCCGCTTCTGACGGCGCTGCCGGTCCGCAAAAGAGCGGAATTATCTGTTCCGCTTAGCTTCTGTTGGGCACACTAAAAGCCGACAGGTCCCGTGTGGCGACGGGGCAGGATGGTTTCTGTGGGCACCGTGGCAGACGGTGCAGAAGATGAGAAGGGCGTCCGTCGTGTTCACGAGCGTATTGATGATCGAGAAGCCTCTGACGCCCGCCGACGTGGAGTTCGTCACGACCCTGCACGGTGACGATCCGGTGTCCTTCGTGGTCCTCATGCAGCCGCGCGGCAAGCAGGACGTGCTGTTGCGGGCCATCGACGACGTCGCGCTCGGCGAGTTCGAGGACGCCGTGCGGGAGGGCGAGGAGCCCGGTGGGGCGCGCGCCGTGGTCCCCGCCGAGCAGGGGCTGGGCCACACCTTGGAGGCGCTGCGCGCGGCCGGCTCCGAGGCGGTCGGCCAGGTGGTCGACGACCATCCGCTGGACCTGCTGAAGTCGGTCATCGACGAGACCGGTGCGGACGAGGTGATCGTGCTGACCGCCCCGCACTTCGTCGAGGAGTTCTTCCACCGCGACTGGGCTTCCCGGGCCCGCCACAAGGTCGGCGTCCCGGTCCTCAAGCTCTTCTCGCACGCCGCCGACGACCAACCCCAGGAGTCCGGCGGCGCCTGAACCGGGACCGTCACGGCCGGTTCCGGCCCGTTCGTCAATCCCACGCCGGCGCGCCACTCGAACGGGGTAGCTGTAGCCCGCCACGGTCCCGGTTCGATGCGTTCCTGGTCAGGAGGGGTGGCCCGCGGCACGGGCCACCCCGCCGGCCGAGCGACGGCGGCGACGCACCCGACGCCGCCGAGGACATCGAGGACCGAGGAAAGGGGCCGTCATGGCGGAGCAGCGGGAACCGGACGCGGAGCGCGAGCGCGGCCGGCACGAGGACCGGGGCCGGGACGCGGAGCCCGGCCGGGACCGGACGCGGCGGGGCACCCCGGAGGCCGAGGAGCCCAGGGCCGGGGCGGACGACCCCGCCAAGGGGCGGCAGCCCGGCAAGCCCGACCTGTTCCCCACCTTCTCGCACCGCGACGACTAGCCCCTGCGGGGCGGGACGGCGCCGCCCCGCCCCACAGGGGCTCACACCCCGGCGCCCGCTCCCGAGGTCAGTCGCCCGTCCTGGACCTCCGCCACCGCGTCCACCGCGGCCAGGTGGGACCGGTCGTGGGTGACCAGCACCGTCGCGGTGCCACGCAGGTGGGTCAGGTCCGTCAGCAGGCCGAGGACCGCGGCGCCCCGCTCGTGGTCCAACGCGCTGGTCGGCTCGTCGACCAGCAGCACCGCGGGCTCGTTCATCAGCGCCCGGGCGATGTTGACCCGCTGCCGCTGGCCGCCCGACAACTGGTGCGGGCGCCGGTCCGCCTGCTCCGTCAGGCCCACCGCCGCCAGCAGCTCCCGCGCCCGGGACCGGGCCGTACGGGGCGAGCGGCCGTCCAGGTGGGCCATCACCTGGAGCTGCTCCACCGCGGTCAGCGACGGCAGCAGGTTCGGCTGCTGGAACACCGTGCCGATGGCGGAGCGGCGCAGCGTCGTCAGCTCGCCGCGGCCGAGCCCGGCGGTGTCGGTGCCGTCGATCACCACCCGGCCGCGGTCCGGCCGGATCAGCGTCGCGGCGACCGCCAGCAGGCTGGACTTCCCGGACCCGGAGGGCCCGACCACGGCCGTCACGCGGCCCGCCGGCACGGTCAGCGAGACGGCGTCCAGTGCGGTCAGGCGGGCGTCGCCGTCCGGGTAGGTGAGGGTGACGTCGGTCAGTTCGAGGCTCATCGGGCACTTCCCAGGGCGGTCAGCGGGTCGACGGAGGTGATGCGGCGGATGGACAGCGCGGCGCCGACGGCACCCAGCGCGATCATGATCAGGGCCGGGACCAGCACGGTGGACGGGTCGAGCACGAACGGCACGGTGCCGCCCACCGCGGCACCCACCCCGGCCGCCACCGCGGTCCCCAGGCCGGTGCCGAGCACCAGGAGGACGACGGCCTGGCCGAGGGCGTCCCGCAGCAGGTAGCGGGTGGAGGCGCCGAGCGCCTTGAGCACCGCGACGTCGCCGCTGCGCTGGATCGTCCAGACCGTGAAGAACGCCCCGATGACCAGCGCCGAGATCGCGAACAGGAAGCCGCGCATCAGCTGGAGCGACCCGTTCTCGGCGCTGTACGAGCCGATCGCCGTCAGGGCGTCCGCCGCGGCCACCGTCCGGGTGCCGAGCCGCCGGTCAGCGGCGGCCAGACCGTCCGTCCCGGTGGTGGACAGGGCGAGTACCGTCGCGTCCTGCGCGCCCGCGCCACCGGGGCTCCCGGACAGTCGGTGCCAGTCGTCCAGCGAGGCCCACACCACCGGCGTGTGGCTGTACATCGCCGCCCCCGAAACCGCCGTCACGGACAGCTTCCGGCCGCCCAGCGCGACCCGGTCGCCGGCGCGCGCCCCGAGCTCCGCGGCCGCCTTCTGCGACAGCACCACCGTGCCGTCGCCGGCCGGCCCCGCGGACGGCGCGAGGCGCGAGCCCGGCCGCACCCCGAACACCGACACCGCGGCCGACCTCCCGCCGGCCCCCTCGGCCTTCGTGGTGGCGATGCCCAGCGGCTCCGCGCTGCGCACGCCGGGCACCCGCGCCCACTCCCGCACCGTCCGCTCCGGCAGCCGGGAGTCGGTGAACGACGGCTTGCCGTCCCCGGCCGGGGCGGCGAAGACCAGGTGGTCGGCGGGGAGCGCGGTGATCGCCGAGGTGTTCTCCCGGCCCAGCCCCGCCGTCAGGCCGGACAACAACCCCACCAGCACCGTGATCAAGGTGACGACGGTCCCCATCAGGGCGAACCTGCCCTTGGCGAATCTCAGGTCTCTCCAGGCGACGAACACCGGCTCGGCCATCCTCGGATCGGTACCGGACCCACCGCCCGGCGACTGGCTCCCACCGTCGCCCCCCGCGGGGGCGTCGGGCATCGCGCCCAGGAGTGGTTCCCCGCCACCGAAAGGTGCGCCCCGACCTCCACCTTTGGATGCCCGCCCTCCACCTTTCGATTGATGCCGGGCCCGGTCCGCGCCCGTAGCCTGAAGGAGCCGTGACCGAAGAAGCCAGGACCGACCACTCCCTGACCCCCGTCCTGCGCGTGCTGCGCCTGTGCCTCCACCTGATGGTGGCCGCGCTGCTCGCGCTCGCCGGCGTCCGCGCGGTGGCCGACGAACGACCCACCGCACCCGCCGTGCTCGCCACCGCCGTGGTCCTGCTGGCGCTCTACGTCCTCGGCCCCGTGCTGCCCCGGGTCCGCAGCTCCTCCCGCGCCGCCGCCCTGTGGCTCGCCGTCGTCGTCGCGGTCTGGATGGTGCTCCTGGCGCTCACCCCGGACGGCGTCTGGCTCGCCTTCCCGCTCTTCTTCGTCGAACTGCACCTGCTGCCGCTGCGCTGGGCGCTGCCCACCGTCGCCGCCAGCACGGCCCTCGCCATCGCCGGCTTCGCCTGGCACACCCACGCCCTGAGCGTCGGCACGGTCATCGGGCCCATGCTGGGCGCCGCGGTCGCGGTCGCCGTCGTCCTCGGCTACCAGGCCCTCTACCGGGAGAGCGAACAGCGCCAACGCCTCATCGAGGAGCTCACCGCGGCCCGCAGCGAACTGGCCGCGGCCGAACGCTCCGCCGGCGTCCTCGCCGAACGGGAGCGCCTGGCCCGCGAGATCCACGACACCCTCGCCCAGGGCCTCTCCAGCATCCAGCTGCTGCTCCGGGCCGCCGAGCGCGCCGTCCCGGAGCGCCCGGAGACCGCCCTCGGGCACATCCGGCAGGCCCGCACGGCCGCCGTCGACAACCTCGCCGAGGCGCGCCGCTTCGTCCGTGCCCTGAGCCCGCCCGACCTGGAGGCCGGATCGCTGCCGGCCGCCCTGGAGCGGCTCTGCGCCGCCACCGCCCGCACCTCCGGACTGGCCGTGCACTGCCAGGTCTCCGGTGCCCCCGCCGCGCTGCCCACGCCGCACGAGGTCGCCCTGCTGCGCATCGCCCAGTCCGCGCTCGCCAACACCGTCCAGCACGCCGCCGCCGGCCGCGTCGAGCTGACCCTCAGCTACATGGACACCGAGGTCGCCCTGGACGTCGTCGACGACGGCGCCGGTTTCCTGCCCACCGAGGTGCCACCGCCCGGCTCCGCGGCCGGCGGCTCCGGCTTCGGGCTGGCCGCGATGCGCGCCCGGGCCCACGCCCTCCAGGGCACCCTCGCCGTCGAGTCCGCCCCCGGGGAGGGCACCGCGCTCGTCGTGACGCTGCCCTGCCCCGACCCGTCCGCCGTCCCCGAGACCCCCCGGGAAGCCGCCCCGTGACCGCCCCCGCCGCCCCCGTCCGGCTGCTGCTCGCCGACGACCACCCCGTCGTCCGGGCCGGACTGCGCGCCGTCCTGGAGACCGAGCCGGACTTCGAGATCGCCGCCGACGTGCCCACCGCCGAGGAGGCCGTGGACCTGGCCGGCCGGCTCGACGTGGACGTGGTCCTCATGGACCTCCAGTTCGGCGGCCGGATGCTGGGGTCCCGCGCCACCGCGGAGATCACCGCCCGCCCCGGCGCGCCGCGCGTGTTGATCCTCACCACCTACGACAGCGACGCCGACATCCTGGCCGCCATCGAGGCCGGCGCCACCGGATACCTCCTCAAGGACTCCCCGCCCGACGAACTGGCCGCCGCGGTGCGGTCCGCCGCCGCCGGGAAGTCCGCACTCGCCCCCACCGTCGCGCTGCGCCTGATGGACCGGATGCGGACGCCCGCCACGGCCCTGTCCCGCCGCGAGACCGAGGTCCTCCAACTCGTCGCCGACGGCCTGTCCAACGCGGCGATCAGCAAGCGGCTCTTCCTCAGCCAGGCCACCGTCAAGTCCCACCTCGTCCACATCTACGCCAAGCTGGCCGTGGACTCCCGCACCGCCGCGGTCGCCGCCGCCACCGCCCAGGGCCTGATCCGCCGCTGAGCACCGCGCGGGGAGCCCCGCGCGGTGGCACGCCCCGCCGTGGGGTCGCGGACCGGCGCTGTCGGCGCCGGGTGCGAGAATCGTCGGCAAGCACCACCCACGACCGGACGCACGACCCGCACGCCACGCTCGACGATCAGGGAGACCCACCCATGGCACCCGCCATCCCAGCCTCGATGGAACGGCCGCACTTCATCGGCATCGGCGGCGCCGGCATGTCGGGCATCGCCAAGATCCTCGCGCAGCGCGGCGCCGAGGTGGCGGGCAGCGACGCCAAGGACTCCGCGACCGCCCAGGCCCTGCGCGCCCTCGGCGTCACGGTCCACCTCGGCCACGCCGCCGAGCACCTCGCCGACGACGCCACCAGCGTCGTGGTCTCCTCCGCGATCCGCTCCGACAACCCCGAGCTGGCCGCCGCCCAGCAGCGCGGCATCCCGGTCGTCCACCGCTCCGACGCGCTCGCCGCCCTCATGGACGGCCTGCGCCCGATCGCCGTCGCCGGCACCCACGGCAAGACCACCACCACGTCGATGCTCGCCGTCTCCCTCGGCGCCCTCGGCCTCAAGCCGTCCTACGCCATCGGCGGCGACCTGGACGCCCCGGGCTCCAACGCCGAGCACGGCAGCGGCCAGATCTTCGTCGCCGAGGCCGACGAGAGCGACCGCAGCTTCCACAAGTACGCCCCCGAGGTCGCCATCGTCCTCAACGTCGAGCTGGACCACCACGCCAACTACGCCTCGATGGACGAGATCTACGCCTCGTTCGAGACGTTCGTCGACCGCGTGCGCCCCGGCGGCACCCTGGTCGTCTCCGCCGACCACCCCGGCGCCCGCGAGCTGACCGCCCGGCTCGCCGGCCGTGACGACATCGAGATCGTCACCTACGGCGAGTCCAAGGACGCCGACGTCCGCATCCTCCAGATCACCCCGCACGGCCTGGCCAGCGACGTCACGGTCACCCTCACCAGCGGCAAGATCCTCACCTTCACCGTCTCCGTCCCCGGCCGGCACTACGCGGGCAACGCCGTCGCCGCCCTGGCCGCCGGAGTCGCCCTCGACCTCCCGCCGCACCAGCTCGCCGACGCCCTCGGCAAGTACACCGGCGTCAAGCGCCGCCTCCAGCTCAAGGGCGAGGTCGCCGGCGTCCAGGTCATCGACTCCTACGCCCACCACCCCACCGAGATGACCGCCGACCTGGAGGCCATCCGCGGCGCCACCGAGGAGGCCGGCGGTCGCATCCTCGTCGTCTTCCAGCCGCACCTGTACTCCCGCACCCAGGAGCTGGGCACCGAGATGGGCCAGGCCCTCGCCCTCGCCGACGCCTCCGTCGTCCTGGACATCTACCCGGCCCGCGAAGACCCGATCCCGGGTGTCACCAGCGCCCTGATCACCGACGCCGCCCGGACCGCCGGCGCCCAGGTCACCCCCGAGGCCGACAAGAGCGCGATCCCGGACCTGATCGCCGGAATGGCCAGGCCCGGTGACCTTGTTCTCACCATGGGCGCGGGCGACGTGACCGACCTCGGCCCCGCCATCCTGTCCCGCCTGGGCGCATGAGCTGAGGAGGCCCCCGATGACGTACGAGATCGACAAGCCCGACGAGCAGTGGCGCAGCGAGCTGACCCCGGCCGAGTACCACGTGCTGCGCCAGGGCGGCACCGAGCCCGCCTTCGTCGGCGAGTACACCGACACCAACACCGGCGGCGTCTACTCCTGCCGGGCCTGCGGCGCCGAACTGTTCCGCTCCACCACCAAGTTCGCGAGCCACTGCGGCTGGCCGTCCTTCTACGACCCCAAGGACACCGACGCCGTCGAACTCCTGGAGGACCGCACCCACGGCATGGTCCGCACCGAGGTCCGCTGCGCCCGCTGCGGTTCCCACCTCGGCCACGTCTTCGAGGGCGAGGGCTACCCGACCCCGACGGACCAGCGGTACTGCATCAACTCGATCTCGTTGCGGTTGGCGCCCGACGAGGGGTGAGCACCGGACCGGCGGCGGGCGGTGCGCGGACGTGACCCGCGGCCGCCCGCGCCCCGGTCGACGGCGGCACCCGCCCCGTGGAGCGCCGGGGCGGGACGGCGGTCGTTCATCAGATGCTTATCCCCCTCTGTGACCCTCCCCGGAAGCCGTGCGATCAGGGGGGACGCGTGTTGAACGAGAGGGTTTTCCGGACCGAGGACGTGCCGGCGGAGGACCGGTTGGCCTACTGGGCGGAGCGCATGGCGCAGACCCATGCTCCCGTGCAGGTCAGAAGCGACCACGCGGAGGACTTCCGGGCCACCCAGCGGGTGCTGGACCTCGGTGCGGTGACCGTGTGGTCGGCGACGTTCCCGCAGGTGGTGGTCCGCCGCACGCCGCGACTGATCCGGCGCTCCGACCCGGGGCTCTCCCACCTCTCCCTCGTCGTGGCGGGGACCTGGACGGCCGATTGGGGGGACCACGAGGTGGTCTACCGGCCGGCCGACCTGATCGTCGGCGATTCCTCGCTGCCGGCGGAGATCCGCGGCGACCAGGGCCCGGTCGCGCTGGTGGGGCTGGAGGTCCCCAAGGTGCTGCTGCCGCTGCCGCGCGGCATGGACGGCCGTGCGGTGCCCCGGCGGATGACGACCTGCCAGGGGGTCGGCGCGCTGCTCGCACAGTTCCTCACCCGACTGTGCGAGGACACCGGCCCCTACCGGTCCTGCGACGGGCCCCGCCTGGGGACGGTCCTCACCGATCTGGTCGCCGCGCTCTTCGCCGGCGCCCTCGAAACCGGCAGCACCCTCCCGCCGGAGGTCCGTCGGCGGAACCTGGTGCTGCGCATCACGTCGTTCATCGACGAGCACCTGCCCGACCCCGAGTTGACCCCGTCCGTCGTCGCGGCGGCGCACCACATCTCGACCAGCTACCTGCACCGCCTCTTCCAGGACGAGGAGAGCACCGTCGCCGGCCGTATCCGGAGCCGACGGCTGGCGGCCGCCCGCCGCGACCTCACCGATCCGGCGCTGCGCACCCTCCCGGTCCACGCCATCGCCGCGCGCTGGGGGTTCCCGCGGCCGGCCGACTTCAGCCGGGCCTTCCGCAATGCCTATGGGATCGCGCCGAAGGACTACCGGCAAAAGGCGCTGGAAGGCGGCCAGTTGGCTCGCTGCTCACCATTCCGTGGACTCGGTGCTCACGACAACCACGGGGAATTCGAGGATTCTCATCTCACACGGGTTCGACGTACGAAGAGCCCCTCGGGATCCCGCACTTGAACTCTCACCCCGCCTCGGGCACGAGTGTGCCTTCGGGCTGCCCGCGGCGCCCGACGTCGTCTGGCCCGGCCCTCCGACACCGACGTCCTCGACGCGATGACCACACCGGTGTGCCCGAAGGGGAAGCAGCGCTGAGCGGCGCCGGCGGCGGAGGGCCCACGGCGTCCGGTCCGGCGACGCGGGGGCACCGCCCGGGGTGCCCCCGCGAGACGCTCGGGGTCCGCTCCCGTCACACCGGTACGGTCACCGCCGTCATCACCAGCTGGGACCCGATCAGCCAACGGCCGGTGAACTCGGTGAGCTCCCGGCCCTCGACCACCGGACCGGGCACCAGGAACCGGGCGGTGAAGGTGGCGTCGGTCGGGTCGAGGGTGAGGTGGGCGTCCTCGAAGCCCAGCCAGCGGCCGGTGAGCGGGAACCACGCCTTGTAGACGCTCTCCTTGGCGCTGAAGACGAGCCGGTCCCAGCAGATCTCCGGCTGGTGCGCGGCGAGTTGGGAGAGCTGGGCCCGTTCGTCGGGGAGCGTGACGAGCTCCAGGACGCCCGGGTCCTCGATCCGCGCGTGCGGCTCCGCGTCGACGCCCACGGAGCGCACGTCGGTCGCCCGGGCCACGGCGGCGCCGCGGTAGCCCGTGCAGTGGGTCATCGCGCCGACGATGCCGGTCGGCCAGATCGGGGCGCGGCGCTCGCCGGGCAGGACCGGCGCGGGGGCGATCCCGAAGGCGGCGAGGGCCCGGCGGGCGCAGTTGCGCACCGTGCCGAACTCCCGTTGCCGCTGTGGGACCGCCTCGGCCACCAGCGCGAACTCCTCCGGGAACATCTCCGAGAGCGGGTCGTCCCCGAAGGACTCGGCGGTCGCGATCGGCGCGGGCAGCAGCTTCTCTATCACGCGGGAACTCCGGTGGTCGCGACGGGCAGGATCTGGACCGGGCGGCCGGGGGAACCGGAGCGGCGCCGCCATTCGCGAGGGTAGCCGAGCGACACCTCCTGGTGGGGCACTCCGTCCCACATGATCAGCCGCGGGATGTGCAGATGGCCGTAGACCACCGTGGTGGCGCGGAACCGACGGGGCCAGTCGGCGGTGGCCTCCGTCCCGCACCACAGTGCGAACTCCGGGTACCACAGGGGTCTGGTGGGCTCGCGGACCAGTGGCCAGTGGTTGATCAGCACGGTCGGCAGGTCCTCCGGGAGGGCCGCGAGCCGCGCCTCGGTCTCCGCAACCCGGGCCCGGCACCACGCCTCGCGGGACGGGTAGGGGTCCGGGTGCAGGAAGTACTCGTCGGTGCAGACGACGCCCGCCTTCTCGGCGATCGCCAGGGCCTCCTCCTTGGACCCCATGCCGGGCATCCGGAAGGAATAGTCGTAGAGCAGGAAGAGCGGCGCGAGGGCCACCGGGCCGCCCGCCCCCTCCCACACGGGGTACGGATCCTCGGGGGTGATCACCCCCAGTTCCCGGCAGACCTCCACCAGGTGCTCGTAGCGGGCCACCCCGCGCAGTTGCACCGGGTCCTTGGCGGGGGTCCACAACTCGTGGTTGCCGGGCACCCACACCACCTTGGCGAACCGCTCGCTCAACCGGCCGAGCGCCCAGCGGATGTCCTCGACGTACTCCCCGACGTCCCCGGCCACCAGCAGCCAGTCGTCGTCGGACTCCGGCCGTAACCGCTCGACGATGTCGCGGTTCTCGTCGTACCGGACGTGGAGGTCGCTGACGGCCACCAGACGGCCCTCACGCGAGGTGGGGGCCGGCCCGGTGGTGGCGTGCTGGGCGCCGGGGGCGAAGGTGCGGATCTCGTAGGTCACCTCAGCAGTAAAGACGGTGCGGGGGGATCAGGGAAAGCGTCGCCTGGAATCGAGGGGGCGTGCCGCGGCCGGGCCCCCTCGATCACCGGGGCGCGGCCGGCGGCAGCGGCGCGCCGGCCGTCAGCGGGCGCCGGGGGAGGGGGCGCCGCCGCGCCGGATGCGGGTGGCCAGCCACAGGTCGAAGCGGTCGTCGGGGTCGTCGAGGCGGCGCCCGGTGAGGTCCATCGCCTTGTCCAGGCGGTTGCGCACCGTGTGCCGGTGGACGCCGAGCCGGCGGCTGGTGGCGTCCCAGGCACCGCCGGTCTCCAGCCAGGCGGCGAGGGTGGCGATCAGTTCCTCGCCGCCGTCGGCCAGGTCCAGCGGCCCGAGCACGGTGTCGGCGTAGCCGTGCAGCGTCCGCCGGTCGCCCAGGTCCAGCAGCAGTCGGGCGGCCTCGCTCTGCCGGGCCTCCGCGGGCGCCCCGCTGGTCCGGCTGACCGCCAGCAGCCCGGTGGCCTGCCGCAGCGACACCCGGACCGCTTCCGGCGCGGTGGCCGGGCCGATGCCCGCCGGGCAGTGCGGGGCGAACCGGCCGAGCACCGCGTGGATGTCCAGTTCCTCGCCGACCACCGCCTCGATCAGCCGTCCCGGCGCGGCTCCCGGCCCGCCAGTCACCCGCACCAGCCCGCCGGGCATGGCCAGCGCCAGATCGGCGGCCATCTCCTGGGCCGCGGCCTCCGACAGCCCGGTCCGGGCGGCGGCACCGCCCCCGCCGCGCGGCCCCGCGACCGGTGCCGCCTCCACGACGACCGCCCGCACCCGCTCGGCGGACAGCCCCACCGAGGCCAGCATGTCCCGGGCCCGGTCCGCCGCCAGGTCCTCGTCCGCCAGCAGCTCCGACAGCAGCGCCGAGCGCCGCCGGCGTTCCGGTTCGTCCCGCAGGTGCCGTCGTTCCAGCTCCAGGGAGAGCAGCGAGATCAGTCCGGGCACCACGGACCGGGCGGCGTCGTCCGGGCGGCCGGTGAGCAGCAGCAGTCCGCGCAGCCGGCGCGCGCCGAGCGGCTGCACCTCCAGCTGCCGGCCGCCGGCGGTGCTGGACGCACTGCCCCGCAGCCCCCGTGCGGCGACCCGTTCGACCAGGTCGCGGGCGTCCTCCAGCGCGGTCCCCGGCTCCTGCTCGGCGGCCGCCAGTTGCCGCCCGAGTGGGTCGAGGACCGTGGCGCCGACCCCGGTGGCGGCCGTCCACTCCGCCAGCATCGGCTGGAGCCCGTCGCTCGTCGCCGCGGCCGCGGTCAGCCTGCGCTGGGTGGCGAAGGCCCGGTGCAGCACCTCCCGCTGTTCGGTGGCCCGGGCGTCGAAGACGGCCTTGGTGACCGCGATGAAGGGGACCTCGTCCGGCACCGTCAGCAGCGGCAGCCCGGCCTCCTTCGCGGCCGTGACCAGGGGCTGCGGTGCTTCCTGGTACGGCAGTCCCTGGCCCAGTCCGAGCGCCAGGCAGGCCGCGCCGCCCTCGGCCACGTCCCGGACGTACGCGCGGCAGGATGCCGGCTCCATCGGCAGCAGCAGCCCGATGGTCATCAGCAGCTCACCGCCCTGCAACCACTTCCCCGGGACGAGCAGGTCGGAGACGGTCGCCGCCTCGATGGTGCGGGTCAGCAGCTCCTGCGGTACGTCGTAGGTGAGGGCCAGATGGAGGCCGGGCCGGGCCAACAGGTCCGAGATACGCAGAGGCATAGACATAGTGTCCACCACATATCTATTGAATGGACGATCGGGCGATCGAGTCCCGGCGACCGGACGCCTAGGTTCACACCACCGCGGAATCCGTCGTTCCCCACCGGCTTCCCGCGGCACCACCCCCGCACCCCCTGTCGCCACGCCCGAGGAGTAACCCATGGATCGCACGGCACCCATGGAAGGCACGAGTGAGGGGCGAGGCTCGCGCATGATCGAGGTCCGCTCCATCGACTACGTCCCCGTCCGCGAACGGCACGGGAAGGTGTGGCACCAGGGTCCGTTCTGGTTCACCGGCAACTTCGTGCTGACCACGATGGTCACCGGCTTCCTCGGCCCGGCCCTCGGCCTGAGCCTGCTCGCCTCCGTCGCGGCGGTCGTCCTCGGCGCCTGCTTCGGCACCTTCTTCATGGCCTTCCACGCCAACCAGGGCCCCCGGATGGGCCTGCCGCAGATGATCCAGTCGCGGGCCCAGTTCGGCATCCGCGGTGCGATCGTGCCGTTCGCCGCCGTGGTCTTCGTCTACGTCGGGTTCAACGTCTTCAACGTGGTCCTGGCCGCCCAGGGCCTGCGCACCGTCTTCCCCGGCGGCGCCACCCTCTGGTACGTGTTGATCATCGGCGTCGCCATCGTGCTCGCCGTGGTCGGCCACGACCTGCTGCACCTGGTCCAGCGCTGGCTCACCTACGTGCTGATCGTGGTCTTCGGCGTGCTCACCGTCGGTGCGCTGGTCCAGCTCGACCCGCACTCCGTGGCCGCCGCCGGGCACGCCGCGCACGGCTCCTGGACGTCCTTCCTGGTCGTCTTCTCCGCCGCGGCCGGCTACCAGATCAGCTACGCCGTCTACGTCTCGGACTACTCCCGCTACCTGCCCCGCGACGTCTCCGCCCGCAAGGTCATCTGGTGGACCTACGCCGGCGCGGCCGGCTCCGCCGCCTGGCTGATGTCGCTCGGCGCGCTGCTCGCCTCGGCGCTGCCGCACCCGGACGCGATCAGCGGCATCCGCCAGGTCGGCAACGCGATCGTGCCAGGCTTCGGCACCTTCGCGGTGGTCGTCTCGTCCGTCGCCCTGGTCGGCATCATGGCGGTCAACGCCTACGGCGCGATGCTCACCACCACCAGCGCGATCGACGCCTTCCGCGCGGTCAAGCCGACCGTCCGGATCCGGATCGCCGGCATCGTGGCCATCGGCCTGATTGTCTTCACCGTGGCGATGCTGCTCCCGGAGAACTACCTGGAGAGCTTCAACACCTTCGTGCTGATGATGCTCTACTTCCTGATCCCGTGGACGGCGGTCAACCTCGTCGACTTCTACTGGGTCCGGCGCGGCCACTACGCGGTCACCGCGATCTTCAACCCGGCCGGCATCTACGGCCGCTGGTCCTGGCGCGGCATCACCGCCTACGTCGCCGGCTTCGCCGCGATGGTCCCGTTCTTCTCCACGTCCTTCTACACCGGCCCGGTGACGAAGGCGCTGGGCGGCGCGGACCTCTCCTTCGTGCCCGGCCTGCTGGTCGGCGGCGGCCTGTACTACCTGCTCACCCGCAGCCTCGACCAGGTCGCGGAGGCGGCGGCGGTCGCCGAGAGCGAGCGCGAGCTGGAAGGCACCGACGCGGACGGGCCGGCGGCCGCCGCGGCCCCGCGCGACTGACGGCAGGGGCGGCGCGGGCCGCCCGGGGCCGCCGCGCACCAGCGGATGAGCCGCCCCGTTCCTCCCGCTATGGTCGGTCGGTAGGGATGTCTCCCCACCGGCCGACCGTCGTTTTCCGGCCCCCCGGGAAGCCGCCGTCCGGTCCTCCGGCCGTCCGGACGAAGGGAAGTGAACGCACCATGCAGGTGGCGTTTCTGGTGGCCCCCGCGGGCACCGAACAGGTCGAGCTGACCGAGCCCTGGCAGGCGGTGATCGCCGCGGGCGGCAAGCCCACCCTGATCTCCACCAGGTCGGGCCGCGTCCAGGCGTTCCACCACCTGGACAAGGCCGACACCTTCCCCGTCGACCTGACCGTGGACGCGGCGTCCGTCGCGGAGTTCGACGCCCTGGCCCTGCCCGGCGGGGTGGCCAACCCCGACGCGCTCCGCCTGGACCGGGGCGCCATCGCCCTCATCGCGTCCTTCTTCGAGACCGGCAAACCGGTCGCGGCCATCTGCCACGCCCCCTGGACCCTGATCGAGGCCGACGTCGTGCGGGGCCGCACCCTCACCTCCTGGCCCAGTCTGCGCACCGACATCCGCAACGCCGGCGGCACCTGGGTCGACCGGCCGGTCGTGGTCTGCACCCAGGCCGCCAACACCCTCGTCACCAGCCGTAAACCGGCGGACCTGCCCGCCTTCTGCAAGGCCCTGGTCGAGGAGTTCTCGCGGTGAGGGGACGCGGGCGAGTCCGCACCGCCGCCGCGCCCCTCAGACCGGACCGTAGACGGCGCACCTGGCCCCGGTGAGCAGCGCCCAGTAGCGGTCCCCGTAGGACCAGTGCCACCACTCGCTGGGATAGTTCACGAAACCGGCCCCGCCCAGGGCCCGGCCGAGGAGGGCGCGGTGGTGTCGGGCCCGCGCCGGCAGCCCCCGGGCGTCGAACGGACAGCGCTCCTCGTCGCCCGTGCGGTGACCGTTCACCGCACCGCCCATGTCCAGCGCCTGGCCCCGGTCATCCACCAGCGTCAGGTCCAGGGCCGCCCCCGTGCAGTGCGGGGCCACCTCGACCGGGGCGACGAACGCGGCCGTCCGGCGGCGCAGTTCCGCGGGGTCGGTGTGGCCCGCGGCGCGCAGGCGGTCCTGGTAGCGGGCGAACCGCCGGGCCTGCTCGGCGCTGCTGCGGTGCCCCTCGACCACCAGGAACCCCCAGCCCGCCGGCAGCCCGGCGACGGCCGTCCGCAACCGTGCGCACACACCGGCCCGGACCCGCCCGTACGCCCCGTCCGGGTCCCGCTCCCCCGGGTCCAGGGTCACGCGGGGGAGCGCCGTCACCTCGGCCAACGGTTCGCCGCAGTCCCGCACCGGGACGTCCGCCACCCGAGGGTCGCTGAGCACGATCACGCACGCTCCCCCTTCGCGCGCGGCGTCCCGGGCGGTTCCTCGACGACCACCGCCACGGACTCCGCCGGCAGGTGCAGCATCCCGCCGTCGTCCGGCAACACCGGGTGCGGCCAACCGGCCGCCGCGCGGTAGTCGGTCGCCGGGGCCGGCGCGGTGCCCCGCGGTGCGTCCGTCGCGGGCGCCGTGGACGGGGCGAGCGGGACGGCGGCCGTACCGCTCGGGGCGAGGTTGACGGCCAGGTGGACGGGGCCGCGGCGGAGCACCAGCCAGCGGGCGTCCTCGTCGTGGGAGACGTGGGTGCGGGAGGGGTCGGGGTCGGTCAGCGCGGGGTGGGTGCGGCGCAGGGCGAGGAGACCGCGGTACCAGGAGAGCAGGGCGGCGTGCGGCGCGGCGGACGGTTCGGCCCAGTCCAGGACGCACCGGTCGCGGGTGGCCGGATCCTGTGGGTCCGGCCAGTCGGCGCCGAGCCCGTCGCCGTGCGCCGCGCCGCCCTCCTGCGCCGCGAACTCGCGCCGCCGGCCGGCCCGTACGGCCTCCGCAAGCTCCGGGTCCGGGTGGTCGGTGAAGTACTGCCAGGGGGTGCGCGCGCCCCACTCCTCGCCCATGAAGAGCATCGGGGTGAACGGGGCGCAGAGGACCAGCGCGGCGGCGCAGGCGAGCAGGCCGGGGGAGAGGGTGGCGGTGAGCCGGTCGCCGTACGCGCGGTTGCCGATCTGGTCGTGGGTCTGCGCGTAGCCGAGCAGCCGGTGCGGTGGGGTGGCCCGGAGGTCCAGGGGGGCGCCGTGGCGGCGCCCGCGGAAGCTGGAGTGGCTGCCGTCGTGGAAGAAGCCGCCGGTGAGGGTCTTGGCGAGGGCGGCGAGCGGGGCGCGCGCGAAGTCGGCGTAGTAGCCGTGGGATTCGCCGGTCAGTGCGGTGTGCAGGGCGTGGTGGAAGTCGTCGTTCCACTGGGCGTGCAGGCCCAGGCCGCCGCTCGCCCGCGGCGCGGTGGTGCGCGGGTCGTTGCGGTCGGACTCGGCGATCAGGAACAGCGGACGGCGCTGCTGGGCGGCGAGCGCGTCCACGGCGGCGGACAGTTCGGCCAGGAAGTGCTGGGCGCGGTCGTCGTGCAGGGCGTGCACGGCGTCCAGCCGCAGCCCGTCGATGCGGTAGTCGCGCAGCCAGCCGAGCGCGCTGTCGATGAGGTAGCGGCGGACGTCGTCGGAACCGGGGGCGTCGAGGTTGACCGCCGCCCCCCAGGGCGTGTGGTGGGTGTCGGTGAAGTACGGGCCGAACTCCGGGAGGTGGTTCCCGGACGGGCCGAGGTGGTTGTGCACCACGTCGAGGACCACCCCGAGGCCGTGGCCGTGCGCGGCGTCCACGAACCGCTTCAGCCCGTCGGGGCCGCCGTACGGCTCGTGCACCGCCCAGGGCGCGATCCCGTCGTACCCCCACCCGTGGGTCCCGGGGAACGGGCAGACGGGCATCAAGGAGACGTGGGTGACGCCGAGGTCGGCGAGGTGGCCGAGTCGGGCCGCGGCGGCGTCGAAGGTGCCTTCGGGGGTGTACGTCCCGACGTGCAGCTCGTAGAGGACCGCGCCGGGCAGCGGCCGGCCGGGCCACGGGTGTCGCCAGGCGAACCGGGCGTGCTCGACGACCGCGCCGGGCCCGCCGGGTCCCTCCGGCAGCCGGGCGGCGCGCGGATCGGGCCGCGCCGGGCCCCCGTCCAGTCGGAAGGCGTAGCGGTCGCCGTCGCCGGCCGGTGCGTCGGCGCGCCACCAACCGGGGCGGGCGGGATCGCGCGCCAGCTCCACCGGGGGCGCGTCGGACCGGTCGCCGGCCCAGTGGAGGGCGACCCGCCCGGCCTCGGGTGCCCATACCTCGAACAGCACGGTCGTCCTCCTTCGTCGCTCCGGCCCGGCCGCCGCGGCAGGCGCCGACCCGCTTCCCGACGACGAAAGCACGCCGCCGCCCCGGACGAAAGGACGCGGTGCGGTGGGGCACCGACGTTGCCTGGACACCGGCTCACCGCAGGCCGGAGAATTGCGCCATGACTTCGCTCCAGTTCCCCGCGCGGCCTTCGGACGCGGATCGGGAACGCGCCCTTGAGCTGCTGCGCGACGGCGCGGCGGAGGGACGGCTGTCCCAGGACACCTTCCTGCGCCGGTTGGAACTCGTCCTGTCGGCCCAGCAGCACTCCGAACTCGCGCTGGCGACGGCCGATTTGGAGCGGCACGGCAAGGTCCAGGGGCTGGTACTGCGGATGGTCGGCCGGGTGTCGGCGTTCCACATCCGGCTGCGCAGGGCGTGGCGCACGGAGCGGCTGCCGAAGCTGCTGCTGCCGGAGCCCGGGCCGTTCCCGCTGTCGATCGGGCGGGCCCCGGGCGTCGGCCTGCGACTCAACCACGAGACGGTCTCCCGCAACCACGCCGAGCTGCGCAGCGAGGGCACCGGCTGGATGCTGCGCGACCTCGGCTCCACCAACGGCACCTGCGTCAACGGGCGCCGGCTGGTCGGCGAGATAGCGGTCGGACCCGGCGACCACATCAGGTTCGGCCACGTGGACTACGTCCTGACCGAACGTCAGGCCCCGCCCAAGCGGTGATGGCCACCGGGCGCGCCGAGGCGTCGCGGCGTCAGCGGCGTCGTGTGGGTCGGACCCGCCGGTGTGGACGCTCGGTTCACCGAACCCCTCCGGGGGCGGGGGCCGACAACTACATCTGACGCACCATCAGTACGCCGGTTGCGGTGCGCCCTCCGCCGCGTCCGGGGCTATTCCCGTACGAGCAGGGCCACCGGCCAGTCCGCCAGGAGGCCGTCCACCCCCACCGCACTGCCGCCCGCCAGCGCGCGGCCGGTGAGCGCCTCCCGCCACTCGCCGCCCGGGGGCAGCCGCAGCACGGTGTCCCACCAGCCACCGGTCTCCCGCAGTCGCAGCGACAACCTGGTCACCGCCGTCACCACCCGCCCCGCGCGGACGAACGCCACGCAGTGCTCGGCCGCCGGGCCCTCCACGGCCAGCGGCTCGTACGAGGCGGCGGCGCCGAACCACTCCGGGTGCGCCCGCCGCAGCCGCAGCGCACTGGCCGTCAGCCACAGCTTCTCGGCGGACGGACCGGTCGGCGCGGCCCCGCCGTCCAGTTCCGCGAGCAGCTCCGCAGCGAACCGCGGCGGCCGCCGGTTGTCCGGATCGACCAGCGCCGCGTACTCCTGCTCGGTGCCCTGGTAGAGGTCGGGGACGCCGGGCACGGTCAGGTGCAGCAGCGTCGCGCCGAGGACGTTCGCGCGGACGAACGGGGCGAGCTCCGCCTCCAGCGCGGCCAGTTGGTCCGCCACCGGGCCGCCCGGCCCGCTCCGGACGAACTCCGCCACCCGCTCCTCGTAGACCGCGTCCTGCTCCGTCCAGGTGGTGCGCAGCCCCGCCTCCCGCACGGCCTTGAGCACCGCGGGCGTCAGCCGCTCCCCGCGGTCGCCGACCGCCGCCTCCGCGCCCGCACCGTCGGCGTCGGACGTGCCCAGCCCGAACGCGGTCTGCCAGGCCGTCCAGACCACCATCGGATCCACCGGCGGCGCGCCGTCCGCGACGTCCCGCCCTTCGGCCACCACGCCCAGTACGTCCCGCCACCGGTCCGGGCACTCCGACAGCACCGCGATCCGGGCCCGCACGTCGGCGCTGCGCTTGGTGTCGTGCGTGGAGAGCACCGTGCCGCTCTGCGGCCAGTCCCGCTGCATCCGTGCGCAGTACTCGTGGAACGTCCCGGGCCCCAGCGCCGGTTCCCCGGGATCGCCGCCTACCTCGCACGCCGACAGCAGCACCGGGTAGCGGTAGAAGGCGGTGTCCTCCACGGACTTGGCGTGCAGCGCCGACGCGGTCTGCGCGAACCGCGCCGCGAAGCCCGCGACGTCCCCGTCCACGGCGCCGTGGTCCGCCGCCGGGTCCCCTCGGCCCGCGGCGCCGTCCCCACCGGGCGCGAACCGCCCCAGCGCCAGGTCGTGGACGAGGTCCACCGCCCCGGCCTCCTCCGGCACCCGGAAGGTGGCCCGGGCCCGCTCCGCCGCGCCGGCCAGCATCGTCGCGTCCGCCGCCGCCCGCGCGGCGTCGTTGGTGTCGCCGGCGTAGGGCCGGTAGACCGGCAGCCGCACCAGGAGTTCCCGGACCGCCTGGCGCAGCGCCCACGGGGCGTGGTCGCCCGGCCTGGGCACCCGTTGGGCGATCCGGGCCGCGGTCCGCACCAGGCGCTCGACCTCCGCCGCCAGGTCGTGTTCGACGACCTCGTAGGCGGCCCGCCGCACCGTCTCCTCCCAGTCGCCGCCCTCGTCGGCCAACGGGGTGACGAAGTCCCGGTAGTGCGAGAACAGCCGCCCGGCGCCCTGCGGGCACACGAACAGCCCGTCGATGTGGTGGAGCGCGTCGTAGCCCGTGGTGCCCGCGCACGCCCAGCCGTCCGGGAGCCGCTCCGCACCCGTGAGGATCTTCTCCACCACGGTCCAGCAGCCCTTCGTGCCGGCCCGCAGCCGCGCCAGGTAGCCGCCCGGATCCACCAGCCCGTCCGGATGGTCGATGCGCAGCCCGTCGACGACCCCCTCCCGGACCAGCCGCAGCACCGTCCGGTGCGTGGCGTCGAACACCTCCGGGTCCTCGACGCGGATCCCGATCAGCTCCGAAATGGTGAAGAACCGCCGGTAGTTGAGCTCCGTGCGGGCCAGCCGCCACCAGGCGAGGCGGTACCACTGCGCCCCCAGGAGGCGTTCCAGCGGCAGCCGCTCGGTACCGGGACGCAAGGGGAAGACCTGCTCTCCGTAGTGCAGCACCCGCCCCTCGACCCGGAACCGGGACAGCTCGTCCCCGATCCGCCCCTCCAGTACGGGCAGCAGCAGCCGCCCCTCGTGCCCGCCGTCCCAGTCGACGTCGAACCAGCGCGCGTACGGCGACGTCGGACCGTCGCGCAGCACCTCCCACAGCGGCTCGTTGAGCGACAGCGGTACGGGCACCGCCATGTGGTTGGGCACGATGTCGACGACCAGTCCGAGGCCGTGCGCCCGGGCCGTCGCCGCCAGCGCCCGCAGTCCCTCCTCGCCGCCCAGCTCGGCCCGGACCGCCGCGTGGCAGGTCACGTCGTAGCCGTGCGAGGATCCCGGCACCGCCTCCAGCACCGGTGACAGGTGCAGGTGGGAGACTCCGAGCGCGGCGAGGTACGGCACCGCCCGCTCGGCTGCGGCGAACGGGAAGTCCGGCTGGAGCTGCAGCCGGTAGGTGGCGGTCGGCGACGGACTCGAAGGCTGCGTCATGGGAACACCCGTACCCCGCCGGGGGCCCGTTCTGTCATCGGGTTGCGTCATCCCGGGGCGTCCTGCCCGTGGTGCCTTCCTCTGAACCATCGGGTCGGCCGGCGATAAGGCTTCGTACGTACCACCCGTACGAATCGTGCAGGTGTGGCGGATAGCTTCTTGTGATGACCGCTGTCACCACCACCTACCGCCGGGTGCTCGCCCTGAGCGGGCCGTTGCTGCCCGTCGTGTCGTTCCTCGGCCGGCTGCCGACCGCCATGTGCCAGCTCGGCAGCGTGTTGCTGGTGGCCGAGACGAGCGGTTCGCTGACGACCGCGGGTCTGGTGGGCGGCGCGCTGGCGGCGGGTCAGACGGTCGCCGGCCCGCTGATCGGGCGGCTCGCGGACCGCCACGGCCAGCGGCCGGTGGTGCTGATCGCCTGCTGGGTCAACGCGCTCGCGGTGGCCGCCCTGGTGACGGCCGCGCTGGCCCGCACGGCGACGCCCCCGTTGGCCCTGCTGGGCCTGCTGGCCGGGGCCAGCGTGCCGCAGATCGGCCCGCTGGCCCGCACCCGGCTGGTCGCGCTGGCGCACCGCGCGCGGGCCGACGACCGGCTGGTGAGCGCGGCGCTCTCCCTGGAGGGCACCTTGGACGAGGTGTCGTTCGTGCTCGGGCCGGCGCTGGTGGGGTTGGCCGCCACGCTGGTCCACCCGGCGGTGGCGCTGGGGCTGGCCGCGGTGCTGCTGGCGGTCTGCGGCTCGGCGTTCGCCCTGCACCCGACGGCGGTGGCGGTGCGGCCCGCCGCGGACCGGCCCGCCGCGGACCGGGCCCCGCGGACCGCCCGCCCGGCCCGCACCCGGATGCCCCGCGCGGTGCACGCCATGCGCGTCTCGACGGCCCTCCAGGGCGCCATGTTCGGCGCCTGCCAGGCCGGCATCACCGCGCTCACCGAACGCCTCCACCAGCCCGCCCAGGCGGGCCTGGTGTACGCGGCGATGGGCGTGATGAGTGCGGTCGCGGGGCTCTCGCTCGCGCTGGTGCCGGCCCGGATCGGCCTGCCGGCCCGCTGGCGGGCGGCCGCCGTCGCGCTCATCGTGCTGTCCGTGCCGCTGCTCTTCGTGCGGTCGATGGGGGCGCTCTACCTGGTCGTGGTGGTGCTCGGGGTGGCCTTCGCGCCGCACCTGATCACCCTCTTCGGGCTCACCGAACGCCTGGTGCCGGCCGCCCGGCTGGCCGAGTCGATGGCCTTCCTCACCAGCGCGGTGGTCGGCGGCCAGGCCGTGGCGCTGGCCCTCTCGGGGCGGCTCGCCGACATGTACGGCCCGTCCGCCGCCTTCGCGGTCGCGGTCGGCGCGGCGGTGCTCGTCCTCGTCGTCGCCCTCACCACCCGCGCCGGTCACCGGTCCACCGCGCCGCTGCGCATCTCCCCGGCCGGACCGGAGGAGGCCGCGGCGGACCGCGCGCAGACCTCCTGAGCCCCGCGCGCCCCCGGGGCGTCGCGGGGGCCGCACCGGACGGCTCAGGCCGGCCGCTGGAGCACCACCAGGCTCCGGCCGACCAGCACCAGCCGGTCGCCGCCCTTGACCTTGGCGCCCCGGCCGTCCGCCGCCGCCTCCGGCCGGTCGGTGTCCACCACGACCTGCCACTGCCGTCCCAGGTGCTCCGGGACGGTGAACTCCTTCTCCTGGTCGTGGGCGTTGAACATCAGCAGGAACGAGTCGTCGGTGATCGGCTCGCCGCGCGGACCGGGTTCGGAGATCGAGCTCCCGTTGAGGAACACGGCCAGCGACTTGGCGTGGACGGACTGCCAGTCGCGGGTGCCCATCTCGGTGCCGGCCGCGGTGAACCAGGCGATGTCGGACAGCTCGTCGTGGGCGCCCTCCATCGGGTGCCCCTGGAAGAACCGCCGCCGCCGGAAGACCGGATGGTCCCGCCGCAGCCACACCATCTGCCGCACGAACGCCAGCAGCGCCGCCCGGTCCGCCCGTTCCTCGTCCGCCGTGCCCGCGGCGTCCTGGGCCGCCTCGGGATCGTCCGCGGCGCCGGCCGCCTCCCGCTCCGGCCACCGCACCCAGGTCAGCTCCCCGTCCTGGCAGTACGCGTTGTTGTTGCCGCGCTGGCTGCGGCCGAACTCGTCGCCGTGGCTGAGCATCGGCACGCCCTGCGACAGCATCAGCGTGGCGAGGAAGTTCCGCATCTGCCGCAGCCGCAGCCGCCGCACCGAGGGGTCGTCGGTCGGCCCCTCCGTCCCGCAGTTCCAGGACCGGTTGAAGCGCTCGCCGTCCCGGTTGTCCTCGCCGTTGTCCTCGTTGTACTTGTCGTTGTACGAGACCAGGTCGCGCAGGGTGAAACCGTCGTGGCAGGTGACGAAGTTGACCGAGGCGAGCGGCCGTCGCCCGTCCTCCTGGTAGAGGTCCGACGAGCCGGCCAACCGGGACCCGAAGTCCGCCAGGGTGCGCGGCTCGCCCCGCCACAGGTCCCGCACGGTGTCCCGGTACTTCCCGTTCCACTCCGTCCACAGCGGCGGGAAGTTCCCCACCTGGTAGCCGCCCTCCCCGACGTCCCACGGCTCGGCGATCAGCTTCACCTGGCTGACCACCGGGTCCTGGTGCACCAGGTCGAAGAACGACGACAGCCGGTCCACCTCGTGGAACTGCCGCGCCAGCGTCGCCGCCAGGTCGAACCGGAACCCGTCCACGCGCATCTCCTGCACCCAGTAGCGCAGCGAGTCCATCACCAACTGGAGCACGTGCGGGCTGCGCATCAGCAGGGAGTTCCCGGTGCCCGTGGTGTCCATGTAGTAGCGCAGGTCGTCCGACAGCCGGTAGTACGAGGCGTTGTCCAGCCCCCGGAAGGACAGCGTCGGTCCCAGGTGGCTGCCCTCGGCGGTGTGGTTGTAGACGACGTCGAGGATGACCTCGATGCCGGCCTGGTGCAGGGCCCGCACCGCGGTCTTGAACTCCAGCACCTGCTGCCCGCGGTCCCCCCAGGACGCGTAGGCGTTGTGCGGCGCGAAGAACCCGATCGTGTTGTAGCCCCAGTAGTTGGTCAGGCCGGCGTCCACCAGCCGGTGGTCCTGGACGAACTGGTGCACCGGCATCAGTTCCAGGGCGGTGACCCCGAGCTTCGTCAGGTGGTCGATGATCGCCGGGTGCGCCAGCGCCGCGTACGTGCCGCGCAGTTCCTCCGGCAGCTCCGGATGCCGCATCGTCAGGCCCTTCACGTGGGCCTCGTAGAGCACCGTCTCGTGGTACGCGGTGCGCGGCGGGCGGTCGTCGCCCCAGTCGAAGTACGGGTTGACCACCACCGACGCCATGGTGTGCGGTGCCGAGTCCAGGTCGTTGCGGACCTCGGGACGGCCGAAGTGGTAGCCGTAGACCGCCTCGTCCCAATCGATCACGCCGCTCATCGCCCGCGCGTACGGGTCGAGGAGCAGCTTGGCGGAATTGCAGCGCTGCCCGCGTTCCGGCTCGTAGGGGCCGTGCGCGCGGAAGCCGTAGCGCTGCCCCGGCATGATCCCCGGCAGATACGCGTGCCGTACGAAGGCGTCGGACTCGCGCAGCTCGACGGCGGTCTCCGACCCGTCGTCGTGCAGCAGACACAGTTCGATGCGCGTGGCGGCTTCGGAGAACACCGCGAAGTTGGTGCCCGCACCGTCATAGGTGGCACCCAACGGATACATCTGTCCCGGCCAGACCTGCATGCGTAGACACTTCCACTTTCTCTACGGGCGGCGGCGACTCCACGACACGCGTCCGCGGGCCGAATCGGAATCCTTCCCAACGTGTCCAAACTGCCGGATGACGGGAGATTTTCGTGTGAACTCCGCTGAAAGCTGACGGATCTCCGGCGATGTCGGATTGTCGTACCGTGCGCTGATCGGGGGCCGGCGGTCGTCGGGCCGCGGCCGGCGCGGGCAGGCGGAATGCTAGGGCTACCCCAAAAGCGGCGTCTTGGCCACGGACTACCTCACATGTGTGCAGTTCGCCAGCGGCGCCCCGGCCAAATGTGGGCACCCCCGCGCGGCCCGGTGCACAAAGTGCTGTCAACGGCTCACCGCCGGGACACTCCATCGCGTGGGCGGTAATAGGAGGCCACCCCCCGTGGCGGCTATGAAACCGCTCACTCCCACCGCGCTTTCCGGTCACAACCGGCACCATGGGCAAGGGGAGTTGGCATCCGACTCACGGCATCCTGCTGCACCGCTCCCCGCGCCGCAGTAGTCTGCCTTGATCGTTGGCACGGGGGTTCGGAAGGCGGTGGCAGGTGAGCGGCGGGCTGGAGTTGCCCCCTGGTGACGAGAGTCATGAGGGCCACGAGGGCGGCTCCGTTGACGCACCGCCCGGCACGGTGTCCCTGGCCCGACCGCTGGAGATCGGTGCCGAACTCGACTGGGGGGCCGAGGACTGGAGCGAGGTGCGCACCCGGGCCCGCCGGGCCGGACGCGCCTACATCTGGCTGAATCTCGTCGAGCAGCGGCTGCGGGCCGTCGTCGCAGCCGTGCTGCGCCCCATCTACGAGCCGGTGCACGGCGACGAATGGGTCATCGCGGCGGCCGGACCCGCGGGCCAGGAGTGGGTCCAGCGCGCGGTCGCGGTCCGCGAGGTCAGCCGCCGCAAGGGCTACCTCCTCGACCCCGCCGACGACAACATCGTCAGCTTCCTGACCCTCCCGCAGCTGCGCGAGCTGATGGTCCAGCACTGGCCCTGCTTCGAGCCCTACGTGGACGACCGGCGCGAGGTCGAGCTGGTCCTCGACGAGCTGGAGGTCGCCCGCAACATCGTCTCCCGCAACCGCGCGCTGTCCGAGACCGTCCTGGCCCAGGCCGAGCGGGCCTCCGCCCGACTGCTGGACGTCCTCGGGTCCGGGGCCGGCACCCGGATGTCCGGACGGCTGCCCATCGACGCCGTCGAGGACCTCGTCGGCGACCGGTACGCCGACGTCGTCGGAGTGCACCCCGACCGGGTCCGCCTCCAGCGCCAGCTGCCCGCGGAGGACCTCTTCGGCGGCGCCCGACGCCTCGACGCGGTGGGCATAGGACTCAACCTCCTGGTCCAGAACTACTCCGGCCGCCGACTGGTCCGGCTCGCCGAGTCCGGGTGCCGGGTCCGACTGCTCTTCCTCAACCCGGCCAGCAGCGCGGTCCGCCGCCGGGAGCGCGAAATCGGCCTCAAGAAGGGCGAGATGAGCCGCTCCATCGAGATGAACATCCTGCACATGCGGCGGGTCCGGGCCCGCCTGCACGACCCGGGCGCCTTCGAGATCCAGGTCTTCGACGAGACCCCCCGCTTCACCGCCTACCTCGTCGACGGCGACGGGCCCGACGGGATAGCCGTCGTCCAGCCCTACCTCCGCAAGAGCCGCGGGATGGAGTCGCCGGTGTTCGTGCTGCGCGGTGGCGGCCGCGACCTGGTGCGCCAGGACGCCCGCGGCGGCCGGGACGTCGACCACGGGCTCTTCGAGATCTACCGCGAGGAGTTCGAGAGCGTCTGGGCGGACTCGCGGCCGGTCTCCTGAACCGGCCTGCGCACGGTGCGGCGGCGGGCGGCCCGGCCCGTTGTCAGTGGTGCGTGGCAGAGTGGTCGCACCACGGGGGAGGTACCACCGAAGGAGGCCGCATGAGTCAGCGCTGCGTGGGGGTCCGACCGGCCGGAGGCCGGCGGAGCATCGAGGAGGGGTGCGCGCCGCGCCCGTGCGGGGCCGGGCGGAAGAGGGGGTCGGCATGAGCTGGCATCGGGAGTTGTTGGTCGGTTTCGACCTGGAGACCACGGGCACCGACGTCGAGCACGACCGCATCGTCACGGCCGCACTGATCCGGCTGGAGGGCGACGGTGAGGTGGCCGGGCAGCAGTCCTGGCTCGTCGACCCGGGCGTCCCGATCCCGGACGAGGCCGCGCAGATCCACGGCATGTCGACCGCCTACGTCCGCGAGCACGGCCGCGCGCCCGCCGCCGCGATAGCGGAGATCACCGAGGCACTCGCCGAAGTGCTGCGCGCGGACGTCCCGCTGGTGGTGATGAACGCGCGCTACGACCTCTCGCTGCTCGACCGCGAGTGCCGCCGCCACGGCGTGCCGACGCTGAGCGAGCGGCTCGGCCACCCGCCCGCCCCGGTCATCGACCCGCTCGTCCTCGACAAGCACGTGGACCGCTACCGCAAGGGCAAGCGCGCGCTCCAGGCGCTCTGCGGGCACTACGGGGTCCCGCTGGACGGCGCACACGAGGCCGGCGCCGACGCGGTGGCCGCGGCCGGTGTCGCCCGCCGCATCGGCGAGGAGTACCCGGCCGTCGCGCTGCCCGCGCCGCGCGCCCTGCACGTCCTCCAGGAGCAGGCCGCCGCCCAGCAGGCCGCATCGTTCCAGGCGTATCTGCGCCGCTGCGGTGACCCGGAGGCGATAGTCGAGGCGGCCTGGCCGCTGATCCCCTACCAGCGCTGAGCGGACCGGCCCGCCGGCGGGCGGTGGCCGGGGCGCGGGCTCAGAACGGGTACCACCGGACCGCCGCGTCCTTCTCGCGCAGCGAGGCGATCCGGCGGCGGAACTCCCCCAGTGCGGCGGGGTTCCCGGGCGCATGCTGGGAGACCCAGGCACAGCTGGCCGTCTCCCGGGACCCGCGCAGCACCGCGCAGCCCTCCCAGTCCCGCACGTCCCAGCCGTACACCGAGGCGAAGGTGTCGTATGCCTCGGCGCCCAGGCCGTAGCGGTCCCGGCTGAGCGCCATCACGACCAGGTCGTGCTCGCGCAGGTCCGAGGAGAAGGTCTCCAGGTCGACCAGGACGGGGCCGTCCGGCCCGATGTGGACGTTGCGGGGCAGCGCGTCGCCGTGGATCGGGCCGCGCGGCAGGTGCGGTTCCAGCGCCGTCGCGGCGAGTGCGAAGGCGTCCCGCCGGCCGCGCAGGTACTCCGCGTCGGACGGTGACACGGCATCGCCGGCCAACCGCAGCCAGCGCTCCACGCCGTCCAGCAGTTCGCGCCGGGGGAGTGCGAACGGCGGCTCGGGCAGCGCGTGGACGAGCCGCAGCAGCGCCGCGAGGTCCTGCGGCCGGGCCGGGCGGACGGCCTCCGGAAGCCGCCGCCAGTACGTCACCGGATGCCCGTCGACGAGCCGGGCGGTCGGCTCCGCGGCCCGCACGGCCGGTACGTCCTGCGCCGCCAGCCACTGGGCGACGGCCAGTTCCCGCTCGGCGCGTGCCAGCAGTTCCGGGCTGCGGCCGACCCGCACCACCACGCCCCGCTCGCCCAGGGCGAAGACGGCGTTCTCGCCGAGCGCGAGCAGTCGGGCGTCCGCCGCCGCCTCGGGGTGCCCGGCCGCGGCCAGCACGTCCCGGGCGCGCGCCTCGGTGAAGGCGGGGCTGGATTCGGTCATCGGATGCCTCCTGCGGTGCGATCTCGCGCCCAGTCTCGCAGGTGCCACGAGGCGCTCTGGAGCCCGTCCGTCCCTGGCCCGCAGGGGGCTTCCGGCCAAGGGGAGTCGCCCTCCGTCGGCCGGGGGTGACGCCCCTTCAAGATTGCACGATACGTATCGTCTCGCTTAGGGTGCGGGGTATGCCTCAACGCCGCTCGCACCTCGCCATGTTCAGCATCCCGGCCCACGGCCACGTCCAGCCGAACCTCGACGTGATCCGTGAGCTGGTCGACCGGGGGCACCGCGTCACCTACGCCGTGCCCGCCGAGTTCGCCGACCTCGTCGCCGCCGTCGGCGCCGAACCCCGACCGTGGACCTCCGTCCTGCCTGCCGCCGACGACCCGCAGGGGTGGGGCACCGAACTCCTCGACCAACTGGAGCCGTTCCTCGACGACGCGATGCAGGCGTTGCCGCAACTCGCCGCGGCCTACGAGGGCGACACCCCCGACCTGGTGCTCCACGACAGCGCCGCGTTCCCGGCCCCGCTCCTCGCCCGCCGGTGGGGGGTCCCGGCCGTGCAACTGGCCCCGCACGTCGTCGCCTGGGACGGCTACGAGGAGGAGGCTGCCGAGGCGATGCGGGAGGAACTGCGCAGCACCGAGCGCGGCCGCGCCTACTACGCCCGCTTCCGGTCCTGGCTGGCCGAGCACGACATGGCGGACCTCGCGGAGCCGGACCACCTGGCCGCCCGGCCCGCCCGCGGGCTGGTCCTGGTCCCCCGGGCCATGCAGCCGCACGCGGACCGGGTCGACGGGTCGATCTTCACCTTCGTCGGCTCCTGCCAGGGCGACCGCTCCGCGCAGGGCGACTGGCGGCGGCCGGCCGGTCTCGCGCCGGGCGCCAAGGTGTTGCTGGTCTCGCTGGGGTCGGTGTTCACCGAGGCCCCGGACGTCTACCGGTCCTGCATCGAGGCGTTCGGCGGCCGACCGGACTGGCACGTGGTGCTCCAGATCGGGAAGTCCACTGATCCGGCCGCGCTCGGTGCGGTCCCGGACAACATCGAGGTGCACACCTGGGTCCCGCAGGTGGCGGTCCTCCGGCAGGCGGACGCGTTCGTCACCCACGCCGGGATGGGCGGCAGTCAGGAGGGGCTGGCGAACGGGGTGCCCATGGTGTGCGTACCGCAGGCCGCCGACCAGTTCATGAACGCGGACGCGTTGCAGTCGTTGGGCGTCGCCCGGCAGCTGACGAAGGGGCAGGTCACCGCGGAGGCGCTGGGGGCGGCGGTGCGCGCGGTGGTCGACGACGCCGGTGTGGCCGCGGCGCTCGACCGGGTCCGCGCGGAGATGGCGCAGGAGGGGGGCAGTGTGCGGGCCGCCGACCTCATCGAGGCCCAACTCCCGCAGGGGTAACCGCCGGTACACGGCTTGCGGGGCGCGAGCATGCCACAGCGGGACGGTTGAAAATGCAAACGCATCGTCAGCCGTCCCCTTTCATTGCGTGAACGTTAAGCGGGTTGAGTCACTGTCCGTCAACTCGCCAGGTTCTTATGAACAGTTATGTGGGGCTTTGCCTTTTCGCAGGGTTGTTGCGAATCTCACACGGCCTGGCGGGCCTTGAATTGCACCCGTCAATCCGACAGGGTTTCGAGCCAGCCCGGTGGAGCCTTTCCGGTCCCTTCGGGCACTTCGCAACGCTTCCCCCCACACCACGAACGAGGAGAACCCTCGCCATGGCTCATAAGCGTTCCAGCAAGAAGCGGCTCGTCACGGCGATATCCGCCGTTGTGGCCGCCACTGGCATCGCCGCCGTCACTGCGGTCACCGCGGGCGCGTCGCCCGCCGCCGAGGGCAAGATCTACGGCGCCGACGCCAAGGGCGCCGTCAAGGGCAGCTACATCGTGCTGCTGAAGAAGTCCGCCGCGGTGCGCGCCGCCGAGAGCGGCGACCTGGCCTCCAAGTACGGCGGCAAGGTCAAGCGGACCTTCACCTCCGCGCTCGACGGCTTCTCGACCACCGGCCTGTCCAGCGAGGACGCCAAGCGCCTGGCGGCCGACCCGGCCGTCGACAAGGTCGTCCAGAACCACACGTTCCACGCCGACGGCACCCAGGACAACCCGCCGTCGTGGGGCCTGGACCGGATCGACCAGACCGACACCAAGGGTGACGGCAAGTACAACTACCCGGACAGCGCGGGCGACGGCGTCACCGCGTACGTCATCGACACCGGCATCCACATCAGCCACAAGGACTTCGGCGGTCGCGCGTCGTACGGCTTCAACGCCATCGACAACAGCAACAAGGCCGAGGACGACAACGGCCACGGCACCCACGTCTCCGGCACCATCGGCGGCACCGCCCACGGCGTCGCGAAGAAGGTGAAGCTGGTCGCCGTCAAGGTGCTCGACGGGCAGGGCTCCGGCACCACCGAGCAGGTCGTCGCGGGCATCGACTGGGTCACCAAGAACCACAAGGGCCCCTCGGTCGCCAACATGTCCCTCGGCGGCGGCGCCGACGAGGCGCTCGACGCGGCCGTGAAGAAGGCCATCGACTCCGGTGTCACCTTCGGCGTCGCGGCCGGCAACGAGTCCACCGACGCGGGCCAGGGCTCCCCGGCGCGCGTCAAGGAGGCCATCACGGTGGCCTCCAGCACCAAGGACGACCAGCAGTCCGACTTCTCCAACTACGGCAGCGTCGTCGACCTCTACGCTCCGGGCTCCGACATCACCTCGGACTGGAACAACAGCGACGACGCCACCAAGACCATCTCCGGTACGTCGATGGCGACCCCGCACGTCGTGGGCGCCGCCGCGGTCTACCTGGCCGACCACAAGGACGCCAAGCCGGCCGACGTGGAGAAGGCGCTGACGGACGGGGCGACCCCGGACAAGATCAGCAACCCCGGGCAGGGCACGCCCAACAAGCTGCTGAAGATCGTCGAGTAGTCGATCGGACAGCTCCGCACCGCACGCCGGCCGTCGTGCTCGCCCCCACGGGGCGCGACGGCCGGCGTCGTTGCGTCCGTGACCGAGACTTCTCGTCGGCGGATCGTGCCCGTGGACGTTCACCGTGCGTGAGTGTGGTGGTGAGGCGGTCCGCCGTCAGCAGAAGCAGTTGAAGGGACCGGGCTCGGCACGGTGACACACCACGACGAGGGAGCGGTTGTCCGACCGTCGGCACTGGCTTGGGTGAGCCGTCACCTGGAGGCCGACGAACGGATCGTCAGGGCCGAGGCGCTGCACGGCGGCAGCACCGCCGAAATGCGGAGGTTGACCATCGGCGCGCGGGACGGAGGCACCCGTGACCTGGTACTGCGGACCTTCGTCGACACGGAGCACGCCGAGGACTGGCTGAACAGGGAGGCCGGCGCCCTGACCCTGCTCACGGGGAGCGGGGTTCCGGCTCCTGGCCTGGTCGGGGTTGATCCGACCGGCGCGCAGTGCGAGCATCCGTCGCTCCTCATGACGCATCTGGCGGGCCGGGTGGTCCTCGACGACGAGGGGTTGGAGGCGCGGGTCCCGCTGCTGGCCCGTCAACTCGTGGCGATCCACGCGTTGCGACCCGCTGAGCGGCCCCGGGAGTATGTGGCATTGACGACCGCCGACACCGTCGTGACTCCGAAGGGCGCCGACGCGGCGGCATGGGCCGCGGCGATCGACGTGATCCGCCAACCCGCGCCACCCTATGAAGGGCGATTCCTGCACCGGGACTTCCACCCCGGCAACGTGCTGTTCGACGTGCCGCCCGCAAGGCCGACAGATGCCCGGATCACCGGCGTCGTCGACTGGGCGGCCACCTCCTGGGGCCCGGCGGATCTCGACGTGGCGCACTGCTCCACCCATCTCGCGCTGCTGCACGGCCCCGCGTGGGGTCTGCGGTTCGCCGAGGCGTACGAGGAGGCCGGTGGGGTGCTGGCCGCGGCCGCGAGCGAGCGGCTGTACTGGCGGGTGCGCGACGGGCTGGCGTGCTCGGAAGAAGCGCGGTCGGTGTCGCAGCCATGGCGGGAGGCGGGGAGGACGGAGCTGACGACCCGAGCCGTGGAGGGGCGGCTGGACGCCTATGTCACCGCCCTGATGGACGCGCTGGGCTGAGCCGAAACCGTCCGGGGCGGAGTGTCAATCTCCCCTCCCGCGCGGCGAGTTATCCACAGGAGGGTTCCTCCGGAACCGTGGGCGGTCGAGCGTGGCTACCGTCAGTGACATGCACGGAGTCACGCCGTTCCTCGGCATCAGCACCATCGTCTACGGAGTGATCGGACTGTTCTGCGTCCTCGCCGGCGCGGTCCGCACGACAGGGGGGAGCCCACCATGCACAGCGTCACCGTCATCGTCCCGGCCCACAACGAAGAGGCCGGACTCCCGGCCACGTTGGAGTCCCTCGCGCGGCAAACGGTCCCGCCCGACCGCATCCTCGTCGTCGACGACGCCTCCACCGACCGCACCGGCGAGGTAGCCGCCGCGCACGGCGCCACGGTGCTCCGCCCACCGCGCAACCTGGGCAGCAAGGCCCGGGCGCAGAACTACGCCCTCCCGCGCTGCACCACCGACCTCGTCCTGGCCGTCGACGCGGACACCGTGCTCGCGCCGGACTACCTCCAACGCGTCCTCCCGGTCTTCGACGACCCCCAAGTGGCCCTCGCCGCGGGCACGGTCCGCACCCGCCACACCCGCACCGTGTGGGAGCGGGGGCGCTCCACGGAGTACCTCTTCGGCTTCCACTTTCATAGGCCCATCCAGGCGCGGGCCAACAGCCCCATGGTCTGCTCGGGGTGCTGCTCGGTCTTCCGACGGGAGGAACTGGTGGCCTTCGGCGGGTTCCCCGAGCGCACCATCGTCGAGGACATGGACTACACGTGGTCCCGGCAGATCGCCGGCAGACGCGCGGTCTACGTCTCCGACGCGGTCGCCCTCGCCGCCGACCCGGAGGACCTCACCTACTTCCGCAAACAGGTCAACCGCTGGATGGCCGGCTTCTGCCAGAACGTCCGGCTCCACCTCGGCCGGTTGCTCGTCCGCAAACCGCTGCTCGCGCTGTGGGTGCTGCTGGCCCTCTTCGAGATCCTCACCGCGCCGCTGTGGTGGGCCTCTCCGTTCGTGCTCAGCGCGACGACCGGTGCGTCACCACCCGTCGCCTTCGCCTGGTGGGCCGGTGCCGACCTGTTGTTGACGCTGCCACCCCTGGTGTACGCCGCCCGTCGCCGCAGACTCCCCTTGTGCGGTGTGCTGGTGAACATCCCCTGCGCCTACGCCACCAAGGCGGTCAACGTCGTCTACGCCTGGAAGGCGCTGGTCGTCGAGCTGTTGCTGGTGCCCCTGCACCTGGCGCGCGGCCTGACGGTGTACGAGAAGGGGCGCGCCGACGCGCCGCCGGGGCGCGGGGCGGTGGTGGCGGCGAGCTGAGCGGGCCGGGGCGGAGTGTGGCCGTTGCCGGTCAGGCGGTCAGGGCCGCCGTGTCGCCCCGGGCGCCGGCCCGGACGGCCTGGTCGTAACGGCGCAGCAGCAACCGGGCCAGCTCGGGGGCGGCGCCCAGCACGGGCGCGAGGATGTCGGCGCGGGCCTCGCGCGCCCCGGCGGCGATCCGGTCCGGCAGGAAGCCCGGCGCGATGACGTACGGGGCGACGGCGACGCGCCGGACGCCCTCGGCCCGCAGGGCCCGGACGGCGTCGGCCGTCCGGGGAAGAGATGCGGAGGCGAACGCAGATCGCACGGCACACCATTGAGCGGTGCGCCGCCACTCCCGCGCGATTTCAGCGATCACTGCGATCGCCTCCGGGTCCGAGGAGCCCGCCGAGGCCAGCACGACCCCGGTCGAGCGGTGGTCGCCGGGCCGCAGCCCGGCCTCCTCCAGCCGGCGCTCCAACGCGCTGGTCAGGAGGAGGGACGGGCCGAGTACCTCGGCTTGATGGACGGTCAGCAGGGGCAGTCGTGCGACGGCCTCCCGCAGCACCGCGGGGATGTCGGTCTTCGCGTGGAAGGCCCGAGTGAGGAGGAGGGGAAGCGCCACCACGTTCCGCACGTCGTCGTCCGACAGGCGCTCCAGGACCCGGGGGATCCGGGGCGCGTTGAAGTCGAGGTAGCCGACCTCCACGCGCAGCCCCGGCCGCAGCTGCCGGACCCGCGCGCAGAGCTCGGTGACGGTTGCGGCGTGCCGAGGGTCGCGACTGCCGTGGGCGATGACGAGGAGAGTGGGGCGTGCGTTCATGGTTTCAGCTCTTGACGAGGAGGCCGCGGCTGCGCAGCACCCGGCGCTCGATCGGGGCGAAGATCAACAACTCGATGCCGATGCCGACGATCAGGATCAGCAGGATCGCGCCCAGCACCCAGGACATGTCCTGCAGTTCACGGCCCTGTTCCAGGAGCTGGCCCAGCCCGGTACCGAGATCGGGAGCGTTGACGATGAGTTCGGCGGCCATCAGGGACCGCCAGGAGAACGCCCAGCCCTGCTTGAGCCCGGCGAGGTAGCCGGGCAGCGCGGCGGGGAGCAGTACGTGACGGACGCCGGCCAGTCCGGTCGCGCCGACGGTGCGGCCGGCCCGCAGGTACAGCGGGGATATCTGGTCGACGCCGGACACCAGCCCGTTGGCGATCGAGGGGACGGCGCCGAGCAGCACCACCGCGTAGATGGTGGCGTCGCTCAGGCCGAACCAGATGATCGCCGCCGGGACCCAGGCCACCGAGGGCAGGGACTGCAGACCGCTCAGGATCGGGCCGATCGCGGCCCGGACCGGCTTGACGCGGGCCACGATCAGGCCGAGCACGGTGCCGATGGCGACCGACGCCAGGAAGCCGAGGGCGCCGCGGGAGACGCTGGTCCACACGAAGCTGAGCAGGGTGCCTTCGAGCCACTTCTGCTGTAGCGAGCGGAAGACGTCGAGCGGACTCGGCAACAGGTAGTGGGGCTTGAGCTGGAAGTGGTAGGCGAGCTGCCACAGCCCCAGCACGATCACGATCGCGATGAGGGGAGGGAACGCCTTTGACAGCAGGGTGCGCAGCCACGGCTGTCGGGAGACCACGGTGGAGTCGAGCGCGTCGAGCCCGGCCTCCAGACCGGCGAGGTCACCGGCGGCGGGGCGGGACTCCCCGGCCGCCGTGGCCGGGGTCCCGGTGGACACCGTGGTGCCGGCCGCGGCAGCGGTGGTGTCGAGTTCAGCGGTGGCTCCGGCAGCCGCTTCGGCCGGGGAGTCGGCCGCCGGGCCGGCCGGTGCCTCGGCGTCGGGGGCGGTGGCCGGTCCGGTGGGGTCGTCGTCGGGCTTCCCGGTGGTGGACGACGTGGTGGTCTCAGTGCTGGCCATGGCGGCGGATCTCCCCACGGAGCTGTTCGGTGATCTCGACGGACAGGTCGGCGACCGCGGAGTCCTCGATGCGGCGCGGCTGGGGGATGTCCACCTGCCACTCCCGGGCGACCCGGCCGGGGCGGGAGGACAGCAGCACGACGCGCTCGCCGAGCCGCACCGCCTCCCGGACGTTGTGGGTGACGAACAGGACCGAGAGGTTGGTCTCGTGCCAGATCCGGGTGAGCTCGTCGTGTAGCACGTCGCGCGTGATGGCGTCGAGCGCCGCGAACGGCTCGTCCATCAGCAGCAGTTGGCTGTCCTGGGCCAGCGCCCGGGCCATCGCCACCCGCTGGCGCATGCCGCCGGACAGTTCGTGCACCCGCTTGCCGTACGCGCCCTTGAGGCGGACGAGTTCGAGCAGCCGCTCGGCCTCGCCGCGGCGTTCCGAGCGCGGCACGCCGCGCATCCGCAGGGCCAGTTCGATGTTGCGGCCGGCGGTCAGCCACGGGAACAGCGCGTGCTCCTGGAACATCAGCGCCGGGCGGCCGCCGGGCGTCTCGATGGTGCCGGCGGACGGCTTGTCCAGGCCGGCCACGAGACTGAGGAGGGTGGACTTGCCGCACCCCGAGGCCCCCAGGAGGCAGACGAATTCGCCGGGCGTGACGTCGATGCTGATGTTGTCCAGCACCTGTTGTTGCGCGCCGGGTCGGCCGAACGACTTCGAGACGTGCTGGATGCGAGCGGCGTACGGGCCGGTGGAGCCGGCGGCCGCGGGGGCGGGCTTGGTGAGCGTGTTGGTCGTCATCGGTGTCACCTCCTGGGGGTTCGGGGAGCCGGGGTCAGTTGCCGCCGAGGCCGGCGTCGTCGACCGGCGGCTTGCCCTCGGACTTGAGCACCTTGTTCAGCAGGGTGAGGTCGTAGATGCCCTTGAGGTCGGGCTTCTTCAGCAGCCCTGCCTTGACGGCGTGGTCCGCCTCCTCCTGGAGGGTGGCGGCCAGCGGGTCGTCGGTGACGTCCACGTTCTTGAAGGCCGGGTCGATGACGTCGTCCGGCAGTGCCTTACCGGTGATCGTCGGGTCCGCGAGCTTCTCGTTGAGCGCCTTGACCGCCTCGGCGGGGTGCGAGCGGATCCAGGCGTTGGTCTTCACCGACGCGCGCAGCACCGCCTCGACCGCCTTCGGGTGCTCCTTGAGGAACCGCTGCGAGACGATCATGTTGGTGATGACGAACTTGCCGTCCTTCCACAGCTTCTTCTCGTCCAGCAGCGACTTGCCGCCCTGGGCGACCAGCTTGGACGCGGTGGGCTCGGGGACCCAGGCGCCGTCGATGCTGCCCTGCTGGAAGGCAGTGGGCGTCACCTTGTTGTCGACGCGCTGGACGGTGACGTCACCCTTGCCGCTGGTGGCGTCGACCGAGTAGCCCTTCTGCGCGAGGAAGTTCAGCAGGGCGACGTCCTGGGTGTTGCCCAGCTGCGGGGTGGCGATCGTCTTGCCCTTGAGGTCGTCCAGGCTCTTGATCTTCTTGGGGTTGACGATCAGCGAGACCCCGCCGGACGCCGAACCGGCAATGATCTTCAGGCTCTTGCCGTGCGACTTCACGTAGCCGTTGATCGCGGGGGAGGGGCCGATCCAGCCGATGTCGATGGCGTTCGAGTTGAGCGCCTCGATCTCGGCGGGGCCGGCGTTGAAGACCGAGGACTTCACCGCGGTGCCGCCCAGCTCCTTCTGGAACTGGCCCGTCTGCAGGCCGATCAGCGGCGTGGCGTGGGTGGTGTTGCCGAAGAACCCGATCCTGACCTGATCGAGCCCGTCGACCTTCGGCCCCTTCGGGGCGACGGAGGCCGCGGTGTCCTTCGGGGCCTCGGAGCCGTAACCGCAGGCCCCCAGCGCGACGGTCAGCAACGGGACGGTGGCGGCGGCCGCCAGGAGGCGATGACGAACGGCAGACACGGGAGGTGGTCCTCTCGGAGGGCCGGGGCAGTACGCGCCTCGCTACGGCGCGCCCGGCGAAATGGTGGATCTTCGGAAGGAGGTTGTGGGGGGCACGGAGTCACGCATCGTCAGCGCACACATCGGCCGACTCCGCCCTGGCCGCTCCCGAGGGCGCCGCTGCCGACGCGCCCGCCTTCCTTCGCAAAGGTCGAGAACATGTCCTTGAGCATGATCAGAAGTCCCACCCCTCGTCGTCCGCCGCGCCCTGCGGCGCGGGGTCCGCGGTCGCCTCCGCGAACGCGGTGCCCGCCATGCCCGCGGTCAGCGTGGTGCCGTCCGCCGGGTCGATCAGCAGGAAGGAGCCGGTCCGCCGGGACTCCGCGTAGGCGTCCAGCGCCAGCGGCGCGGCGGTGCGCACCACGATCCGGCCGATGTCGTTGGCGGCCAGTTCGCCCGGGGCCGGGTGCTGGGAGAGGTCGTCCAGCGTCAGCCGGGACGGGATCTCCTTGACGATCGCCTTGACCGTGCGGGTGGTGTGCTTGAGCAGCACCCGCTGTCCCACGGTCAGCGGCCGGTCGGCGACGTGGCAGACGGTGGCCTCGACGTCCTGGGTGACCGACGGCGCCGCCGCGGTCGGGGCGATCAGGTCGCCCCGGGAGACGTCCAGGTCGTCGGCGAGGCGCAGGGTCACCGACTGCGGCGCCCAGGCGACGTCCACGCTCCGGCCGAGCGCGTCGATGCCCTCGACGGTGCTGGTCCGACCGGACGGCAGCACGGTGACGGCGTCGCCGACGCGCAGCACACCGGAGGCGATCTGGCCCGCGTAGCCGCGGTAGTCGGGGTGCTCGGCGGTCTGCGGGCGGATGACGTACTGGACCGGGAAGCGGGCCGGGTCGTCCGACGGGTCGGCGACCACCGGGACGGTCTCCAGGTGCTCCAGCACCGTCGGGCCGCCGTACCAGTCCATGGTGGACGACGGCGTCACGACGTTGTCGCCGGCCAGCGCCGAGATCGGGATGGCGGTGATCTCCGGTACGCCCAGCGAGCCCGCGTAGGCGGTGAACTCCTCGGCGATGGCCGCGAAGACGGGCTCCTGGTAGTCGACCAGGTCCATCTTGTTGACGGCCAGCACGACGTGCGGGACCCGCAGCAGGGCGGCGACCGCGGCGTGCCGGCGGGTCTGCTCGACCACGCCGTTGCGCGCGTCGACGAGGACGACGGCCAGTTCGGCGGTGGACGCCCCGGTCACCATGTTCCGGGTGTACTGCACGTGCCCGGGGGTGTCGGCCAGGATGAAGCGGCGGCGCGGGGTGGCGAAGTAGCGGTAGGCCACGTCGATGGTGATGCCCTGCTCGCGCTCGGCGCGCAGTCCGTCGGTCAGCAGCGCCAGGTCCGGCGCCTCCTGCCCGCGGTTGCGGGACGCGTGTTCCACGGCCTCCAACTGGTCGGCGAGGACCGACTTGGAGTCGTGCAGCAGCCGGCCGACCAGCGTCGACTTGCCGTCGTCCACGGAACCGGCGGTGGCGAAGCGCAGCAGCGAGGTGGCGCCCGCGTCCACCGTCAGGTCCGAGCGGGCGGTGTTGGTGGTGCTCATGGCTAGAAGTACCCCTCGCGCTTGCGGTCCTCCATGGCGGCCTCGGACATCTTGTCGTCGGCCCGGGTCGCGCCCCGCTCGGTGAGCCGGGACGCGGCGATCTCCGCGATGACGGCCTCGATGGTGTCCGCGTCCGATTCGACGGCGCCGGTGCAGGACATGTCGCCGACGGTGCGGTAGCGCACCTGCCGGATCTCCAGCTTCTCGTCGTCCTTCGGGCCGCCCCAGCCACCGGGCGCCAGCCACATGCCGCTGCGGGCGAAGACCTCCCGCTCGTGGGCGTAGTAGATGGCGGGCAGTTCGATCTTCTCGCGGGCGATGTACTGCCAGACGTCCAGCTCGGTCCAGTTGGAGAGCGGGAAGACCCGGACGTGCTCGCCCGGCGAGTGCCGGCCGTTGTAGAGCTGCCACAGCTCGGGCCGCTGCCGGCGCGGGTCCCAGCCGCCGAACTCGTCGCGCAGCGAGAACACCCGCTCCTTGGCGCGTGCCTTCTCCTCGTCCCGGCGGCCGCCGCCGAAGACCGCGTCGAAGCGGTTCTTGTCGATGGCGTCCAGCAGCGGCACGGTCTGCAGCGGGTTGCGGGTGCCGTCCGGGCGCTCGCGCAGTTCGCCGCGGTCGATGAAGTCCTGCACCGAGGCGACGTGCAGCCGCAGGCCGTGCCGCGCCACGGCGCGGTCGCGGTAGTCGAGGACCTCGGGGAAGTTGTGCCCGGTGTCGACGTGCAGCAGGGCGAACGGCACCGGCGCCGGCGCGAACGCCTTCAGCGCCAGGTGCAGCATGACGATGGAGTCCTTGCCGCCGGAGAAGAGGATCACGGGCCGCTCGAACTCGCCCGCCACCTCGCGGAAGATGTGCACCGCCTCGGACTCCAGGGCGTCCAGGTGCGACAGCGCGTAGGGGTTGTCCAGTTCCTCGGAAAGCGCAGCAACGGTGGTCACGCGGTATCCCCTTCGTTCGCTTCTCCGCCCACGAGGCGCGGAGGTGCGGGTATCACGGCTGGCCGCGGGGCGGTGCCCGCGTGTGTGTCGCTCACGCCAGACCCCTTTCGACGAGCAGCGCGTGCAGCGCCGCCGCGGACTCCTGCACGGTCTGGGTGTGCGACTCGATCCGCAGGTCCGGTGCCGCGGGCTCCTCGTAGGGGTCGTCCACGCCGGTCAGCCCGGAGATCTCGCCGGCCGCCTGCCGGGCGTACAGGCCCTTCACGTCGCGCTCGGAGCAGACCTCGACCGGGGTGGCGACGTGCACCTCCAGGTACGGCGTGCCCTCGCCCTGGTGACGCTTGCGCACCGCCTCGCGGCTGTCCGCGTAGGGGGCGATCACCGGGACCAGGGCCTTCACGCCGTTGCTCGCCAGCAGTTCGGCGACGAAGCCGATCCGTTGGACGTTGGTGTGCCGGTCCTCGCGGCTGAAGCCGAGGCCCGCGGAGAGGAACTCGCGGATCTCGTCGCCGTCGAGCACCTCGACGCGGTGTCCCTCGCCGCGCAGCCGCTCGGCCAGCTGGTGCGCGATGGTCGTCTTGCCCGCGCTCGGCAGACCGGTCAGCCAGATCGTGGCGCCCGTCATCTGTGTCTCCAAAAACTCCGCCATCAGTGCAGTCCGCACTCGGTCTTGTTGCTGCCGGCCCAGCGGCCGGCCCGCGCGTCCTCGCCGGCCTGCACCCGACGGGTGCAGGGGGCGCAGCCGACGGAGGCGTAGCCGTCCATCAGCAGCGGGTTGGTGAGCACCCCGTGCTCGGCGACGTAGGCGTCCACGTCGTCCTGCGTCCAGCGGGCGATCGGCGAGACCTTCACCTTCTGCCGCTTGGCGTCCCAGCCGACCACCGGGGTGTTCGCCCGGGTCGGCGACTCGTCCCGGCGCAGCCCGGTCGCCCACGCGTCGTAGCCGGCCAGGCCCGTTTCGAGCGGCTTGACCTTGCGCAGCGCGCAGCACAGGTCGGGATCGCGGTCGTGCAGCTGCGGGCCGTACTCGGCGTCCTGCTCGGCCACGGTCTGGCGGGGCGTCAGCGTGATGACGTTGACGTCCATCACCGCGGCCACCGCGTCCCGGGTCCCGAGGGTCTCCGGGAAGTGGTAGCCGGTGTCCAGGAAGACCACGTCCACGCCGGGGAAGGCCCGCGAGGCCAGGTGCGCGACGACCGCGTCCTCCATGGAGGAGGTGACGCAGAAGCGCGGCCCGAAGGCGTCGGCGGCCCACCGGAGGATCTCCAGGGCGGGCGCGTCCTCCAGGTCGCGGCCCGCCTGCTCGGCGAGCTGCTGAAGGTCGGTGCTGGTGGTCACGGCGTACCTCCGTCAGAAGCGGAAGGAACTGCGGAAGGGGAAGGAGAGGGAGCGGACCCGGCGGCTCCCGGGGACAGCAGCCCCAGGAACTTCAGCCGGAAGGCCCGGCTGCACGCCCGGCACTCCCACGAGCCGTGGCCCTCCTCGGAGGGGTGCAGGTCCTCGTCCCCGCAGTACGGGCAGTAGAACGGCGCGGCGCGTTCGCTCACGGTTCCTCCCGTTCGGTCTCGGTGCGTCGCGGGGTCACTTCAGGGCACCCTCTTCGGCGCGCGCCGCCCAGGTGGCGAACCGCTCGCCCTCCTCGCGCTGCGCCTCGAAGTTGCGCAGCACCCGCTCGACGTAGTCGGGCAGCTCCTCGGAGGTCACCTTCAGCCCGCGGACCTTGCGGCCGAAGCCCGGCTCCAGGCCCAGCGCGCCGCCCAGGTGCACCTGGTAGCCCTCGACCTGGTTGCCGTCGTCGTCCAGCACCAGCTGGCCCTTGAGGCCGATGTCCGCGACCTGGATACGGGCGCAGGCGTTGGGGCAGCCGTTGAGGTTGATGGTGATCGGCTCCTGGAAGTCCGGCATCCGGCGCTCCAGTTCGTCGATCAGCGCGGAGCCGCGCCCCTTGGTCTCGACGATGGCGAGCTTGCAGAACTCGATGCCGGTGCAGGCCATCGTGCCGCGCCGGAAGGGCGACGGGTTGACCTGGAAGTCCAGCGCCTCCAGCCCGGCGACCAGCGAGTCGATCCGGTCCTCGGTCACGTCGAGGATGATCATCTTCTGCTCGACGGTGGTGCGCAGCCGGTCCGAGCCGTGTGCGGCGGCGAGTTCGGCGACCTTGGTGAGGGTGGCGCCGTCGACCCGGCCGACGCGCGGGGCGAAGCCCACGTAGAACCGGCCGTCCTGCTGCCGGTGCACGCCGACGTGGTCGCGCCACCTGTGCGCGGGCTGCTCGGGCGCCGGGCCGTCGACCAGCTTGCGCTGGAGGTACTCGTCCTCAAGCACCTGGCGGAACTTCTCCGGGCCCCAGTCGGCCATCAGGAACTTCAACCGGGCGCGGGTGCGCAGCCGGCGGTAGCCGTAGTCCCGGAAGATGCCGACCACGCCGGCCCAGACGTCGGCGACCTCGTCCAGCGGCACCCAGGTGCCCAGGCGCTGCGCGAGCTTGGGGTTGGTGGACAGGCCACCGCCGACCCACAGGTCGAAGCCCGGGCCGTGCTCGGGGTGGACGACGCCGACGAAGGCCACGTCGTTGATCTCGTGCACCACGTCCTGGACCGGCGAGCCGGAGATCGCGGTCTTGAACTTGCGCGGCAGGTTGGAGAACTCCTTGCTGCCGATGTAGCGCTCGTGGATCTCGTCCACGGCAGGGGTGCCGTCGATGATCTCGTCCGCCGCGATGCCGGCCACCGGCGAACCGATGATCACGCGCGGGCAGTCGCCGCACGCCTCGGTCGTGGACAGCCCCACGGCCTCCAGCTCCTCCCAGATGGCGGGCACGTCCTCGATGCGCACCCAGTGCAGCTGGACGTTCTGCCGGTCGGTGATGTCCGCGGTGCCGCGGGCGTACTGCTCCGAGACCTCGCCGATGGCGCGCAGTTGGGCGACGGTGAGCCGACCGCCGTCGATGCGGACCCGCAGCATGAAGTACTTGTCGTCGAGCTCCTCGGGCTCCAGCACCGCGGTCTTGCCGCCGTCGATCCCGGGCTTGCGCTGGGTGTACAGGCCCCACCAACGCATCCGGCCACGCAGGTCGTTGGGGTCGATGGAGTCGAAACCGGCCTTGGAGTAGATCGTCTCAATGCGTGTCCGCACATTGAGACCGTCGTCGTCCTTCTTGAACTGCTCGTTGCCGTTGAGGGGCGTGAAGTGACCAACGGCCCACTGACCCTCGCCGCGGTGGCGGCCGGCCTTGCGGCGGGTCGTGGCGGTGGGCGGTTCCGGGGTGGCGGCCATGGGTTACGTCCTTCTGGGCGGCTCAAAGGGAGTGCGGACGGGTCCGGTGAACCCTCGCTGACCTGCGTGGACACACCGAAGCGCGGCGCGCGTGCGCGCGTCGGCGGTGGCATGCGGGGTCGGGGGTTCAACGCGTCCGCGACGATGGGGACGACGGGTGCGACGTGGTGGTGCTGAGGTGCTGTCCGGATCCGTGGGTGCGGACCGGCCCGTGCAGCGTCAGCCCGCCCGACAAATGGCGCTGGACATGCGGCCGAGGTCGACGTGCCGCCGACTCACCAAGGCAATTCCAGCTCGAGACATGACGGAAGCGTGGCACGGGGCTCTCCGGACAGTCCACCGTCATCCAAAATATGGACATGCTTGTCCCGTATCGCGAGACGGTGTGGCGCCCGTCACGTTGCGGAGGGGTTTCGGGGGCGCGGGCGGCCGCGCCCCCTGCGGGGCCGAAGGGGGGTGCGGCTCAGGGGGTTGCGGCGGCCGGCACCGGCCCGGCGCCCGGCCACGGGCCGGTGGCCTCGACCTCCGGCTCCTCGGTCACCTCGGTGCGGAACAGCCGGAAGCCGCGCCGCTCGTAGTTGGCCCGCGCGTGCGGACCGTCGTCGCTACAGGTGTGCAGCCACACCCGCGCGGTCGCCGGCCGGCCCGGCCACCGCTCGGCCAGGTCCCAGGCGCGCGCCGTTCCGTACCCGAGCAGGTGCCCGCCGATCCGCCGCCCCCGGAAGGCCGGCAGCAGCCCGAAGTAGACGATCTCCACCACTCCGTCCGGCTGGCCCTGGAGCTCGATGAACCCGGCGGGCGTCCCGTGCGCGTACGCCACCCACGTCTCGGTGCCCGGCTGCGCCAGGTGCTCGGCCCAGCGCGCGTACGACCACGCCAGCCGGTCGGTCCACAGGACGTCCCCGCCGACCGCCGTATAGAGGAAGCGGCTGAACTCCGGCGAAGGCACCTCGGACCGGACGATCCGGACGTCCTGCTCGGCGGCCGGCTCCGCGCCGGGCGAGAGCGCGGCGCGCGAGGTCTGTTCGAGGTGCCAGATGGTGACGGGGTGGCTCATGGCGCCAGCACATCACACGGCGGGCGCCGGGCCGTACGGCGGTCCGAGGGCCGGGACGCGCCCGGACCGCCGCGGGCGACGGAGCCGGCTGGGTGTGTCCTAGGCGGTCACGCCCGGCCACGCGCCGTCCGCCGCGAAGACCGCGTCCGCGAGCCGCTCGACCTGGTCCGGGTCCGGCGACCAGCAGTACAGCATCACCTCGTCCGCCCCGCTCGCGAAGTACCCGGCGACCGCCTCGCGCAGCGCGGCCGGCGTGGTGAGCAGACCGTCGACGACGTGGTCGGTGTACGGGGTGGCGCCGTAGTACGCGCGTAGTTCGTGGCGGGCGCGGTCCACGACGGCGGCGGGCCCGAGGGCGACGTTCACCTGGGCCAGCAGCCGGGGGCGGCCGGCCCGACCGGCCCGCTCCCAGGCCGCCTCCACATCACGGAACATCCCGTCCATCTGGTGGGACGGCAGGGCCGCCCCGAGGAACCCGTCGCCCCAGCGGGCGACCCGTTCCACCACGGCCGGCACGAACCCGCCGAACAGCACCTCCGGCCCGCCCGGCCGTGCCGGTGCGGGCCCGACCGGGCCGACGTCCGCGGACAGCGGCCCGCCGGCCCACAGGCGCCGCAGCGCGGCCAGCTGCCCGTCGAGCCGACGCCCCCGGGTGCGCAGGTCCACCCCCGCGGCCAGGTAGTCGTCGGCGCGCCCGCCGATGCCGATGCCGAGTGTGAACCGCCCGCCGGACAGCAGGTCGAGCGTGGCGGCCTGCTTGGCCAGCAGCGCGGTGCGGTGCAGCGGAGCCAGCAGCACCTCGGTCTGCAGGCGCACCCGGGTGGTCGCGCCGGCCAGCGCGGCCAGGGTGACCAGGGGCTCGGGGTTGGCGTACACCAGCCGGTCGAGCAGGGCGACGGTGGAGAAGGGGCTGGCGTCGGCGCGCCGCGCCCAGGTCAGGAGTCGGGTGGGGTCGGAAATGGGAAGGCCAAGGCCCACGGACACGGAAATCCTCCAGGAACGGCATGCCAGGGCATGCGGGAACGCGGATGGTCGTGTCGCCCACTCGTCTGGTCCGGCGCGTCATGCGCGTACCGGCTGCTCCCGTTCTGCGACGTCCTTCTGGAGAGCTGCGTCAGAGTGCGCCCACCGTAGCGGCGGGCGGCGCGCCCGCGCACCGCAATTTCCGGCGGGCACGCCCGGCCGCTCACGCCAGACCGTGCCCGGCCCCCGCCCGCCGGGCCGCCAGCACCGTCGGCGCGGTGGAGTGCGGCAGCAGTTCCACCGCCCGGGTCGGCAGGCGGAGCTCCACCTCCACCCCGTCCGCGAAGCGGTACGGGCGGTGGGCCAGCACCCCCGCGAGGTTGCGCCGCAGCCGGGACAGCTCGGCCCGGACCGTGACCGTGCGCCCGCCGTCGCCGAAGAGGTCCCGGGCCAGTTCGGCGGCGCTGCGCCCGCGCGGATGGGCGGCCAGCACGAACAGCAGCTCCGCGTGGCGCGGGGTCAGCGCGTGCGACCAACTGCCCGCCGGACCGGCCACCGTCACCGCCGGCCCGCCGGGCCCGCCGAGGTCCAGCACCACCCGGGGCGGCTCCGGCGCCGGCTCCGGCCGGCCGAGCCGGATCAGCCAGCCGCCGGGCAGCGGCTCCAACGTGCACATCCCGTACCGCGGCAGCCACACCGGCCCGGCCTCCGGCTCCTTGGGCAGCGCCACCCGGTCCGGCGGGGTCATCCCCGTCACCGCCGCCGTCCAGCCGTGCGCGTCGATGGCCAGCGCCCGCCCGCCGATCCGGGCCAGCATCGGCGCCGCGCTGGACCGCAGCCGCTCCAGGGACGCGTGGTGCCGGGTCCGCAGCTCGCCCTCGGCGAGCCGGGCCACCGCGGAGACCAGCGCCAGCGTCGTCGGATGGAAGGAGTACGCCGGCCCGCTGACGTCCACCGTGCCCAGCAGCCGCCCGTCGCGCGGGTCGTGCAGCGGTGCCGCGGCGCACGTCCACTGGTGGTGGCTGCGCAGGAAGTGCTCAGCGGAGTGCACCAGGACGGGGCTGCGGGCCACCAGCGCGGTGCCGATCGCGTTGGTGCCGACCACCCCCTCCGTCCAGTCGGCGCCCTTGTCGAAGCCGAGCCGGTCGGCCATCCGCCGGATCGGGGCGCTGCCGTCGCGCCACAGCACCCTTCCCTCGGCGTCGGTGACCACCATGATCTGCTGGGCGGCGTCGGCGGTCGGCAGCAGTCCGCCGCTGAGCACCGGCAGCACCGAAGCCAGCTGGGACTTCTGCCGTCGGAACTCCAACTCGGCCATGCCCAAGGGGTGTTGGTCGTTCGCGCGCTCCGGGTTCACGCCGCGGTCCAGCACCCGCCGCCAGGATTCGCCGATCACCGCGCGGGGCGTGTCCCGGGGTGCCTCCGCCGCCGCGTGGTCGCCGGCCAACGTCGCCTCGTGGAGCCCGGCCAGCCGCCGTGCGGTCTCCCGGATGTCCTGGGCCGCGTGGACGGCGCCGGCGATCGGTCTCTCGGTCGGCCGGGCGCCGGTCCGCTCGCCGGCCCTGTCGATCGGTCTGTCGCTCACGCTGCTCTCCGTTGCCCCTGCGTCCGGTCCGTGCCCATCGTGCCGTCAGGAGCTGTTTCGCGAGGCCCCATTGGCCAGATCTGTTGCAACGGAATGCAACTGTTGTGGCCTATGACGCTTCCGGGGAAATCTGGTCACCAGCGGCCGATGGCGTCCCTCCCCGCGCCGGGAGCGTGCGGGGCCCACCCGGAGGTTTCGCCGGACACCCGACGGAGAACCCGCCGGTGCCCGCCGGGGACGCGATCGGCCGCCCGCGTCGTCGGCACGGTGTGGGAGGGGGCTCACCATGGTCGCCGCCGTCCCGCGTGTCGTGGTGATCGGTACCGGCGAGGGCGGCCGGATCGCCCGGGCCGCCCGCCTGGCCGGACACTACGGCGTGCCCCGGCTGTCCGCGGTCGACGTCCTGATCAGGCGTCAGCCGCTGCCCGCCGCGGGCTACGTGATCGACGGTGCGCCGCAACTCCTCGACCGGGTCGCGCGCTTCGGCGGTCCGTTGCCCGCACCGGCCTTCGCCGACCTCGTCGTGCACCTGCGCGAGGCGGAGCAGGACGGCACGGGTGACGCCTCCCGCGTGATCCGGTACTACGAGGCGCGCGGCGTCCTGATCGGTTTCCGGCCGGACGTGCCGGACGCCGAGATCATCGTGGCCATCGACGCGGCGCTGCGCGGGCGCACCGCACCGCAGCCGCCGCGATGGCCCTGAAGACCGGGATCGGTGCCGAGTCGGCGCAGCACCGCTCCCCGCCCGGCGCGGCGGTGGTTCATCCCCTGTCCGTCCCCACCCGGAGCCCGGTTGTTGAGGGCTCCGGACGGGGACGCGGAACCGCCGCCGCGCCATCCGCGGACCGGGCGGGCGCGCCCGGCGGCACGCCCTACTCCGCCACCGGCACCGGCCGCGCCCGCTCCACCACCGCCGCCAGGTCCAGCGTGTGCGGCAGCGTGCCGAACGCCGCCCCCGCGTCGCCGCCGAGCCGCGCGGCGCAGAACGCGTCGGCGACCTCCGGCGGCGCGTACCGCACCAGCAGCGCCCCCTGGAGCACCAGCGCCAACCGCTCGGCCAGTCGCCGGGCCCGGGCCTCGATGCCCTCCAGGTCGGCGAGTTCGGTCAGCAGGGCCGTGATCGCCCGGTCCAGTCGATGGTCCGCGCCCCGTGCGGCGCCGATCTCGGTCAGGTAGGCGTCGAGCGCCGCGGGCTCCCGCCGCAGGGCCCGCAGCACGTCGAGCGCCTGGACGTTGCCGGCGCCCTCCCAGATCGAGTTCAGCGGGGCCTCGCGCAGCAGCCGCGGCAACCCCGACTCCTCCACGTAGCCGTTGCCGCCCAGGCATTCCAGCGCCTCCGCCACCACCGGCGCACACCGTTTGGCCACCCAGTACTTGGCCGCCGGCACCGCGAGGCGCAGGAAGGCCCGGTCCCGCGCGGTGCCGCCGTCGCAGGCCGCCGCCAGCCGCAGCGCCAGCGTGGTCGCCGCCTCCGACTCCAGCGCCAGATCGGCCAGGACGTTGCGCATCAGCGGCTGGTCGGTCAGCCGGCGCCCGAACGCCTCCCGGTGCGCGGTGTGGTGCAGCGCCTGCGCCGCCGCCTGCCGCATCAGCGCCGCCGACGCGGTGACGCAGTCCAGCCGGGTCGCCGCGACCATGTCGAGCAGGATGGCGACCCCGCGCCCCTCCTCACCGACCCGCTGCGCCCAGGTGCGGCCGTCGAACTCGACCTCCGCCGAGGCGTTGGAACGGTTGCCCAGCTTGTCCTTGAGCCGCTGGATCCGGAACGCGTTGCGGGTGCCGTCCGGCAGCACCCGCGGCAGCAGGAAGCAGGTCAGCCCGCCCGGCGCCCGCGCCAGCACCAAGAACGCGTCCGACATCGGCGCCGAACAGAACCACTTGTGGCCCGTCAGGACGTACTCCCCGGCCGCCGCCAGCGGCTCGGCGCGGGTGGTGTTCGTCCCCACGTCGCTGCCGCCCTGCTTCTCGGTCATCGCCATCCCGGCCAGCGCACCGGCCTTCCGCGCCGCCGGCCGCAGCTCCGCCTCGTAGACCCGCGAGGTCAACAGCGGCTCCCACGCCGCGGCCAGCGCGGGTTCGGCCCGCAGTGCCGGGACCGCCGCGTGGGTCATCGACAGCGGGCAGCCCTGTCCGGCCTCCACCTGGGTCCACACCAGGAAGCCCGCGGTGCGCCGCAGGTGCCCGTGCGGACGGGACCAGGCGTCGGTCAGCCCGGCCGTCACGGCGTGCCCGAGCAGCCGGTGCCAGGCGGGGTGGAAGTCCACCTCGTCGATGCGGTGCCCGTAGCGGTCGTGGGTGCGCAGCACCGGCGGGTACGCGTTGGCCTGTTCGCCCCAGCGCTGCGCCTGGGCCGAACCGGCCGCTTGCCCCAGCCGCCCCAGTTCCTCGCGCACCTCGTCGAGGTGGTCGCCGGCGACGTACCGGGCCACCCCCTCGGTGAGCGCCGGGTCGGCGGCGAAGACGTCGTAGCCGAGCAACGGCGGTGGTTGGTTCGTCACGGTATGAGTGGTGGCTGCCATGCCCGATACGGTAAGGAGGTGCAGCCGCCGAACGAACCGACCGAACCGCACGGACCGCGCCGGGGACGTCTGACCCGCGCCCGGGTGCTGTACCGCAACGTCTCCAAACGGCGCCTGACCTGGCTGCTGCTCAAGGACATCGTCGACACCTGCATGCGCTACCGCGTCACCGGGCTGGCCGCCGAGGCCGCGTTCTGGTGCCTGCTCTCGCTGCCCCCGCTGATCCTGGGCCTGCTCGGCGTCCTCGGCTACACCGAGCCGTGGATCGGCCACACCACGCTGGAGAACTTCCGCTCCCACCTCCTGCACGCCGCCGGCACCGTGCTGTCCAACCGGGGCGTCGACGAGGTCGCCCGCCCGCTGCTGAACGACGTCTTCACCGGCCACCGCCCCGACGTCATCTCGCTGGGCTTCGCCATCGCCCTGTGGTCCGGCTCCCGCGCGCTCAACGTCTTCGTGGACACCATCACGATCATGTACGGGCTGGACGGCCACCGCGGCATCGTCAAGACCCGCGTGCTGTCCTTCGTGCTCTACGTCGCCGGGCTCGCGGTCGGTGCGATCGCGCTGCCGCTGATGGTGGCCGGTCCGGACGTGGTGGTCGGCTGGCTGCCGGCCAGCGGGGACGTCGTCCGGGCGCTGTACTGGCCGGTCGTGCTGGTGCTGTCCATCGCCTTCCTCACCACCCTCTACCACGTCTCGGTGCCGGTCCGTTCGCCCTGGCGGGAGGACATCCCCGGCGCCGTGGTCGCCCTGGCGATGTGGATCCTCGGCAGCTTCCTCCTCCGCCTGTACCTGACCGCGGCCGTGGAGGGCCCCACCATCTACGGTTCGCTGGCCGCGCCGGTCGCGGTCCTGCTGTGGATCGGCGTCTCCGCCTTCGCGGTGCTGGTCGGCGCCGCCATGAACGCCGCACTGGACCGGGTGTGGCCGTCGGTCGCCACCGCCGCCGCCCGGGCCGAGATCGAACGGCGCCGCGCCGCGGCGGACCGGGCCGCGGCCGAGCGCGGCGGTGACGGGCCCACGGCGCCGACGGACCCGCCGCGGTGACGTACCCGCGCCGCCGACCGGGGCGCGCGGCGGTCGACGCGCGCCGGCGCCGCCCGACTCACGGCAGCGCCACCGGCAGGTAGCGCCCGGCCACCCGCAGGTCGGCCTCGACGGCGGCGGCGGCCTCGCGCAGCGCCGGCAGCACGGCGGCCCGGGTGGCCGCCGGCGACCGGTCGCCCGCGTGGGTGGACACGCCGAGCGCGGCCACCGCGCGGCCGCCGCCGTCGCGCACCGGGACCGCCACGGACCGCAGGCCCGGCTCCCGTTCGTCGTCCACCAGGGCGTGGCCGTCGGCCCGGACGCGGTCGAGGAGGAGCGGGGGCCCGGCCGGTCCGGGCGCGCTGCGGTGCTCCGGGCGGGCGGTGCGCCCGGCGGCCGGCGAGGCCGCCAGCAGGACCCGGCCCGCGGCGGTGGCGTGTGCCGGGGCGCGGCTGCCCGGGCTGATCGTGACCCGCATGATGCGCGCCGCGAGGACCCCGATGACGTACTGCACGGCCGGCCGGGCGTCCGCACCGTCGGCGGTCAGCACCGCCAACGACGCCGACTCCCCGACGCGTTCGGCCAGCGCGGTCAGGTGGGGCCGGGCCAGGTCCGGCAGGGTGAGCCCGGAGAGCCGGGCGAAGCCGAGCTCCAGCACCCTGGGGGCGAGGCGGAACCGGCCACCGTCGGCCGTGGTGTAGCCGAGGTGCTCCAGGGTGATCAGGGCGCGCCGGGCGGTGGCGCGGGGGAGCCCGGCCGCCTCGGCGACCGCGGAGAGCGTCAGCGCGGCCCGGCCGGTGCCGAACGCGGTGAGCACGGCCAGCCCGCGGGCGACGGACTCCACGAATCCCGGGCCCAGTTGCCGCTTCGAGGCGCGCCGCCAGGCGGCCGGGCGGCCGTCGTCCGCGACCGTGGCGGGGGCCGGCGCGGTCAACGCCCGCTCCATGGCGAGGACCGTCGCGCGAAGCCGGGGCAGGACCGCGTCCGGGAGCGCCGCGGCCGGGTGGCGACTGGTGTGGCTGACCACGCTCACCGCGCAGACCGTGCGGCCGGCCGGGTCCCGGACCGGCATCGCCACGGCGATCAGGCCCGGTTCGATGAGCTGGTCGTCGAGCGACCAGCCGGCGGTCCGGGCCGCGGCCACCCGCGCGGTGAAGTCCGCCGCGAGCCGCCGGCCGCCGGCCGGCGCGGCGTCCGCCGGCCCCCGGGGCGGCACCGCGGGGAAACCCGCGTCGGCCGGGTCGGCGGCCCGCCGCGCCCGCCAGCGCCGCCAGTCCGCCGGTGCCCAGTCCGCCGCGAACAGCGCGCCCGGCGCCCCGCGTTCGGCCGGCAGCAGGTCGCCGATGCGGAACGCCAGCGACACCGCGCGCCGACGCGTCGCCTGGTGGACGAAGCGCAGCCCGTCGCCGTCGGGGACGGCCAGCGACACCGATTCGTCGAGGGTGTCGGCGAGGCGGTCGGCCAGGGGGCCGAGCCGGTCGGGCAGGCCGGTGGCGGCGAGGTAGGCGTTGCCGAGTTCCAGCAGGGCGGGGGCGAGCACCGCGTCGCGGCCCTCGGCGCGGACGTAGTCGAGCCGGCCCAGGGTGCTCAACAGGCGGTCCACGGTGGCGCGCGGCAGACCGGTGGCCCGCACCAGATCGCTCACCGCCGCCCGGCCACCGGCCGCCGTCAGCGCGCGCAGCACGGCCAGCGCGCGCATCAGCGGCGCCACCGCCTCCGGCGGCGGGGCGGGCGGAGCGGGGCGGGCGGGTGACGGCAACGGGTTCTCCATGGTGCGGCGAGGTGGTCCGGAGTAGTCCGGAACCGTACCCGGCGCACCGTTGACACGGCCCGGGGCCGGGGCCAGACTCGGGGCACCATGAGCGTGAACTTCAGTTCACTGTGCGAACACCCTTTGTGAGCAGGTGAGTTGGTCCGCCAGGAGGGTCGGAAGGGCGTCGGTGACCGGCCGGGTCCGGACGCGTCCTGACGGGCGCTCACCAGGACGCCGCGTCCGTCGGGAGTGGCGCTCCGGTACGCACCGGCGCGCCCCGGTGACCGCCGCGGCATTCGTCGGCACGCTGGACCGCGTTTCGGCGAAAGCGGTGTCCACCGCCCGGTCCGCACCCGTCCACCGCAGGGAAAGGGCACCCATGACCGCACCGGCATCCCCCGCCCCGCCGCTCCCGACCCCGGAGCCGACGCCCTACCAGGGCGCGCCGGACCGCTCCCCCCGGCGGCCGCGCCAGCTCCTCGACACCGCCACCGATCCGGAGGCCGTGGAGCTGACCGGCCCGGTCTTCGGCCCCGCCGACGTGCACGACCTCGACGCGGACCTCACCCGGCAGCACGCCGGCGAACCGCAGGGCGAACGCCTCACCGTCACCGGGCGGGTCCTGGACCGCGCCGGCCGGTCCGCGGCCAACTCGTCGAGATCTGGCAGGCCAACGCCTCCGGCCGGTACGCGCACCGCCAGGACCGCCACCCCGCGCCCCTGGACCCCCACTTCACCGGCGTCGGCCGCTGCCTCACCGACGACCACGGCCGCTACGCCTTCACCACCATCAGGCCCGGCGCCTACCCCCTGCCCGACGACAGCGCCTGGCGCCCGGCCCACCTCCACTTCTCCTTCTTCGGCACCGCCTTCACCCAGCGGCTGGTCACCCAGATGTACTTCCCCGGCGACCCGCTCCTGCCCCACGACCAGATGCTGGCCGGGGTCGCCGACCCCGACGCCCGACAGCGCCTGATCGCGGTCTACGACCACGCGCTGTCCCACCCGGGCGGCCCGCTCGCCTACCGCTGGGACGTGGTCCTGGACGGCCCGTCCGCCACCTGGACCGAGGGGACGCGCTGATGCCGGACGCCACCGACCGCGGCGGGCCGCTCGCCCCGACGCCCGCGCAGACCATCGGCCCCTTCTTCGGCCACGCCCTGCCCTTCCCCGGCGGCGGCCGGATCGCGCCCGAGGGGCACCCCGACGCCGTCACCCTGCACGGAACGGTCCGCGACGGGGCCGGTGCGCCGGTGGCGGACGCCCTGCTGGAGTTCTGGCAGGCCGGCCCGGACGGCGGCCCGGCGGCCGGCGCACCCGGCTCGCTGCGCCGGGACCCGGCCACCGGCGCGCTCCTCGGCCGGGACGGCGCGGTGTTCACCGGCTTCGGCCGGGTCCCCACCGACGCCGGCGGCCACTACGCGGTGCGCACCCTGCCGCCCGCCGCCCGCCCGGACGCCGCACCGCACCTGGCGGTCTGCGTGCACGCCCGCGGTCTGCTGGAGCACCTGTTCACCCGCGTCTACTTCGCCGAGCGCACCGCGACCCGCGCCGCCGACCCGCTGCTGGCACAGCTGCCCGCGGAGCGCGCCCGCACCCTCCTGGCCCGCCCCGACGGCCCCGGCCGCCTCCGGTTCGACATCCGGCTCCGGCAGTCGGCGGACGGCGGGAACGAGGAGACGGTGTTCCTTGCCTTCCGCTGACCGACCGACCGCGCAGCCACCACGCCCACCACCGGCCGCCCCGGCCCCGCCCACGCACCCACGAGCCCGTCGCACCCGCACGACCCGCAGGAGCCCGCATTGACGCCGCCCGCCGCGCCCGCACTGCACCACACCGTCAACGGCCCGCTCGGCGCCCCGCCGCTCGTCCTCGGCCCGTCCCTGGGCACCACGCTCTCCCTCTGGGACCCCCAACTCCCGGACCTCGCCCACCGGTTCCGCGTCGTCCGCTGGGACCTTCCGGGCCACGGCGGAACCTCCCTGGACGCGCTGGCCGACCCCGGGACGACCACCGTCCCCGAACTGGCCGGCCTGGTCCTGGACCTCGCCGACGCCCTCGGCCTCGACCGGTTCGCCTACGCCGGGGCGTCGCTGGGCGGCGCGGTGGGCGCCTGGCTCGCCGCCCACCACCCGTACCGGATCGCCTCGCTCGCCCTGGTCTGCTCGTCCGCGCGGTTCGGCGAGCCGGCCGGCTGGCGCGACCGGGCCGCCCAGGTCCGTGCCGAGGGGACCGACGCCGTCGCCGACGCGGCCGCCGGCCGCTGGTTCACCCCCGCCTTCGCCGCCTCACCGACCGCCACCGCCCTGGTCGAGGGGCTCCGCCGGGACGTCTCGCCCGGCGGGTACGCGGCCTGCTGCGACGCCCTGGCCGCCTTCGACCTGCGCAGCGCACTGCCCCGGATCACCGCCCCCACCCTCGTCGTCGCCGGCCGCGCGGACCCGGCCACCCCGCCCGCGCACGCCCGCGAACTCACCGACGGCATCCGGGACGCCAGCCTCGTCGAGCTGTCCGGAGCGGCCCACCTGGCCGGCGTCGAGCGCCCGGCCGAGGTGCTCGCCGCGCTCCTCGCCCACCTCGCCCCGCTCCACCTCGCGCCGCTCCACACCACCCCGGGAACGGCGCTGTGACGCCCCGCGACACCACCGTCGGCATCATCGGCGCCGGCCCCGCCGGGCTGCTGCTCGCCCGACTGCTGCACCGCGCCGGCATCGACTGCGTCGTCCTGGAGGGCCGCGACCGCGCCTACGTCGAACGGCGGCAGCGCGCCGGCATCCTCGAACAGGGCACCACCGACGTGCTGCGCGCCTGCGGCGCGGGGGAGCGGCTGGACCGCGAGGGACTGGTCCACGACGGCATCCAACTGCGGTACCAACGGCGTGCCCACCGCCTGGACTTCCCGGCACTGACCGACGGCCGCCGGGTGACCGTCTACGCCCAGACCGAGGTCGTCAAGGACCTGATAGCGCTGCAACGGGCCGACGGCCCGCCGCTGCTGTTCGGCGCCCGGGCGCGCGCGGTCACCGGCGCGGACACCGACCGGCCCCGCATCCACTACGCACACGGCGGCCGCGAACACACCCTCACCTGCGCCTACGTCGCCGGCTGCGACGGTTTCCACGGCGTGGCCCGGCAGGCGATCCCGGAGTCCGCGCGCCGCACCTACACCCGCGGCTACCCGTACTCCTGGCTCGGTGTCCTCGCCGACGTCCCGCCCTCCCACGACGAACTGGTCTACGCTCACTCCGACCGCGGTTTCGCCCTGCTCAGCATGCGCACACCGACCGTCAGCCGGCTCTACCTCCAGGTCCCCAACGGCACCGACCCGGCCGCGTGGCCCGACGACCGGATCTGGGACGAGCTCCAGGCCCGCGCCGCCGTCGACGCCGCCCCGTGGGAGCCGACCCGCGGCCCGCTCACCGCCAAGGCGGTCCTGCCGCTGCGCAGCGCGGTCACCGAGCCGATGCGCTGGGGCCGGGTCCTGCTGGCCGGCGACGCGGCGCACATCGTGCCGCCCACCGGCGCCAAGGGCCTCAACCTCGCCGTCGCCGACGTCACCGTCCTGGCCCGCGCCCTGACGCACCGGCACCGGACCGGGTCGGACGAACTGCTCGACGCCTACTCCGCCACCTGTCTGCGCCGGGTCTGGCGCGCCGAGCACTTCTCGCACTTCATGACCACGGCCCTGCACACCGCCCCGGACCAGAGCCCGTTCGACACCCGGCTCCAGCTCTCCCAACTCGACCGCATCGCCGGCTCCTGGCACGCCGCCGCCGAGATCGCCGAGAACTACACCGGGCTGCCGCTGTCCTGACCGCCACCGGGGCCCGGCCGGTCCGGGTCCCGGTGCCGCGTCCGGTAGCGCACCAGCAGCATCGCCGCGTCGTCGTGCAGCGGCCCCTCGGCGTGGTCGACCACGTCCTCCCGGACGGCCTGCAGCGCCGCCTCCGGGTCGGGCTCCTTGAGCAGGTGGGCGCGCTCGTCGAGGGGGTAGAACCAACCGGCCGAGTCCCGGGCCTCGGTGACCCCGTCGGTGTAGAAGAGCAACTGGTCGCCGGGGGCGAACGGCACCTGGTGGGGGACCGGCGCCTCCGGCCCGTGCTCCACCAGGCCCAGCGGCAGCGCGCGTTCCGGCGGCGCCGCGTAGCGGACCTCGCCGGAGGCGCGGACGACCAGCGGGGCGGGGTGGCCGAAGTTCAGCAGTGTGGCGTGCGGGCCGTCGCCGATCTCGGCGAGCACCGCGGTCACGAACCGTTCACCGGAAAGGTGGCGGTTCAGCGCCCGCTCGACCCGCGCGCCGACCGCCGGCAGGTCGGGCTCGTCGTGCGCCGCCTCCCGGAACGCGCCGAGCACCACCGCGGCGCTCTCCACCGCCTCCAGGCCCTTGCCCTGCACGTCCCCGACGATGATCCGCACCCCGGCGGGCGAGGTGACCACCTCGTAGAGGTCGCCGCCGATCCGGGCCTCGGCCACCGCGGAGGTGTACGAGACCGCGATCCGCAGCGGCCCGGCGCCGCGCGGCACCGGCCGCAGCAGCACCCGCTGGGCGACCTCGGCGATCGACCGGACGCTGGCCAGCTCCGCCTCCCGGCGTTGTCGCATCACCGCGGCCACCACCCCGGCCGCGGTCACGCCGGCCACCGACAGCAACGCGGTCAGCCCGCGCCGGCTCTCGAACAGCCCGCTGTGGACCCCCAGCCCGACGCAGAGCACCGCCGCCATCAGCCCGACCAGTGCGGTGCGCCGCCAGCCGCCGACGAGACCGGCGAACGCCGGCCCCAGCGACACCAGCGGCAGGAAGCCGACCCCCGGGCCCGCGGTGAGGTCCACGGCGCTGACCGCGGCCATGACCAGGTACGGAAGCGCGGCCAGCGCACGGGAGCGGGTGCGCTGCTCCCCCTTCTCCACGGTCAAGGTCCACCCCGGCGTAGTGACGGCCCGGGGACCGGCCGGCCGGTCCCCGGAGAGACGATCGCTTGCGGGGGCGGGCCGAGGCCCGTCCGACTGTCCGAAACCCACCTCCGGGCCCCCGACCTGAGCATATGCAACGTTTGCCGGGGTGCAGGACGGGGTGTCCGTGCCCGTTATCGAATCGCAGCGGGTCCGGTGCGCCGCGGGACGTGTCAGCCGAGGAACGTCCGGGCGCTGTTCACCCGGCCGGGCCGCAGGATCCGGATCGGGCCGCGGTTGCAGTCCGGGCAGTCCGCGCGGGTCAGCGGAGAGGGCACCCGCCGGCCGTGCGTGAAGTAGTCGGCGCGCCGACGGCCCGCGAGGTCGGTGGTGTGCCGGATCTCGTACTCCTCTTCCCACCCGTGTCCGCAGTGCAGGCAGACGAACGCGTACGCCTCGTGAACCGTCTCGGTGTCCCGTTCCATGGTCACCACGCCCTCTCTCCGGGGCCGTCGCACCCGCGGCGGCGCCGGACGGATCCATGCCGCACCTCCCATTATGGCGCCGCGCCCGGGCGTTCGCGGCGGCCCGCGGGCGCCCTCAGCGCCGGCCGCGGACCTCCGCCAGCGCCGCGTACACCGCCGTCACCAGAGCCCGGCTGCGCGGGTCCGAACCGCTGGTCCCGCCCCCGTAGCGGTTCATGACGTACGCGTACGCCAGTCCGTTCTCCGGGTCCGCGAAGGCGAACGAACCGCCCGCCCCGCCGTGCCCGAAGGCCCGGGGGTTGGGGCCCGCCTGGCCCCGGTCGTTGAGCATGTAGCCCAGCCCCCAGCGATGGGCCGCGGAGGGCCCCTCCGGGGTGAGCGCGCCGAGGGCCAGGTCCGGTTCGTCCGGCCGGCTCTGCGAGGTGCGCATCGCCTCCAGGGTGGCGGGCCGGACCAGCCGGCCGCCGGCCAGCGCCGCGTAGACGGCGGCCAGGCCGCGCGCCGAGGCGTGCGCGTTGCCCGCCGGGATCTCGGCGGTGCGGTAGGCGGCGCTGTTGACGTCGCCGGTGGGCACGTACGTCAGCGCCAGCGCGACGCCGGCCAGCGGATGGTCGGCGAGCCCGCGCACCGGCGGCGTCGGCAGGTCCGGGAAGCGCTCGCGGAGCTGGGCGGCGTTCAGCTGGCCGACCATGTCGGCGCAGCGCGGGTGCTCCTCGACCGGCGTGCCGATGAAGACCCCGGCGTCCAGTGGCCCGGTGACCTCGCTGCGCAGGAACGTCCCCAACGACTGCCCGGTGATCCGGCGGACCACCTCGCCGACCAGATAGCCGAACGTCACCGCGTGGTAGCCCTGCGCCGTTCCCGGCTCCCACCACGGCGCGGTGGCCGCCAGGGCGTCGCAGACGTAGTCCCAGTCGTAGGCCCGGCCCTCGGCCAGCGGCTCCCGGGGTGCCAGCATCCCGGCGCGGTGGCTGAGCAGCCAGCGCACCGGTATGGCCTCCTTGCCGGCCCGGGCGAATTCCGGCCAGTAACGGGCGACCGGCGCGTCCAGGTCCAACGCGCCCCGCTCCACCAGGAGATGGGCGCACAACGCGGTCATGCCCTTGGCCGACGAGTAGACGTTGACCAGGGTGTCGGGCCCCCAGGCCCGGCTCCCGGTCGCGTCCGCCCGGCCGCCCCACAGGTCGACCACCCGCTCCCCGTCCAGGGTGACCGCGACCGCCGCCCCGATCTCGCGGTGCTCGCGGAAGTTCCGCTCGAAGGCGCTGCGCACCCCCTCGAACCCCGGTGCGCAGCGGCCGTTGACGGTGACAGCCTCCACGGTGGCCCTCCTCGCGTCGTCGCGGTGCGGTCGGATGCCGCGCCCCGCCGCACGGAACGCCCACGCACGGAACCGACGCACGCACGGCCGGAGCACCTACGGATGATCCGCCCGGATCGATGCCCGTGGCAACCATGCCCGTCCGGCCGGTACCTTTCCCGCCCGTCCGGCCGAGTGCCGCGTTCGACGATGATGGCCCCCATGACCGCCGTGACCGCCGTGCCCCCCGAGACCGCCGTGCCCGCCCGGCCGCTCCGCCCCGTCCAGGCCCTCCTCGTCGTCGACGTCCAAACCGCGTTCGTCTCCGGGGCCGAGGCGGTCCCCGAGGCGGACCGGGTCCTGGACCGCACCCGTGGCCTGCTCGCCCGCGCCCGCACCGCCGGCGCCCTCGTCGTCCACCTCCAGAACGACGGCGCGCCCGGCACCGTCGACGCCCCGCACACCCCCGGCTGGGAACTCCACCTCCCCGTCGAGCCCGGCCCCCGCGAGCACGTGGTCCGCAAGACCGAGGACGACGGCTTCGCGGACACCGGGCTCGGCGCCCTCCTCGACGCGGCGGGCGTGACCGAACTGGCGGTGTGCGGGGTGCTCTCCGAAATGTGCGTCGCCGCCACCGCGCGCACCGCCCTGGAGCTGGGCCACCGCGTCGTCCTCCCGCACGACGCGCACGCCACCTACGACATCCCCGCCGCGCCCGACATCAGCGACACCGTCCCGGCCGCGATGTCCTCCCGGGCCGCGGAGTGGGCCCTCGGCGACGAGGTCGAGATCGTCCCGCGCGCCGCCGCGGTCCCCTTCGTCGCCCCGCCGCTGGCGCCCGCTCCCGCTGCCCCCGCGGCCGCCGCGACCGGTACGGGGCTCAGCCCTGCTGCTCCGCCGCCCGCTCCAGCGCGCTGACGTACGCGGCGACGCCGTGGTCCCGGATGCCGTCGGAGGCGGGGGAGAGGAGGTCGGCGGTGAGGCCCCGGCCGCGGTCCGGCAGGCCGCCGTCCAGCGGCACGGTGTTGTGCACCGCGCCCCGGGAGTCGATGTGGCGCAGCGCGGAGACGTGCCGGAAGGCCGGCTCCGGCGGGAGCTGGGGGACGACGTCGTCGTGGTTGACGAAGCGGTACATCCGCTGCGTGAAGGCGGTGTTGAACTCCCGGGCCAGGCCCGGGTCGCAGGTGCGGGGCTGGCCGAAGGTGTAGACGCCGTCGGCGGTCAGCCGGGGGTCCTCGAAGCGGAGCCGGGCGCCGGCCAGCATCGCCAGCGCACCGCCCAGGCCGTGGCCCGTGAAGTAGACCTGCTGGTCGTCGTCGCGCAGCTCCTTCAGCGTCGTGAGGACCTGCGGCCAGACGGACTCCAGCGCCTCGGCGAAGCCGTGGTGGACGGCGCCCCGGCCGCCGGGGCCCGGCCACGGCGGGGTGCCGGCGTCGGACAGCCAGTCCCGCAGCTCGGCCGGCTCGGTGCCGCGGAACGCGGTGACGATCACGTGCCGCCCGCCGAGGGTGTACGCCCGGGTGTCCCGGAGCGGGAACGGCGGGCGGAACGCGGTGTGGTGGTGGCGCACCCGGTCGAACCCCCACTCCCGGGCGGTGGCCTCGATGGTCGGCTCGTCCTGGTAGGCGAGCTCGGCGGCGCGCGCCATGCACAGCGCCTGACGGAGGCTGTAGCCGGTGGCGTGCTGGTCGACGAGGGAACGGGTCAACGGTGCTCCTGGGGGTGTGCGGCCGGCAGGGACGGCGAGGCGACTACGGAGAGCGCCCTCCGACTACACAAAGTAACGCTGCGTGGTCGCGGCGAGCAGGTGCGCCCGTTTAAACCACTCGTTCGAGCCTCGGGTCGCCGAGAGCGGGGCGCCGAGTGAGCCTGGAAGCGTCCGGCACCCACAGGAAGGCCCCACAGGAAGGCCCCCACAGTGAACAGCGACGAACAGGCGTCACCCGCGGAGCACGCATCGGCCGACGTGGTGGTGGAGGTCGAGGGCTGCAAGGCGGCGGACGCCCACGCCGTCTTCCGGGTCCTGCACACCGCCTTCCGCTCCGACCGCGCCCCGGACGACGTCCCCCAGGAGACGCCCGGGCCGGGCACGACGGTGTGGACCTCCACCGTCGACGTCAGCGAGCGCGGCACCACCCCGGAGCCGCGCCGGCTCAGCGCCCCGGTCACCGTCAGCCTCCAGGGCGGCTACTGGGCCGTGGACCAGCTGTGCGCGGGCCTGAAGTCCGCCTTCGTCGTCCACCTCCTCGGCACGGCCGCCGGCGACCAGGAGAAGGAGGTCGAACTGCGGCTGGAGACGCTGCGGCAGCCCGTCACGAAGGGCGCCCCCTGATGCCGACCGCGGACGGCCGCCGGGACGGCGCCGACGGCCCCCGCCCGGTCAACGGCCGCCACTCCGCGCTGACCCTCACCGTCAACGGCACCCCGCACGCCCTGACCCTCGACCACCGCACCACCGTCCTGGACCTGCTCCGCGAGCACCTCGGCCTCACCGGCACCAAGAAGGGCTGCGACCACGGGCAGTGCGGCGCCTGCACCGTGCTGGTCGACGGGCGGCGCGCCAACAGCTGCCTGCTGCTGGCCGTGGCGCACGACGGGCGCCGGATCACCACCGTCGAGGGCCTCGCCGACGCCGACCGGCTGCACCCCCTGCAAGAGGCGTTCCTGGAGCGCGACGCCCTCCAGTGCGGCTACTGCACCCCCGGCCAGATCTGCTCGGCGGTCGGCGTCCTCGCCGAGGCGGCCGACGGCTTCCCCTCGCACGTCACCCCGGACACCGCGCCCTCCGGGGCGCCGGTCGCCCTCACCGCCGACGAGATCCGGGAGCGGATGAGCGGCAACCTGTGCCGGTGCGGCGCCTACCCGCGGATCGTCGAGGCGGTCGCCGACGCGGCGGCCGCCGGGGCGGGGGTGAGGGACCGGTGAGACCCTTCGGCTACCTGCGGGTCGACAGCGTCGACGAGGCGGTGCGGGCCGCCGCCGGACAGCCCGGCGCCCAGTTCCTCGCCGGCGGCACCAACCTCGTCGACCTGATGAAGCTCGGCGTGGAGGCCCCGCGCACCCTGATCGACGTCAGCCGGCTGCCGCTGGACCGCGTCGAGGAACTGCCGGACGGCGGCCTGCGCATCGGCGCCACCGTCCGCAACGCCGACCTCGCCGCGGCCCCGGCCGTCCGCGACCGGTACCCGGTGCTGTCGCAGGCCCTGTTGGCCGGCGCCTCCGGCCAGCTCCGCAACACCGCCACCACCGGCGGCAACCTCCTCCAGCGCACCCGCTGCAGCTACTTCCAGGACACCGCCAAACCCTGCAACAAACGGGAGCCCGGAAGCGGTTGCCCGGCCGTCGGCGGCGCCCACCGCGACCTCGCCGTCCTCGGGCACTCCGCGCACTGCGTCGCCACCCAGCCCTCCGACATGGCGGTCGCCCTCGCAGCCCTGGACGCCACCGTGCACCTGCACGGACCCGAGGGCGAACGCACCGTCCCCGCCACCGACTTCCACCGGCTGCCCGGCGACAGCCCCGAACGCGACACCGAGATCCGGCTCGGCGAACTGCTCACCGCCGTCGAACTGCCGCCGCCCCGCGCCGGCGCCCGTTCCCGCTACCGCAAGGTCCGCGACCGCGCCTCGTTCGCGTTCGCCCTGGTCTCGGTCGCCGCCGTTCTCGCGGTCCGCGACGGCGTCGTGGTGCACGCCGCACTCGCCTTCGGGGGCCTGGCCCACCGGCCGTGGCGGGCCCGCACCGCCGAGGCCGCGCTGCACGGCGCGCCCGCCACCGAGGAGCACTTCGCCCGCGCCGCCGCCGCCGAACTCGCCGCCGCCGCACCGCTGCGCGACAACGGCTTCAAGGTCCCGCTGGCCCAATCCCTCGCCGTCGGTGTGCTCACCGAGCTCACTGACCGCGCCGGCCGGGCCGACCGCGCCGATAAAGGGTGACCCCGCCCCCGACCGCAAGGACCCGCGCCATGAGCCATCCGCCGGAGGAAGCACCGTTCCCGCCGGGCCCGCCGCCGCATCCGCTGGGCGACCCGCTGGTCCGCCGCGAGGGCCGGGAGAAGGTCACCGGCACCGCCCGCTACGCCGCCGAGCACACCCCGGACGGCTGCGCCTACGCCTGGCCGGTGCCGGCCACCGTCGCCCGCGGCCGGATCACCGAACTGGACACCGGCGCGGCACTGGCCCTGCCCGGCGTGATCGCGGTGCTCACCCACGAGAACGCGCCCCGCCTGGCGCCCACCGGCGACCCCACCCTCGCCCTGCTCCAGGAGGACCGGGTCCCGCACCGCGGCTGGTACGTCGCGCTGGCCGTGGCCGACACCCTGGAGGCCGCCCGGGACGCCGCCGAGGCCGTCCACGTCAGCTACACCACCGAACCCCACGACGTGACGCTCACCGCCGACCACCCCCGGCTGTACGTGCCGGCGGAGGTCTTCGGCGGCCCGGGGGCCCGCGAACGCGGCGACTTCGACACGGCGTTCGCCGCCGCACCGGCGACCGTCGACGTCACCTACACGGTGCCGCCGCTGCACAACCACCCCATGGAACCGCACGCCGCCACCGCCCTGTGGACCCACGGCCACCTCACCGTCCACGACTCCAGCCAGGGCGCCACCAGGGTCCGCGAGGACCTGGCCGCCCTGTTCAAGCTCGGTCAGGACCAGATCACCGTCCGCTCCGAGCACGTCGGCGGCGGCTTCGGCTCCAAGGGAACGCCCCGCCCCCAGGTCGTGCTCGCCGCGATGGCCGCCCGGCACACCGGCCGCCCGGTCAAACTCGCCCTGCCGCGCCGCCACCTGCCCGCCGTCGTCGGCCACCGCGCCCCCACCCTCCACCGGGTGCGCCTCGGCGCCGGGCCCGACGGCGTGATCACCGCCCTGGCCCACGAGATCGTCACCCACACCTCCACGGTCGCCGAGTTCGTCGAACAGGCCGCGATCCCCGCGCGCATCATGTACACCTCGCCGCACAGCCGTACCGTGCACCGCCTCGCCGCGCTCGACGTCCCGACGCCCTCCTGGATGCGGGCCCCCGGCGAGGCCCCCGGGATGTACGCGCTGGAGTCGGCCGTCGACGAACTCGCCGTCGTCCTCGACCTCGACCCGATCGACCTGCGGATCCGCAACGAACCCGGGACCGAACCGGACACCGGCCGCCCCTTCAGCAGCCGCCACCTCGTCGACTGCCTGCGCGCGGGCGCCGCCCGCTTCGGCTGGTCGTCCCGGGACCCGCGCCCCGCCGTGCGCCGCCAGGGAGACCTGCTGCTGGGCACCGGCGTCGCCGCCGCCACCTACCCCGTCCAGATCTCCGCCACCGACGCCGAGGCGCACGCCGCCGCGGACGGCACCTTCCGCGTCCGGGTCAACGCCACCGACATCGGCACCGGCGCCCGCACCGTGCTCGCCCAGATCGCCGCCGCCGCGCTCGGCGCCCCCGCGGACCGGGTCCGGGTCGAGATCGGCAGCAGCGACCTGCCGCCCGCCGTGCTCGCCGGCGGCTCCACCGGCACCGCCTCCTGGGGCTGGGCCGTCCACAAGGCGTGCACCGCGCTGCTGGCCCGACTGCGGGAGCACCGGGGGCCGCTGCCCGACGAGGGCGTCACCGTCACCGAGGACACCCGCCGGGAGACCGAGCAGCCCTCCCCGTACTCCCGGCACGCCTTCGGCGCCGTCTTCGCCGAGGTGCAGGTCGACACCCGCACCGGCGAGGTCCGGGTCCGCCGCCTGCTCGGCCAGTACGCGGCCGGGCACATCCTCAACCCCCGTACCGCGCGCTCCCAGTTCGTCGGCGGCATGGTCATGGGCCTGGGCATGGCCCTCACCGAGGACAGCGCCCTGGATCCCGTCTACGGCGACTTCACCGCCCGCGACCTGGCCGCGTACCACGTGCCGGCCTGCGCCGACGTCCCGGCGATCGAGGCGCACTGGCTCGACGAGGAGGACCCGCACCTCAACCCCATGGGCAGCAAGGGCATCGGCGAGATCGGCATCGTCGGCACCCCGGCGGCGATCGGCAACGCGGTGTGGCACGCCACCGGCGTCCGGCTGCGGGACCTGCCGCTGACGCCGGACCGGATCCTGACCGCCCGGGCCGTGCCGCTCACTTGAGAGGGGGTCACCTCATACGGACCACCCCTGTTGCGGGCCCCGAACCCGCGGGCCAGCATGACAGTCCACCCATACGTGACGGATGCTCACTCTTCGTGTTCGGGGTTCGTTGGTCCAACGAGGTGAAGGGCGTGAGCCTCGCGGTGAGGAGCCACGACATGACACCACCCGGAGACCGGCACTACACGGTCGAACTGCACGTCTCGGCGGAGCGCGTCCCCCAGATCCGGCGCATCGTCGCCGCGCACCTGCGCCATTGGGACCTCGCGCCGCAGGTCAAGCCGGTGTGCGAGGGGGTGGCGGAACTCCTGACCAACGTCCACCGGCACATCGGCCCCGACGCCCGCTGCGTGGTCGAACTCCGCAGGGGCGAGCGCCACCTGACGGCATCGGTCGCCGACGACGGGCCCCGGCTGCCGCGGTTGGAGGGCGCGAGCGGCGGCGGACTCGCCCGGATCGCCGCGCTGAGCGACAGCTGGGGCAGCTGCGGCACGGCCGGTGGCAAGGTCATCTGGTTCACCCGCCGGATCGAGGCGGCCCGCACGGCCCCGGTCGGCCCGCCGGCGCCGCCGACCGGTGCGCCCGACGGGGCTCCGCCGGCCCCCGCCGCGGCGGAGCCGACCCCCGTGGTCGAGCCGCCGGCGGCCCCGGCCGTCGAGCCCTCCGTCGCCTCCGGACCGCCGCCCTCGGAGGCGACGTTGGTCTGAGTCCCAGCTCCGAGGCGTCGTCGACCCGGCGCCCCCGACCGGCCCCCGAACGGCCGGCGGGACACGGCAGCACCGCCGTGTCCCGCCGGCCGTTCGTCGTGCCCGGCCCGCTCCGGCCGGTGAGTTCGCCGTCCGTACGGTGAGGTGTCATCTCCGGGACACCCCCTCTTCCCGGACCCTCGTTCCTCTTGGAACACTCTGCTGACCGCTGTATCCGCACGACCCTTCCGCACCGCGCTCCCGAACAGACCCCCCCGTCATTTCCCCCCCACCCACGAGGTCCCCAGACACATGGCTGACATCAACCGCCGGCGTTTCCTCCAGATAGCCGGCGCCACCGCGGGCGTCACCGCCCTCTCCGGCAGCATCGCCCGCGCCGCCGCCATCCCGGCCCGGCGCAGCACCGGCTCCATCAAGGACGTCGAGCACATCGTCGTCCTCATGCAGGAGAACCGCTCCTTCGACCACTACTTCGGTTCGCTGAAGGGCGTCCGCGGCTTCGGCGACCCGCGCCCGGTCACCCAGCCGAGCGGCAAGTCCGTCTGGTACCAGGCGAACGGCGGCAAGGACGTGCTGCCCTACCACCCCGACGCCGAGAACCTCGGCATGCAGTTCATCGAGGGCCTCAACCACGACTGGCACGGCGGCCACCAGGCGTGGAACAACGGCAAGTACGACCAGTGGATCCCCGCCAAGGGCACCGGCACCATGGCGTACCTGACCCGCAAGGACATCCCGTTCCACTACGCGCTCGCCGACGCGTTCACCGTCTGCGACGCGTACCACTGCTCGCTGATGGGCGCCACCGACCCCAACCGCTACTACATGTGGACCGGTTACGTCGGCAACGACGGCACCGGCGGCGGCCCGGTCGTCGGCAACGAGGAGGCCGGCTACGGCTGGACCACCTACCCCGAGCGCCTGGAGAAGGCCGGCATCTCCTGGAAGATCTACCAGGACATCGGCGACGGCCTGGACGCCGCCGGCAAGTGGGGCTGGATCGACGACGCCTACCGCGGCACCTACGGCGACAACTCCCTGCTCTTCTTCAACCAGTACCGCAACGCCAAGCCCGGCGACCCGCTCTACGACAAGGCCCGCACCGGCACCAACGTCAAGCAGGGCGACGGCTACTTCGACCAGCTCAAGGCCGACGTCAAGGCCGGCAAACTGCCGCAGGTCTCCTGGATCGCCGCCCCCGAAGCCTTCTCCGAGCACCCCAACTGGCCCGCCAACTACGGTGCCTGGTACGTCTCGCAGGTCCTGGACGCGCTCACCTCCAACCCGGACGTGTGGAGCAAGACCGCCCTGTTCATCACCTACGACGAGAACGACGGCTACTTCGACCACGTCGTCCCGCCGTTCCCGCCGGCCTCCGCCGCCCAGGGCCTGTCCACCGTGGACACCGCCCTGGACCACTACCCCGGCAGCGCCGGCTACGCCGCCGGCCCCTACGGCCTCGGCCAGCGCGTCCCGATGCTGGTGGTCTCGCCCTGGAGCACCGGCGGCTACGTCTGCTCCGAGGTCTTCGACCACACCTCCATCATCCGGTTCATGGAGAACCGCTTCGGCGTCCACGAGCCCCACATCACGCCCTGGCGCCGCGCCGTCTGCGGCGACCTCACCTCCGCCTTCGACTTCTCGCTGGAGAACACCAAGCCGGCGGCGCTCCCGGACACCAAGGGCTACCAGCCGCCGGACCACGACCGGCACGACAGCTACCACCCCACGCCGCCCGCCAACCCCGTCCTGCCCACGCAGGAGACCGGCTCCCGGCCCAGCCGCCCGCTGGCCTACGTGCCGCTGACCGACGGCGCCGCGGACGTCGCCGGCGGCCGCTTCACCCTCACCTTCAGCGGCGGCAACGCCGCCGGCGCCTGCTTCCTGGTCACCGCGCCCAACCGCACCGACGGCCCCTGGACGTACACCACCGAGGCCGGCAAGACCCTCTCCGACACCTGGAACACCACCTACTCCAAGGGCGCCTACGACCTGACGGTGCACGGACCCAACGGCTTCCTGCGCACCTTCAAGGGCCCCGGCAAGAAGCAGACCCCCGAGGTCACCGCCCGCCACGACGCGGCCTCCGGACAGGTCGCGCTGACCCTGACCAACCCGGGCACCGTTGCCTGCAACCTGACCATCGCCAACGCCTACGGCGGCGCCAAGCAGACCGTCCGGGTGGACCCGGGCGGCACCGTCACCCGGCCCGTCGACCTCACCGCGAGCAAGCGCTGGTACGACCTGACGGTCACCGCCGACACCGACGCCGGCTTCCTGCGCCGGTTCGCCGGCCACGTCGAGACCGGCAAGCCGGGCGTCAGCGACCCGGCGCTCCGCACCGGCTGACCCGGCCCGGCCGGGAGGCGCCGCACCACGGGCGCCTCCCGACCACCCTCCGGCGGGAATGTCGCCTTGCCTTGGAGCGCGCTCCAGCTCCTAGCGTGTGACGCACCACCGATCGAAGGGGAACCGTTGCGGTACACACTGTTCGGCAAGACCGGCCTGCGGGTCAGCGAGCTGTCCCTGGGCACCATGACCTTCGGCGAGGACTGGGGCTGGGGCAGCGCCAAGGACACCAGCGCCCGCATCCTCGACGCCTACGCCGACGCCGGCGGCAACTTCCTCGACACCGCCAACAACTACACCGCCGGCACCTCCGAGACCATGCTCGGCGAACTGCTCGCCGGCCGCCGGGACCGCTTCGTGCTGGCCAGCAAGTACACCTGCGCCACCGCCGAGGGCGACGTCAACGCCGGCGGCAACCACCGCAAGAACCTCGTGCAGTCCGTCGAGGCCAGCCTCCGCCGGCTGAACACCGACCGGCTCGACGTGCTGTGGGTGCACGCCCGGGACAACTTCACCCCCGTCGAGGAGGTGATGCGCGCCCTGGACGACGTGGTGCGGGCCGGCAAGGTCCTCTACCTCGGCGTGTCCGACTGGCCCGCCTGGGAGATCGCCCAGGCCAACACCCTCGCCGAGCTGCGCGGCTGGACCGCGTTCGCCGGCTCGCAGCTGCGCTACAACCTGCTGGAGCGCACCGTGGAGCGCGAACTGCTCCCGCAGGCCCGCGCCTTCGACCTCGCCGTGCTGGCCTGGGCCCCGCTCGCGGCCGGCAAACTCACCGGCAAGTACCGGCGCGGGGAGTCCGGTCGGCTCGACACCAGCGACCGGACCAGCCACTGGGACCACAACGAGGACGAGACCGTCACCGCCGTCCTGGAGGTCGCCGAGCAGGGCGGTTGGAGCCCGGCGCAGGTGGCCCTGGCCTGGCTGCGGCAGCGCCCCGGCAACGTCATCCCGATCATCGGCGCCACCAAGGAGAGCCAGCTCGCCGACAACCTCGCCAGCGTGGACGTGGTGCTGGACGCCGACGCCCTGGCGCGGCTGGACGCCGTCAGCGAGGTCCCGCTCGGCTTCCCGCACGCCTTCCTGCGCGAACCGGGCATCACCGAGACCGTCTACGGCGACCGCTGGTCCGCCATCGAGGACCGGCGCTCCACCTACCGGCGCACCGCCCACGACGTCCGCTGACCGCGCGGCACGCGCCGTCCCGGTACGCCGAACGCCGCCGCCGGATGGCCGGGCCCGGGTGGCGGCGGTCTAGTGAGGGGCGGGCGGTCCGCCGGGCCCCCTCGGGCGCCAAGGAGACGTGCGATGCGCAACACCGCCGCGACGGCCGTCACCGCGGCCACCGTCGCCCTGGTCGCCGCGGTGACCGGCGGGTGCGGGACCGGGGCCGGCGGGACCGGTCCCGCACCCGCCCGGACCCCGTCCGCCACCGGTCCGGCCACGAGCGTCCCGCCGTCGGCGATCCCGTCGGCGGGGCCGCTCACGGTGCACGCCCGCTCCGGTCCGCTCGGCCCGCTCCTGGTCGACGGCCAGGGCCGCGCGCTCTACCTCTTCACGGCGGACCGGGGGCGCGAGTCGACCTGCTACGGCGACTGCGCGGCGCTCTGGCCGCCGGTGCTGGTGCGTGGCGCGCCCACGGCCGGCAGCGGTGTGCGGGGGGAGCTGCTCGGCACCACCGCCCGCCGCGACGGCAGCCGGCAGGTCACCTACCACGAGCAGCCGCTGTACTACTTCGACCGGGACAAGCGGCCCGGCGACGTGCGCGGCCAGGGCGCGGACGACCACGGCGGGACGTGGTACGTGCTCGACCCGGCGGGCAACCGGGTCACCCGCCCGGTGCCCAGCGGCAGCGCCGGCCCCGGCGGGTCCTGACCGCGGTCCGGTCGGCTACTTGAGGGCGCTGCGCTGCTGCCACTGCTGCCAGTTCTCCTGCCAGACCTCCAGGCCGTTGCCGACGCCGGTCTGCTTGGTGCTGCTGGTGCCCTTGACCTCGACGGTGGAGCCGATCGTCAGGAAGTCGTAGACCCGCTTGGCGTCCGAGGTGGTCATGCCGAAGCAGCCGTGGCTGTTGTTGACCACGCCGACGGAGTTGTTCCAGGGGGCGGAGTGCAGGAAGGTCCCGGACGCGGTGAGGTGGGTGACCCACTTGGAGTCCAGCATCCACTCGTTGCCGTGGCCGATGGTGGCGGAGTCCATGGTCTCGGCGGCGTTCTTGCTGCGCACGGTGTGCACGCCGCCGCGGGTCGGGTCCTGCGGGGAGCCCGCGGAGCCCTTGACGGTGCCCACGGCCTTGCCGCCGTCGTACATGGTCAGGGTGTGCGAGGGCACGTCGATGACGGCCTTGTGGTCGGCGCCTATCGTGAAGTCGAAGTCGTAGTCGCGGGCGAACCAGCCGCTGTCGCCGGAGTTGATGCCGCCCAGCCCGCCGCGCACGGACACCTTGGTGCCGGACGGCCAGTAGTCCTTGGGGCGCCAGTCGATCCGGTCCTTGCCGGACCAGTCCGTCACCCAGCCCCAGGCGCCTTCGACGTGCGGCTGGGTGGTGACCTTCAGCGCCTTCTCGACCTCGGCGCGGTGGCTCTTGGCTATCGGGTGGTCGAAGAGGATCGAGACCGGCATCCCGGTGCCGACGGTCTGCCCGTTGCCCGGTGTGTTGGTGAGCTTGTTGACCTTGTCGGCCTGCTCGGTGGTGAAGGTCGAGGTGGCCGAGGACTCCTTGCCGCCGGTCGACGTCGCCTTGGTGGTCACGGTGTAGGTGGTCTTCGGCAGGACCTTGCCCTCGGACGTCCATGACGCACCGTCAGCGGTCAGCTTCCCGGGCACCTTGGCGCCCTCGCCGTCCTTGACGTCGACCGCGGTCAGCTTGCCGCCGTCGGCCTTGACGGATATCGGCGAGCCGAGCTTCGCGGCGGAGCTGCCGCCGGCCGGGGTGACGGTCACCTTGGCGGCCGGTTCCGCCGACTTGGACGAGCCGGCGCCGGTCCCGCACGCGGTCAGCAGCAGCCCCGCCGCGAGCGCGGCAGGTATCAACCGGGCGGTGTGGCGACGTGTTCCGGCGTGCACGAGGGTCCCTCCAAAGCTGAACAACGGACGGCGGCGCCCGAGGCGTCCGCCGCACACAGAGACGTTTTGTCCGCTTCAGAGGTTGTGCGGTGCATCGGATTATTAGGACACGGTTCGATATCGAAGCTGGCGGGGTGTGCCGAGTGCCCCGGTGGCGCGGTCGCCCGGCGCCGGCGGGCGCGACGTCAACTGGAGGCGCCGCCCGGCTGGCCCGGCGCGCCGGGGGTCTCGCCGGGGCCGGCGGGCGACCCGGGCTGCTCCGGTGTCGTGGGGCCGGGCGTGCCGGGCGGCGCGGGTGTGGAGGGGCCGCCCGGCGGCGTCGAGCCGGGGCCGGACGGGGACTGCGGCGGCGTGCCGCCCCCCGGTGACTGCGGTGACGCCGGGGACTGCGGGGGCGTCGACGGCGGGCCGTTCCCCGGCGAACCGGGGGAACCCGGTGCTGACGGGGACGCCGGCGACGGGGAGAACGGCGAGGCGGACGGCGGTGCCGACGGCTGGTCCGTGCTGCCGTCGGCACCTTCCGGGCGGGTGAAGTACTGCCCGGTGCCCGGGTCCTTGAGGACGAAGTCCCGTACCGGCTTCGCGGCCGGCCGCACCGTCACCACGTTCGCGTCCCGGAAGCCGGGCCAGGGCTTCCCCTGCGTCGTCAGCCCCTGCCCGCCGGTGGCCGTCGGCGGCGTCAACGGGTTCCCGCACGCGCAGCGCACCCGCGGCACCCCGTACGCGTCCACCAGCACCGCCGTGCCGGCCTGGAGCACCGCCTCATAGCCGGTCGCCTTGCCGTCCTGGTAGCCGTGGTTGGTGACCCAGGTGTCGACCAGCAACTGCACCGGCGTCATGGACCGCAGGTACGCCGGCAGCTCCCCGGCGTCCTTGCCGACCACGCCGGCGAACGCCCGCGCCTTGGCCGGGTCGGCCTGGAGGTAGCGGATCTGCTTCTCGACGTCGCAGCTGGCCCGGTCGCGACTGCCGCCGTACAGGCCGGGCGCCGCCCCGGACACGCTGGTGCGCCGGTGGTCGCCGTTCGGCGGTACGGACGGCGTGGCCTTCGGGGACGCGGTGCCGTCCCCGTTGACCGTCGAGTCGGTGAACGGGGCCGGGCCGGTCGCCGCGACCGATTCCAGGTGCAGCACGCCGGCGCTCCCGCTCCCGCCCCCGGGGCGGGTCAGCACCACCGCCGCCACCACGGCCGCCACCACCGCTGCGGCGGCGAGCGCGATCCGCGGGGTCGAGCGCCACCAGGGCCGGTGCTCGCCCTCACCGTCCCCGTCGCCCCCGCCACCGCCGCCACCCCCGGGGCCGTCCGGTGGCGGCGGGCCGCCGGTGCCCGGTGCGGTGGGGTGCCCCGGTTGCGGCCAGGGGCGGGTCGGTTCGTGCGGGGGCGCGGTGGGGGAGCCGACGAGCGGCCCCGACGGCGGACCGGTCGGCCGGCTCCCCGGTCGGTCGTCCGGCGGCGGTGCAGATGTCACGGGTCCCTCTTCCCGGTGCTGTTGGGCCATCCGGCGATGGGTGTTACGCCCGCATTTGCGGAGAATTGGCAGCTTACGGGTCATTGTGTGCCGAGGTTCGGCGTCCTCCGCAAGCGGGGTTGGCACGCCCGCGCGTACCGTGGCCCGGACGGCAGTTCGGCCCCGCGCCCGGCAGGAGGCAAGCGTGAGCCAGACGCCCGGCCCGACGACGGCCGGTCCCGCAGACCCGGCGCACCACGGCCTTCCGCCCGCCCTCCGCGGTTGGTTGGCGGCGCTCGGCACCGCCCTGGCGGGCCTGGTCACCATGGTGGTGACGGCCGCGCTCGGCCTGTGGGCGGCGGGCGCCGCGGACCTTCCCCAGGGCGGGTACCCCGCGGTGGTCGCGGCCACCGTCGTCGCCGCGGCCGGCGGCTCGATCAGCGCGACCGGCGACGCCGGGATCATCGCCGAGGCGCGGGCCGCCGTCGACGCCGTCCCGCTGTCCGTCACCCTCGCCGGCATGCTGGTGACCGCCGTGCTCTTCCTGCGACCGCTGCGGCACCGTGCGGTCGCCCCGGCCGGCGAACTCCTCGGCCGGATCGCCCGGACGGCGGTGTGCTGGGTGGTCCTGCTCTGGCTGATCGCGCTCGCCGCCCGGCACAGCTTCACCCTCACGGTCGGCAACTCGCTCGCCGACCAACTCGGCGCCCTCCTGGGCAGCACCCCCACCGTCGGCTTCCACGCCGACCTCCCGGCCACCGTCGGCCACGGACTGCTGTGGGTGCTGGCCGTGCTGGTGCTGGCCTTCCTGGTCTCCCGCAGGGCGCCGCTCGCCGCCCGACTGCTCCGCTTCCAGGACGCGGTCCGCCCGCCGGCCCGCGCGATGCTGCTGGTGCTGCTGGTCTACGTGGCGATCGGACTCCTCGTCGGCGTCGTCGAGTTGTTCACCCGCGGCGATCCGGCCCGCACCCTCGCGGTGCTGCTGCTCGGGCTGCCGAACCTGGCCTGGCTGGCACTGGGCCTGGGAACCGGCGGTGCCTGGAGCGGGCACGTCGACAAGGTCCTCGGACTGCCGTTGCCGCACGCACTGGAACAGGTGCTGCACCACCGCGGTACGCACACCGTCGACCTGGGCTCGCTGGGCGCCCAGGACGGGCGGGTCTGGCTGCTGGTGGCGGTGGCCGCGGTGGTGCTCCTGGGCGCCGCGTTCGGTGCGGCGGTCCGCGCCCCGGCCCGGGTCCCGCTCTGGCGGCACACGCTGGAGATGGCCGCGGCGCTGGCCCTGACCCTCCTCGTCGTCGGCCTCCTCACCAGGATCGACGCCCACTACGGGCTCTCCCTGATCGGCGTCGGCGACCTCGGCGGCGACCTGGGCGGCGCGGTCCTCCTGGAGCCGCAGTTGTGGCGGCTGGTGGGGGTGGGCGCCGCCTGGGGCCTGGTCACCGGCTGCGCCGGCGGCCTCGCCGCCCGTCGGGTCCGCCACCCCGGCCAGGTCGGCGACGCGCCCCACGCGCCGCCGGTCCGCTGACGGGCCGATGCGGCCCTACGCCCCGGGGAACACCGGGCGGGCCCAGCGCGGGGGCGGCGGGGGAGCCGGACCGTGCGCGGTGCGGCGCTCCGCCCCGGCGGCGGGCACGTCCACCCGGGTCGGCGCGGGCGCCGCGGTCGGGCCGGCCGCCGTCGTGCTCCGCCCGGCCGCCCGCAGTGCCGCCACGAACCCCCGGCAGCTCTCGTACCGTTCCTCCGGGGCCTTGGCCAGCGCGCGGGCGAAGACCGCGTCCACCGCCGGCGCCAGCTCGGGCCGCAGCCCGCTCGGGGGCGGCGGCGGGTCGTACTGGTGGGCCCAGAGCAGCGCCATGTCGTCGTCGCGGCGGAACGGCGGCGCCCCGGTCAGCATCTCGTAGGCGACGCAGGCCAGCCCGTAGACGTCGCAGCGGCCGTCGACCGGGCGCCCGGAGATCTGCTCGGGCGCCACGTAGTCCAGCGTCCCGACGAACTGCCCGACGCTGGTGAAGCCGGTCAGCGACAACGACTTCTTCGTCAGGCCGAAGTCGGTCAGGTAGACGTGTTCCGGCCGGTCGCTGTCGGTGCCCTCGGCGATCAGCACGTTGCCGGGCTTGACGTCGCGGTGCACCAGGTCGTGGGCGTGCGCGGCGTCCAGCGCGGACGCCACCTGCACCGCGATCCGACAGGTGGTGGCGAGCGGCAGCCGGCCCTCGTGGTCGAGCAGCGCCCGCAGGTCGTGGCCCCTGACGTAGCGCATCGCGATGTAGAGGAGCCCGTCGGTCTCCCCGGCCTCGAAGACCGGCACGATGTGCGGATGGTCGATCGCCGCGGCCACCCGCGACTCGTGGGCGAAGCGCTGCCGGAAGGTGTCGTTGCGGGCCAGTTCGGGCGCCAGCACTTTCAGCGCCACGGTCCGGCCCAGCCGCAGGTCCTCGGCCTGGTAGACCACCGCCATGCCGCCCCGGCCGATCTCCTCCCCGAGCAGGTAGTCGGCGATCCGGCGTCCGCGCAGTCCGGCGGAGGCCGACGACCCGTTCACGGCCGGTCACCCGGCCGGTCCACCGGCGGCGGGAACCGCTCCGCGGTGGGCCGGTCCCGCTTCCCCGCGTCCTCGCGGCGCTCCGCCCCTGCCGCCCTTTCCACCCCTGCCGCGTCCGTCGTGTCCCCGTCCGTCGTCGGCCCCTCGGAGACGGCGAAGGTCACCAGCGACGCGCCGTCGCAGAAGCACCACCGCTCGTGGCGGGCGTCGTACAGCCACACCGCGTCGCCGTCCACCACCGCCCCGATCCGGGTGCCCCGCGCCCGCTCGGCGAACGTCTCCCGGTCCAGTTGGCCGGCCAGCAGCTCCTCGACCCACTGCCGGTAGCGGCCCAGGGCGCCCTCGGCCGCGGCCAGCAGCGGCCGGGGGTCCGCGGTCCGGGCGGCGGGCTGCCCGGCGGCCGGCGGGCCCTGCGGCACGGACAGCAGCAGCCGCCCGTCCACCCACGCCGACCAGCCGTTGGAGCACCGGGCCAGGGCCCAGTCACCGCGTCGTTCGACCACCTCCACGGGCAGCAGCGGATCGAGCGGCACCAGCGGACGGGCGGCGTCCGGGGCCGCCCAGGTCGCCATCCCGTCCGGCGGGACGACGTGGCTGGGACGGAACTCCGGCACGGTCACGAGCGGCTCCTCGGTGCTCCTCGCGCACGGCCGCGGGCGCCGCCGCGCGCACGACGGTCCCGGCTACTGGCGCATGATCTCGGGCTCTTGCCGCCGCAGCAGTCGGTAGACGCAGAAGCCGAACACCACCGAAAGCACCACCAACATGCCCATGTCCAGCAGCCACGGCCCCACCGCGTGCCGGAACAGCGGGTCGGCGGTGAGCGGCCCCGGCTGCAGGCGCCCCAGGTCGATGGTGCCCGCCATCGCCGCCAGCGCCCACCGGGACGGCACCAGCCACGCCACCTGCTCCAACACCGCGGTGCCGCGCAGCTGGTGCAGGGCGCCGCAGAACACCACCTGGACGATGGCGAGGAGGACCAGCAGCGGCATGGTGACCTCCTCCTTGCGCACCAACGCCGACACCAGCAGTCCCAGCAGCATCGCGGTGAACGCCAACAGCGCCACCGCCAGCGTGATTTCCACCAGCGGCGGCATCAGGACCCCCGTGCCGCCCGGGGCGTTGAGCTGCACCCCGAACAGCGCCACCAACGTCAGCACCACCGCCTGGACGACCGTGACGGTCCCCAGCACCAGCACCTTCGACAGCAGGTACGCCGAGCGGGACAGGCCCACCGCCCGTTCCCGCTGGTAGATCACCCGTTCCTTGACCAGCTCGCGGACCGCGTTGGCGGCACCGGTCAGCACCGCCCCCACACAGAGGATCAGCAGCACCGTCGCCGCCCCGTCGGTCAGCTTCCCGCCGCTAAGGGCGTGCGCCATCGCCCCCATCACGAACGGCAGCGCCACCATGATGATCAGGAACGTCCGGTCCGAGGACAGCGCGGCCGCGTACCGGCGCACCAGCGTCCACAACTGGGCGCCGCCGTGCCGGGTCCGCGGTGCGGCCACCGGTTGCCGGGGCGCCGCGGGGGCGGGCGGCTGCCGGGTGTCGCCGGTGAGGTACCGGCGGTACGACGGCGAGGCCCGGAACTGCCCGGCCCAGTCCCGTCCGCGGTCGTTCTCGAACGCCTCGAACGCCTCCGGCCACTCGGCGAACCCGAAGTACGGCAGCGCCTCCGCCGGCGGCCCGTAGTACGCGAGGGTGCCGCCCGGGGCGAGCACCAGCAGCCGGTCGCAGGCGTCCAGGCTCAGCACGCTGTGGGTGACCACGATGACCGTGCGGCCGTCGTCGGCGAGGCCGCGCAGCATGTGCATCACCGAGCGGTCCATGCCCGGATCGAGACCCGAGGTCGGTTCGTCGAGGAAGAGCAGCGAGGGCTTGGTCAGCAGCTCCAGCGCGACGCTGACGCGTTTGCGCTGGCCGCCGGAGAGCTTGTGGATCGGCAGTCCGGCCCGCTCGACCAGGCCCAGTTCGCGGATCACCTCCTCGACCCGGGCCGCCCGCTCGGCGGGCGCGGTGTCCCGGGGGAAGCGCAGCTCCGCCGCGTAGCCCAGCGCCCGGCGGACGGTCAGCTGGGTGTGCAGGATGTCGTCCTGCGGCACCAGCCCGATGCGCTGGCGCAGCTCGGCGTAGTCCCGGTAGAGGTCCCGGCCGTCGTAGAGGACGGTGCCCCCGTCCGCGGGCCGCAGCCCGGTCAGCGCGTTGAGCAGCGTCGACTTGCCGGCCCCGCTCGGGCCGATCACCGCGAGCAGCGACTTCTCACCCACCGGGAACGACACCCCGTCCAGCAGCGTCCGGCCTTCGGCGCCCTTGCCGACCCGGACCGTCAGCTCCTGCACGTCCAGCGACACCTCGCCGGTGTCGACGTACTCCTGGAGCTGGTCGCCGACGAGGACGAAGGCGGAGTGGCCGATGCCGATGATGTCGCCGGGGCGCACCGGTGCCTGCTGCACCGGACTGCCGTTCAGGTAGGTGCCGTTGTGGCTGCCCAGGTCGACCAGGTCGTGGCCGTCGGGGCCGGCGCGGAGCTCGGCGTGCCGCCGGGAGACCGCGAGGTCGTCCACGACCAGGTCGTTGTCGGCGGACCGGCCGATCCGCACGGTGCGCGTTGGGGGCAGGTGCCGCACCGTGCTGGGCCGGCGGAACGTGCGGGTGGCCGCGGGGTGCGACACCGACGAGGGCCGGCCGACGGTCGGGCGACGGGGGACGCCGGCGAGTACCGCGCAGGGGCCGTCGGCGGGGTTGCCGAAGCGGATCACGCTGCCCGGTCCGACGTCGGACCGCGACACCCGATGCCCGTCCGCGTACGTACCGTTGGTGCTCCCCTCGTCCTCGACCAGCCAGTGGCTCCCGGCGGTCCGGAGCACCGCGTGGTGCCAGGACACCCGGTCGTCGCGGATGACGAGGTCGCACGCGGGGTCGCGCCCCACGTGGTACGCGTGGCCCGGGCTCATCACCTGCGCGACTCCGCCGGAGCGGACGAGGAGTTCGGGCGCAGCAGACGGATCAGGCCGCTCAGCCATATTTCGCATTTTACGGCGCATTCCGCGCCGGCGCTCCTGGTTACTCGCGCGGAACGGGACAGGTCAACTATGGTGAGCGCCCCGATGAGCCCGCACCTGCGCATTCCACGGAAATGCCGGACTTCGATCCGCCCATCGAAGGATGACCCGGCGAACGGGAAGCACCGCACCCCGCAGGGAAATGCACCATAGGGTCCGGGTTCCCTCTTATTCACCTACCTCGTGAAGGCAAGGCAGAGATGGCACGACTCGCGCGACGATCCCCTCGGCAGTTTCCTCGGCAACGGGCCCACCCGGTCGACGAGGTACTGCCGTTCGGCAAACTCGCCCTCTACGGTTTCCAGCACGTCCTCGCCTTCTACGCGGCCGCGGTCATCGTCCCGATCATGCTCGGCAACGCGCTCGGGCTGTCCCGCTCGGAACTCGTCTACCTCATCAACGCAGACCTCCTGACCTGCGGAATCGCCTCCATCATCCAGGCGTTCGGGATATGGAAGATAGGCGCCCGACTGCCCCTGGTGCAGGGCGCCACCTTCACCGCGGTCTCTCCGATGATCGCCATCGGGCTGGGGGCCGGCGGCGGCACCGCCGGACTGTTGGTGGTCTACGGCGCGGTCATCACCGCCGGCATCGCGACTTTCCTTTTCGCCCCGTTCTTCAGCAAGTTGGTGAAGTATTTCCCACCGGTCGTCATCGGCACGATTCTCACCATTATCGGCCTCACGCTCATCCCGCAGGCGCTCCAGGACGCGGCCGGCGGTGCCCAGTTGGCCGGTAAGCCGGAATTCGGCGACCTGAAGAACCTCGGATACGCGCTGGGCACCCTGCTCTTCATTCTGGTGATCGTGCGGATCGGAAAGCCGCTGCTGAGCAGTGTGGCGGTGCTTCTCGGGCTGGTCGGCGGAACGGCCGTCGCCTGGGCGCTCGGCGACGCCGACTTCAGCGGCGTGGGGCAGACCGACTGGTTCGGCGTCAGCACGCCGTTCCACTACGGCATGCCCAAGTTCGAGGCGTTCCCGATCATCGCGATGGTCGTCGTCATGCTGATCACGATGGTGGAGACCACCGGGGACGTCTACGCGATCGGCGAGATCACCGGAAAGCCGGCCAGCAACGACACGGTCGCCCGGGCGCTGCGCGCCGACGGCGTCGCCACCGTGCTCGGCGGCGTCTTCAACTCCTTCCCGTACGTGGCGTTCGCCGAGAACATCGGTCTGGTGCGGATGTCGCGGGTGATGAGCCGGTTCGTGGTGGTCGCGGCCGGTGGCTTCATGGTCGTGCTGGGGCTGGTGCCCAAGGCCGGTTCGGTGGTCGCGGCGATCCCGCACCCGGTGCTCGGCGGCGCGGCCCTCTCCATGTTCGGCATGGTCGCCGCGGTCGGCATCCAGATCCTCGGCAAGGTCGACCTGCGCGAGGAGCGCAACGCCCTGATCCTGGCGGTCAGTCTGGGCGCCGCGTTCCTGCCGACCGCGGTCGCGCCGTTCTTCGAGCGGATGCCGCAGGACGTCCGGGCGGTGCTCGACAGCGGCATCACGCTGGGCGGCCTGACCGCCATCGTGCTCAACCTGGTCTTCAACGTCTTCACCCGGCGCAAGTCGCTGGAGATCGACTGGGACGAGTTCACCGAGGACGAGGACGAGGGCCTGGACGAGGCGGCGGGGCCGGCCGGTCCGCCGCCGCACGCCCAGGGCGCGTACTGACGACCGGCCCGCCGGGGCGGGGGTCAGTACGCGCCCCCGCCCCGGCGCACCGGCCGTCTCAGTGCACCGAGTGGAACGGCGGCGCCTCTCCCGCCTCCCCGATCAACTCCCAGAAGCGGTCGACCAACTGTCGTAGGTACGCCGACCGCTCGGCCGCGATCTCCTTCAGCCGGGCGTCGGCGTTCCGCGCCACCACGTGCCCCATGTACCGCTCGGAGAAATCGGCGAACTCCCCGTGCATGGTGCGCAGCGCGTCCCCCACCCGCGTCCGGTTCAGCGTGGTGATCTCGGTGATCGGCCCGACGTGCGACTTCCAGCGGCCGTCGAGGGCCGCCCGCAGGTGCCCGGCCAACTCCTCGACGCGCCCCATCACTCCGATGAGTTTGCGCAGCGACAGCCCCAGCGCCTCCACCAGTGCCTTGGTCTGCCGGTAGTCGCCGTGCCACTGGTTGGCCGCCTCGGCCGTCCGGTACGTCTCCGGGGCCATCCCGACCAGCTGCGCCAGCCGTTCCGCGCTGAGCTGTCGGGCCATCCGGTGCTCGGCCAACGACCGCGGCTCCACCCCCATCAACACGGTCGGCGGGCACCACAACACGTCGGCCAGGGCGAACAACTGCGGCTCGGTGGGAACCAAGGAGCCGTACTCCCACGCCTCGATCACCTCGGGGCGCACCGGTGCGCCGCACGCCGTCATGGATTGGGCGACCTGAGTCGTGGTCAGGCCCACCCGGGCCCGCGCGGATCGGGCCTGAGCGGGAGAGAACGGAACGCTGTTCACGTACGCGACACCTCGCTGCACCCGGCCTTCAGGGGGTGCTGGGGGGAGGGGAGGGAAGGGACAGACATGGAGGAACGTCCAGGGGCGGGAAGATTAACAGATCGGCCAGAGGTACGAACCTCCAGTTCAGAACTGGCGTACCGGGTATAGCCGGTGCACCGGCATCTACCGGGCGGTAGCGGTTGTGGGGAGCGCCACGACGACCGGACGTAATGCAGGTGTTACGTGGATGAAGGTGCGGTGTCACAGTGATCGTCGAGGCTGGCGAGTGCCGATGGGCCTTGCTCGGCAGAGCCGCTCGGTGTACACCTGACATCCGGTCCTCCCCCCACGATCCGATCAGGATGGGACCCTTCCTATGCGATACACGCTCGACCGCCCCCGTGCGGTTCGGTGCATGCAGTCCGTTGTGCCGGTCGCGACCGTCGAGGTCGCGGACCACCGCGCCGCCGTCCGTTCCGTCGAGAGAAGACGCATCCCGGCGCGCCCGCCCTTCTCGCTGTCATGCCTCTGACAATCAGCTGCGTGCGTCCGGCGCTCACCAGGTGACCGCCGCCTGACGCCCTCCTGAACGTCACCGTCCACGCATCGCGCGCACCACGGAGCCGCCGGCACCCCACGAGCCGGCGCGCCGGCATCCCCACACGCCGCCGCAGCAGGGCGGTTGCTCCGCCCTGCCCGCGCGCGGCCACCGGCCCCGAAGGACCGTCGACCACCGGTCCCCGCGGCGCCGCCGCCGGCCTCCGCGTGCCCCGTAGCCAGAAAGGACAACCGCAGGTGCTCACTTCGCACCACGCACCCTCCCAGGGCTCACCCACGGCCCTGCTCGGCGGAACGGACCAGTCCACCCCCGGCACCCACCCCGCCGGCCACGTCCTCGTCGTCGGTACCCCCGGCCCACGCCTGGAACGCCTCACCCACACCCTGCGCACCACCGGCCACGACGTCAGCCACGCTCCGCCCGGCGAGGCCGGCCTCCGCGTCCGCCAGGCACCCCCGGACGCCGTCGTCGCCCTCGACGAACCCGGCACCCGGCACGCCGGAGCCGCCGTCATCCGCGAGGTCCGCACCGTCCCCGCCGGCCGGGCGCTGCCGCTCCTGGTCGTCACCGACACCTCCGGCCCCGCCGGCGTCGCCCAGTTGCTCCGCCAGGGCGCCGACGACTGCATACCCGAGGCCTCCGATCCGGACGAACTCTCCGCCCGCATCGAGGCCAAGCTCCGCCGCGTGCCGGTCCCCGTCGAGCACCTGCTGCGCGACCCGCGCACCGGCCTCTACTCCCGCCCGCACTTCCTCGACGAGGCGGAACGCGAACTCAACCGCCCCGAAGCCGCCCGGCACGGCGGGGTCCTCGCCGTCGTCGGCGTCGCCGAACTCGCCGCCCTGGAGGAGCGGCTGGGCCCCCGGGTCCGCCGCGAGGTCGCCGAACGGCTGGCCGGCGTCGCCGAACAGCTCGGCGGCGTCTGCGACCGGCTCGGCCGCGACGACGACGGCCACCTGCTGATGCTGCTGCCCGGCGTCGACGAGGAGACCGCGCTGCGCGGCCTGACGGACTTCGCGACCGCGGCCGCCGGCACCCGCTTCGTCGTCGCCGACGAGAACGTCCGCCTCACCCCGGCCGTCGGCTGGCTCCCGCTCACCGGATGCACCGACGCCGCCGACGCCGTCGACCAGGCCCGCGACGCGGCCCGCGAGGCGCTGCGCCATCGCGACCTGCGCCCCGTCCGCTACGCCCCCTGGATGCGCGAGGCCCCGCACCGCCACCGGCGTCCCCCCGTGCGGGCCCTGATCCGCCCGGCGCTCTCCGCCCTCTCCCCGGTGCTCGCCCTGCTCCTGGGCATCGGCGTGCCGTTCGCCCTCTACCGGCAGGCGTACCTGGCCGGTTGGGACCTCGGCTCCGGCATGTACTGGGCGGTGGTCGCCGGATTGGTGCTCTCCGCGCTGCTGATCGTCCTGGAGTGCCTCTACGCGCTGGACGCGCCACCCCGGCCGGCCAACCCCGGCGCCCCCTATCCGCCGGCCAGCGCCGTGATCGCCGCGTACCTCCCCAACGAGGCCGCCACCATCGTCGACACCGTCGAGTCGTTCCTGCGCCAGGACTACCCCGGCGAGCTGGAGATCGTCCTCGCCTACAACACCCCGCACCCGCTGCCCGTCGAGGACACCCTCCGCGCGATCGCGGCCCGCGACTCCCGGCTGGTCCTGCTGCCGGTCGCCGGCTCCACCTCCAAGGCGCAGAACGTCAACGCGGCCGTCACCCGGGTCCGCGGCGAGTTCGTCGGCATCTTCGACGCCGACCACCACCCCGCGCAGCACGCCTTCCGCGACGCCTGGCACTGGCTGTCCAACGGCCACGACGTCGTCCAGGGCCACTGCGTGGTCCGCAACGGCGACAGTTCCCGCGTCGCCCGGCTCGTCGCCGTCGAGTTCGAGGCGATCTACGCCGTCAGTCACCCCGGCCGCACCCGGCTGCACGGTTTCGGCGTGTTCGGCGGCTCCAACGGCTTCTGGCGCACCGACCTGCTCGCCCGCACCCGGATGCACGGCTCCATGCTCACCGAGGACATCGACTCCACCATGCGTTGCCTGACCAGGGGCGCCCGGATCGCAGTCGACCGCACCCTGATCTCCCGTGAGCTGGCCCCCACCACCCTCGCCGCGCTGTGGAACCAGCGCTCCCGCTGGGCCCAGGGCTGGCTCCAGGTCTCCCTCAAACACCTCTGGCACGGCCTGCGTTCACCCGCACTGACGGTACGTCAGAAATTCGGCCTGCTGGTCCTCCTGGGCTGGCGCGAGATCCAGCCGTGGCTCACCCTCCAGATCCTCCCGATCCTGCTCTACGCCATCTGGAAGACCGGCGGCCCCGCGCACCTGGACTGGGCGGTGCCGGTCTGCGTGCTCGCCCTGCTGCTCACCCTCGCCGCCGGCCCCGTGCAGGCCCTCTTCGCCTGGCGACTGGCCGTGCCCGAACTCCGCGCCCGCCGCAGCTGGTTCTGGTCCTACTTCCTGGTGTCGACCGTCTTCTACAGCCACTTCAAGAACATGGTCGCCCGCCAGGCCCACCTCAAGGAGGCGCTCGGCGACCGGCAGTGGCGGGTCACCCCGCGCGCCCAGGCGACCGCCGCGGCCCGGGCGGTGGCCCGCCGATGACCACCGCCACCGCGCCGCCCGCCCCGCCGCGCACCCCCGCGAGCGCCCCGCGCCGCCGGCCCGCCGGCGACATCGACGGCTTCCGCGGACTGGCCGCGCTCAGCACCGTCGCCTTCCACGTCTGGCAGCAGTACACCGCCTACGACGCCCACGGCAGCCACCCCCCGGTCGCCAACCCCGCGCTCGACGCCGTGCTGTCACTGGAGGTCATCGACCTCTTCTTCGTCCTGTCGGCGTTCCTGCTCACCCACTCCTACGCCCGCGCCGCCCTCGACGGCGGCTCCACCCGCCCCGCCCGCGCCTTCCTCTTCCGGCGCGCCATCCGCATCCTGCCGCTCTACCTCCTGGCCGTCCTGGTGGTCTGGGCCACCCGCAACCCCACCCTCCCCGGCGACTGGCGGGACCTGCTGGAGCACCTGACCTTCACGCACGTCTTCGACCAGGACCGGATCTTCTACACCCTCGGCCCCACCTGGTCGCTCTCCCTGGAGGTGCTCTTCTACTTCGTCCTGGTCGGCCTCGGCCCGCTCGCCGTCCGCGCCTGCCGGCGACTGCGCCGCCGCACCGCCCGGATCGCGGTCTGCGCGGGCGGCTGCCTGGCCCTCTACGCCGCGCCGCTGGTCTGGATCACCGTCGCGCACTACGCCCTCGGCATCCCGCACACCGACTGGGTCGCCTACTTCGGCCCGCAGGCCCGGTTCGGCGGATTCGCGGCCGGCATGGGCCTGGCGGTGCTACTGGCCGCGCTCGGCGACCGGGCCCGCCTCGCCCCACCCACCGCCCTGCTCCTCACCGGCCTGGCGCTGGCCGGCCTCTTCTGCCTCTCGCTCCAGTCCGACGCGGAGGGCTTCACCTTCACCTACTACCACCCGATCGCCGCCGCCCTGTGGGCGCTGCTGCTCTTCGGCACCCTCCACATCCGCCGACGCACCTTCTGGAACCGCTTCCTGACGGCCCGTTGGCTCACTCCGGTGGGGCTGATCAGCTACAGCCTGTTCATCTGGCACGAACCGGTGATGCTCCTGCTCCACAACGCCGGGCTGCTGCCCACCGGCCCGTCCGGCTTCCCCTGGGCACTGCTGATCGTCTTCCTCGCCGCCCTGCCGGCGGCCGCCGCCAGCTACTGGCTCATCGAGTACCCGGCGAGCCTGCTCGGCCGCCTCAAGGACGGGCACGGCCGCCCCCGGGACTTCTACCCCGAACCCGCCCTCCGCTGACCACGGAGGCAGCAGAGCCGGGCCCGTCAGGTGGGGCCGTCGCCTCGGGCGGCGGCCCCACCGCCGTTCCCGGGCGCGCCCCGCAGTCTCGCGTCAGCCCGGCCCGTCGGCCCGACCGGGTCCGTCGGCGAAGAGCGTGCCCAGGCGGTACTCCAGCGCCCGCCGGGCCTGCGCCAACGTCCGCCGGTCGTGCAGCACGTCGCCGCCCAGCCCCACCGCGGCCGCCACCAGCAGGTCGGCCTCCAGGCGGACGTCCAGCCCGGGCGCGGTGCGTCCGGCGTCCCGGGCCGTGGCGAGGATCCCCGCGACCAGCTCCTCCAGCGGATGGTCCCCGGGCAGGAACACCCGGGCCAGCGCCGGATCGGTCAGACTGCGTGCGTAGTACGCCGCGAACACCCGTAGAGCCGCGGTCCGTTGGGCGTCCAGCGGCAGGAACTCGTCCAGCACGGACCGCAGCAGCCCCCGCGGATCGGCCGGGTCGAACCGGATCCGGGTGCGCGCGATCCGCTCGTTCTCCTCGTGCAGCAGCCGCAGCGCGTCCACCAACAGCCGGTGCTTGTCCGCGAAGTGGTACTGCACGGCCCGCACCGAGACCCCGGCCCGGGCCGCGACCTCGCGCATGCTCGCCGCGTGCAACCCGCGCTCCGCCGCGATCCACCACACAGCCTCGACGATCCGCCGCCGCTTGTCCGCCGCGCCGCCGGCCCCGGAAGCCGTCCGCTCCGCGGCGCCGGCGGGCGTCGGCACCGGTGGGTGCCTGCGCCGCCGGTACGCCCGCGCCTGGCAGCTGCGTGAGCAGTAGAGCGCGGGCCGGCCCCGCCCGGACGGTGCCAGCGCCGCGCCGCACACCCGGCACGACGGCCCTTTTTCCGCACGCCCCGACCCCATCCGGCACCTCGCAATTACTGTGACGAAAAGCGAATTCAACGGTCCTCAAGCCGCATTCGAGGGCGTGAGCGCTGATACGTTCGTAACGTAGCCGAGTGAGGTTATCCGGCGCATCGACCGGCGCCGCTGACGCCCCGCCCGCCGACGTGCCGACGCCCCGGCGGGCGCTTTTCGCCTTCCGGCTTCCGTCCTCTGACTTCCCTCTTCTGACTTCCGACCCGTTGCGAGGTGTGCAATGAAGTACGACGTCCTCCAGATCATCGGCATGGTCCTGGTGGGGATCGCCGGCCAGGGCGCGTTCCGGCTGCTCGTCGACCACGGCGACACCGGCCTTCTGGGCGGGCTCGGCGGCTTCCCGGCCGTGCTGACCGGCTACCTCGCCGTCACCGCCGCCGGGGTGCTGCTCGCCGGCTGGTCGCACACCCGGGCCACCGCACTCGGCCGCCGGAAGTGATCCGGCGGCCGAGTGCGGGGCGGGGCGGCGTCAGCCCACGTGGACCCGCGGGCGGCGCCGCAGGTCCGGCTCCGCGCGGCGCAGCACCTCGCGGGTGACCGGCGCCACCTCCCCGTCACCGAACACCAGGAACCGCAGCAGGTGGCTCAGCGGATGGCCCTCGGTCCAGTTGAAGTAGATGTGCGGCACCTGCCCGGTCCGCTCCCGCAGCTGCATCAGCACCGCGGCGATGGTGTTCGGCACGCCCGCCCCGTGCACCCGCAGGATCCGCGTGCCGTACGCCTCCACGCCGTGCACGTGCAACTCCGCGGTGAAGTCCGACGAGTCCTCGACCAGCACCTCCAGGAACAACACCGGTCCCCGGTCGGGGATGTGGGTCTCCTCGCGCTGGCTGTACTCCTTCTCCCGGTAGTCGGCCGCGTTCCGCTCGTCGGGCTCGTTGGCGATCACCCGCAGCGGCCCGGCGACCAGCGCCTCCTCGATCAGCCGCTCCGCGGTCTCGTCGAACACCACGTCCGCGGCGCGCAGTTCGAAGGCGCGGTGCACCCGCGAGGCGAACGACGTCAGCAGGATGCCGAGGATGAACAGCAGCGCGATCTTCAGGCCGTCCGGCCGCTCGATGACGTTGGTGACGAGCGTGTAGCCGAAGACCAGGGTGATCGCGCCGAACCCGATGGCGGCGCCCCGGTGCCCGCGGTGCCGGGCGGCGACGGTCGAGGCGAACGAGGCGGAGAGCATCAGCACCAGCACGCCGGTCGCGTAGGCGCCGCTCTGCTCGTCGACGCTGGCGTCGAAGACGCACGTGATCCCGAACGCGATGGCCAGGAAGATCAGCACCAGCGGGCGCACCGCGCGGGTCCACTCCGGGGCCATGCCGTAGCGCGGCAGGTAGCGCGGCACGAGGTTGAGCAGCCCCGCCATCGCCGACGCGCCGGCGAACCACAGGATCGCGATGGTCGAGATGTCGTAGACGGTGCCGAACGCCTCACCGAGGTGCTGGTGCGCCAGGTACGCCAGCGCCCGCCCGTTGGCCGCACCGCCGGGCGCGAACTCCTTCTGCGGGACCAGGATGGTGGTGGCCAGGCTCGACAGGAGCAGGAAGCCGCTCATGATGAGCGCCGCGGTGGTCAGCAGCCGGCGGGTGTCCCGGATCCGGCCGGCCGGCTTGGCCGGGTCGTCGGTGGCGTCGCCGCGCACCTGCGGCATCACGGCCACGCCGGTCTCGAAACCCGACATGCCCAGCGCCAGCTTCGGGAAGACCAGCAGGGCGACCCCGACGATCGCCAGCGGTGAGGAGTGCTGCGCGGTCATCGCGTCCCACCAGTTGCCGATCGCCACCGGGTGGGAGACCACCTGCCAGGCCGACGTGGCCAGCACGACGACGTTGAGGGCCAGGTAGACGCCGACCAGCACCACGGCGATGCCGATCGCCTCCCGGAAGCCCTTGAGGAAGACCGCCCCCAGGGCGGCGAGCAGCAGCAGCGTGATCCAGAGGTTCGCGCCGTGCAGCGCGGCCGGGGCGAAAGGATTCTCCACGACGTGCGCCGAGGCGTCCGCCGCCGACAGCGTCATCGTGATGACGAAGTCCGTGGCCGCGAACCCCAACAGCACCAGCACCAGCAGCTTCCCCGCCCACCAGGGCAGCAGCCGTTCCAGCATGGCGATCGAACCCTCGCCCTGCGGGCTCTCCTTGGCCACCCGCCGGTAGACCGGCAGCGCGCCCAGCAGGGTCAGTGCGATCAGCACCAGCGTGGCGAACGGCGACAGCAGCCCGGCCGCCAGCGCGGCGATGCCCGGCTGGTAGCCCAGCGTCGAGAAGTAGTCGACACCCGTCAGGCACATCACCCGCCACCAGGAGTGCCCCTTGTGCTCGGCGGGCGGCGTGCCGTGCGGCCCGGGGTGGCGGGCGCTCTGCTCGCTGAGTCCGTCCAGCAGCCAGGACCGCCACCTGCGTGGGGTGGCGGCGGGCGGCGGAGTGGGGTCCACCTGGGTACTGGTCATGCGGCCACGTCCTGCCGATCGTCATTCGTCCGCCGGCCGCCGCAACGGGCGGTCGACGGGGTGATGGGGTGGATGGGGTTGAGGGGGTTGAGGGGGGAGCGGGTGGGTCGAGGCGGAGTGCCGGGCGAGGGGTGGTGACCCGTGGAGGGGCAGGACGGCGCACCGGACCGCCTGCCGCGTTAACGGGTGATTCCGCCCAACTCGCCGTCTTTCGCCGTTTGTCGCCTTCGCCCCACGGGGCGTTGCCCGGAACCGCCGGGCAACGAGGAGCGAGTATGCAACACGCTCCCGCGCCCGATCGCCCCAGGGGCGCGTCCGGGACCATCCGGCATTCCTCCCCCCGGCGTCAGGGACGCGTCAGAAACCGCGCACCCGCCGTACGCGCGGCGTTAAGTTCCCCGCCGATCCGTGTTCCCCCTCCCCGGTCCGCGCACCCTGGCACCAGGCCCCGGCCACGTGCCCCGCTGCCCGTCCCACACCCTGCCCCCTTCCCCGGGGCAGGTCCCAGGAGGTGTTCCCATGGCCGCCCTCCACCACCCGCTCCCCGCGCACCCGCCGCCCGCCCCGCGCACCCGGCGCCCGGCGGCCGACGTGCGGCCGGCACCCGTGGCGCGGGCCGTCGGCCCGGCGCCGGCGGCCGACGTGCTCGGCCGTGACCTGGCGTTGCCGGTGGGCACGGCGGTCACGGCGGTCGCGGTGACCGCCCTGTTGGTGACCGGTCAGGCCGGTCACCGCTGGCTCTCGCTCGCCGCGTTCGCGCTGCTGACCGTCGGCATCGCCGCCGCGGCCCGGCCCCGACTGGTGCCCGCCGTCGTCCTGGTCTCCTGGATGTTCTTCGACGGGTTCGTGGTGCACCAGCACGCCGAGCTGGGCTGGCAGCAGGCCGACCGGACCAGCCTGTGGGTCCTCGCGGGGGCCGGGTTGGCCGGCGCGGTGTGCGCGGCGGCCGCACGCGGCCGCCGGACGGCACGGGCGGCCGGCGGTGGGGGCGCCGGCACCGGGTGACGTCCCGGCGCCCTGCGGCGGACCGCAGGACGCCCCGGCCGGCCCTGCGCGGCGCGCGCTGCGGAACGACTGCGGAACGACTCAGTGCCCCCAGTGACAGCGGCGACCACGGTGACAGTGGCGACGGTGCTGTTCGCGGTGGGCCCGTGAGCCGCACGGGACGCACAGGAATCCGAGGCCCATGCCCAGCAGCCAGGCGTCCTTGGCCAGCGGCAGGCCGTCCTGGGTGGGGCGGAGGCTGCCCGGCCGGTGCATGCCGGGCAGCCGCAGGTACAGCCCGACCAGCCCGCCGGCGAACCCGGTCAGCGCGGCGCCCGCCAGCCGGGTCGGGACGAACGGGGCGAGCAGCGTGGCGCCGACCGCGATCTCCGAGGCCGCCAGCAGCCGGGTGAACCGCTCTGGGGGCAGTTGCGCCAGGAACGGGTACGCGGCGGACGCCATGCCGTGGACCGCTTCGGCGGCCTCCCGGTCGGACTTCCACATCGTGAGCCCGGCGTTCAGGATGAAGGCGCCGCTGGCCAGACGGGGGGCGACGTCGCGGGGTTCGGGCAGCTGCATCATGGGGGCCTCCAGAGGTCAGACGCGGCCGGACCGGCAGAGCCGTTCCGGCCGTCAGATCCGGGCCGGAGAGTGCGGGAGGGGAAGCGGGGGCCGCCGGTCGGGGGCCGTCCGGTGGTGGGGCCTCGGCGGGCCGCGGGCGCGTGGGCGCGTACGGGGCGGGCCCTGGGGCGGTCGTGCCGACGCCCCGTTCGACGGCCCTCCGAACGAGGTTAGCGAGGGGCGGCGGGGGCTGCATCCGGTGCGCGGACGCACCGCGGGGGCACCGCGCGGCTCACAGGGCCGACTCGTCCCACTGGTCGAGGAGGGTGAGGGTGTCGATGCCGCCGTCCTCGGGGCCGTTCGACGGCCGCATCCCGTCGAGGGTCTGCTCGGTCCAGATGACCTTGCCGCTGGGGGTGTAACGCGTCCCCCAGCGTTGCGCGAACTGGGCGACGAGGAACAGCCCGCGCCCGCCCTCGTCGGTGGCGGTGGCCCGTCGCAGGTGCGGGGAGGCGCTGGTGCCGTCGGAGACCTCGCAGATCAGGGCGCGGTCGTACAGCAGGCGGACCCGGATCGGCTGGGCGCCGTAGCGGATCGCGTTGGTGATCAGTTCGCTGAGGATCAGCTCGGTGGTGAAGCCGATCTCGTCCAGTCCCCAGGACTCCAGGGTGCGCATGCAGGCGGCACGGATCGGGCCGACGGCCGCCGGGTCGGAGGGGACGTCCCATTCGGCGATCCGGTCCGCGGGGAGCAGTTTGGTGCGGGCCACGAGCAGCGCGATGTCGTCGCTGGGGTGCGCGGGCAGCATGGCGTCCAGGACGGCCGTGCAGGTCTGCTCGGGGGAGGCGTCGGGGGCGCCGGCGAGGGTGGTGCAAAGCAGTTCCAGGCCGGTGTCGATGTCGCGTTCGCGGTCCTCGATGAGCCCGTCGGTGTAGAGGACGAGCCGGGACCCCTCGGGCAGGGTCAGGTCGACGGTCTCCACCGGCATCCCGCCGCCCAGGCCCAGGGGCGGCGCGACCGGGACGTCGGGGAAGGAGACCGGGCCGTCGGGGAGGACCAGGGCCGGGCCGGGATGGCCCGCGCGGGCCAGCGTGACGCGGCCGGCGACCGGGTCGTAGATGGCGTAGAGGCAGGTGGCGCCGGTGATGCCGGCGGTGCCGTCACCGACGAGGGACTCGTCCTCCAGCGCCGGGGCGTCCGGACCCCGCGCTCCGGCGGTGCCCGTGGCGGACGTTCCGTCAGGCCCGGCGTCCGCCGCGTACGGGCGGTCCGTCGGCGGCAGTTCCCCGTCCCGCCCCACCGCACCGCCGCCGTGGCTCTCCCCGTCGGGGCCCATGCCGTCGGTGCGGGCCTCGTCGGTGTCGATGTGGCTGACGAGTTCGTCCAGGTGCCCCAGGAGTTCGTCGGGCGGCAGGTCCAGGGCGGAGAAGTTGAGGACCGCGGTGCGCAGCCGGCCCATGGTGGCGGCGGCGTGCAGGCCGTGGCCGACGACGTCGCCGACGACCAGGGCGACCCGGGCGCCGGGCAGCGGGATGAGGTCGAACCAGTCGCCGCCGACCCCGGCCTGCGCGGGCAGGTAGCGGTGGGCGACCTCCAGTGCCGACTGCCGGGGCAGCGCCCGCGGCAGGAGGCTGCGTTGGAGGGTGATGGTGGTGGCGTGCTCGCGGGTGTAGCGGCGGGCGTTGTCGATGGAGATCGCGGCCCGGGCGGCCAGCTCCTCGGCGAACGACAGGTCCTCCGCGCCGAACGTCTCGGAGCTCTCGGCCCGCCAGAAGTTGGCCAGGCCCAGCACCACGCCCCGGGCCCGCAACGGCACCGCGATCAGCGAGCGGATGCCGTTGTCCAGGATCCGCCGGGTGTCGACCGGGTCCTGGTCCCGCCATGCCCGCTCGGCGCGCAGGTCGGGGACGAGGACCGGGCGGGCGTCGGCGATGCCCGCGCTGATCGGGCTGCCGGGGACGAACCGGATGCGTTCGCCGACGCGGTAGGCGGCCGAGTCCTCCGGGACGCCGCGGACCGCCAGCCGGCGTATCGGGGCGTGTTCCCCGGTCGGTTCGTCGCCGCGCAGCACCGGCTCCAGCAGTTCGACGGAGACCACGTCGGCGAACCGCGGGACGGCGACCGCGGCGAGTTCCTCCGCCGTGCGGACCACGTCCAGCGTGCTGCCGATCCGCATCCCGGCGTCGTAGAGCAGCTTCAGCCGCCGCTGGGCGACCTCGGCCTTGCCGGTCAGCGCCTGGAGTTCGGTGGTGTCCCGCAGGGTGACCGCGGTGCCCGCGGGGCCGCCGTAGGGGGCGGTGGGGCGGATGTTCACCGCGAGCAGCCGGTCGCCGGCGGGGTGCACCTCGTCGGTCGCGGCCCGGCCGGAGGCCAGCAGGTCGGCCGTGCCCGGCTCCAGGCCCAGTTCCGTGATCCGGCGGTGCTCGGCGTCGGCGGGCAGGTCGAGCAGCCGGCGGGCCTCGTCGTTGGCGAGCAGAAGCCGCCCGTCGCTGCCGATGATGAGCACCCCTTCGCGCACGGCGTGCAGCACGGCGTCGTGGTGGTCGTACATCCGGGTCATCTCGGCGGGGTCCAGGCCGTGCGTCTGCCGGCGCAGCCGGCGGCTCACCAGGGCCACCCCTGCGATCCCGAGGACCAGTGCGCCGGCCGCGCTGCCGATCAGCAGCGGGAGGCGCTGCAGCGCCCATTCGTTGGTCCGCTGCACCTTGATGCCGGCCGCGACGAGTCCGACGACCCGGCCGTCGGCGGCCTTGACCGGCACCGTGGTGTCCACGGCGCGGCCGAAGGCCGAGTGGGAGGTGGAGGTGACCGTCCGTCCGGCGAGCGCGGGGCCGTAGCCGCCGGGGACCTGCTTGCCGATCAGGTGCGGGTTGGGGTGGGTCCAGCGGATCCCGGACGGGCTGAACGCGACGAGGTAGTCGAGCCCGGCCTCCTTGCGGGCGTCCTCGGCGCGGGGCTGGAGCCGGGCGGTGGGGTCGGCGGACTGCATGGCGGCGGCCGTCCCCGGAGCGTGCGCGAAGGCCGTCGCGGCGACCGAGGACCGCTGTTTGGCCTCCTCCAGGCTCGCCTGCTGGGCCTGGAGGGCGAGCGCCACCCCGGCTGCCACGACCAGCAGCACCACCAGGGCGAGCTGCAGCACGAGCACCTGGCCCGCGACGCTGTGCACGCTCAGCACCGAGCGAAGACGGCGTCCCCCCTCACGCCTGGAAGATCTCTTTCGCCCGAAATTTTCCATCACGCGCCATATTTAGCATTGTGCGCCCCCGGGTAGCGATCAGCTGCGCCGGCGTCATAAGTGTTCCTTTCGGAATAACAAAGCGGTTTTATGAGGGCAAATTTGGTCGGATGCGGAGGGCGGTGGGGCGCCGCGCCGGGCCGTAAGGGTCCCCGCCGGCGAACCTTCGGGCACCGATTCCACGGGGTGTAGTGGCGGTGCGACACAAGGTAGTCGCACGGATGTCCGGGAGTTGGGGAGCGGGCATCGACCGATTCCGGCCGGCGGCCCGCCAACGGGCCGTTGCGGGGCGCCGATTCCCGGCCCGACGATCCCGGGGTCCCGCATGCCACCGGCCCCGCGCCGGACGGCCGGCATGCCCTCGGTCCCGCAAGGAGGTCCCCGTGAACGACCGGATGACGCTCGCCCCGGACGCCGCGCGCCAGCTCGCGACCACCACCAAGACCGCACCCCAGATGCGCGGCATCACCCCGCGCTACCTGCTGCGCGCGCTGCCGTGGGTGGACGTCGAGTCCGGCGTCTTCCGCGTCAACCGTCGCCGCACCTACGTCCTCGGCGACGACCGCCTCGCCACCTACCAGGACGGCGACGCCCATCGCGTCATCCCCGGCGACCTGCGCGAACTGCCGTACCTGCGGGACGCGGACGACGCGCTGCTGACCGAACTCGCCGGCGTCTTCGCGCAGGTGTCCTTCGACACCGGTGAAGTCCTCGCCGAGGGCGGCGCGGTGTCGGACCGGCTGCTCGTCATCGTCCAGGGTCGCGCCGAGAAGCGGGCCCGCGGCCGCTACGGGGAGGAAGCGCTCCTCGAAGTCGTCGGCGACGGTCAGTTCTTCGACCTCGACGCCTGGACCCGCGCCGCACCGATGCCCTACCAGGTCACCGCCGTCACCCCCGGCACCGCGCTCTGTCTCGACCGCGCCGCCCTGGCCCGGGTGGTCGACCGCGACCCGTCGCTGCGCGCCGGCCTCGACGCCTACCTGGCGGCCGACGGCGTGCTGCCGGGCAGCGAGGTGCCGGTCGACCTCAGCTCCGGACACGTCGGCGAACCCGACCTGCCGGCGACCTTCGTCGACTACGAGGACGCGCCCCGCGAGTACCACATGAACCTCGCCCAGACCGTGCTGCGCGTCCACACCCGGGTCTCCGACCTCTACAACGGCCCCATCGACCAGACCCGCGCCCAGGCCAACCTCACCGCGCACGCGCTCCGCGAACGCCAGGAGGACGTGCTCCTCAACCACCCCGAGCACGGCCTCTTCCGCAACGTCGCCCCCGGCCAGCGCGTGCAGGCCCGGACCGGCGCCCCCACCCCCGACGACCTCGACGAACTGCTCACCCGCGTCTGGAAGCAGCCCGCCTACTTCCTCGCGCACCCCCGCGCCATCGCCGCGTTCGGCCGGGAGTGCACCCGGCGGGGCGTGCCCCCGGTCATCGACACCGGCTTCGGCAGTCCGCTGCTGACCTGGCGCGGCGTGCCGCTGCTCCCCTCCGACAAGGTGCGGTTCACCGGCGGGGTCGACACCGGCACCACCGAGATCCTCTTGATGCGGGTGGGCGAGGCCGAGCAGGGCGTGGTCGGACTGCGCCCGGCGAGCGTCGCCGACGAGATCGAACCGGGCCTGGCCATGCGGAACATGGGCGTCGACACGAAGGGCATCACCTCGTACCTGATGACCGCGTACTTCAACGCCGCGGTCCTCGTCGAGGACGCCCTCGCCGTCCTCCAGAACGTCGAGGTGTCCCGTTACCATGACTACTCCTGACGCCCCGGGATCTCCGCTGGCCGCGTCGGCCGTTCCGGGAATCCCCAGTGTCGCGGCCCCGCCGCCGCCAGGCGTAGCCACCACCGCGCCCGGCACGGACCCGGGCTCCCACGCGCCGACGGCCGCATCCACCGCCACGGCCCCGTCCACGCCCGACCCGACGGGCCGTCGGCTCACCCAACCGGCCGCCTTCACACCGGAGTTGGCGCGCCGCGACGTCCCGATCCTGCACCGGACCGTCAACGGCAAACCGCTGGTCTGGCTCGACAACGGGGCCACCACCCAGAAGCCCCGCCAGGTCATCGAGGCGGTGTCCGGCTTCTACGGCGCCGGCAACTCCAACATCCACCGCGGGGCGCACACCATGGCCCGCGAGGCCACCGAGGCGTACGAGGGGGGCCGGGCCGCGGTCGCCCGCTTCCTGGGCGCGGCGTCCCCGGACGAGATCGTCTTCACCCGCGGCACCACCGAGGCGATCAACCTCGTGGCCCAGAGCTGGGGTCGGGCCCACCTCGGCCCCGGCGACGACGTCCTTGTCCCGGAACTGGAGCACCACTCCAACATCGTCCCCTGGCAGATGGTCGCCAAGGAGACCCGGGCCCGGGTGGTGCCCGTCCCGCTCCGGCCCGACGGGCAGATCGACCTCGACGCCTACGCCGACCGGCTCTCCATGCGGACCCGGCTGGTCGCGCTCAGCCAGGCGTCGAACGTCCTCGGCACCGTCCCGCCGGTCAAGGAGATGACCGCGCTGGCCCACCGCTACCGGGCCAAGGTGCTGGTCGACGGCGCCCAGGCGGTGGCCCACTTCCCGGTCGACGTGGTGGACCTCGACGCCGACTTCTACGTGTTCTCCGGCCACAAGCTGTTCGCCCCCACCGGCATCGGCGCCCTGTACGCCAAGCCGGAGGTGCTGGAAGCCATGGCGCCGTGGCAGGGCGGCGGCAACATGATCGAGTCCGTCTCCTTCGACCGCACCGTCTACGCACCCGTCCCGCACCGCCTGGAGGCCGGCACCGGACACATCGCCGGCGTGGTCGGCCTGCTCGCCGCGATCAACTGGCTGACCGGCTTCGACCGGCACGCCGTCGCCGCCTACGAGACCGACCTGCTCGCCTACGCCCAGCAGGCGCTGGCCGCGGTCCCCGGACTGGACCTGATCGGCTCCGCCGCCGACCGGATCGCGGTGCTGACCTTCACCCTTGCCGGCCACGACCCGGCCCGGATCGCCGACTGGCTCGACCGGGACGGCATCGCCATCCGCGCCGGCCACCACTGCGCCCAACCGGCCCTCGCCCACTACGGACTACGGAGCGCGGCCCGCGTCTCGCTCGCCCTCTACAACACCCCCGAGGAGGTGGATCAGCTGGTCGCGTCGCTGCAACGGCTCCAACGGCAACAACAGCCCGCCTGACGCCGCCGGCACGTCCGGTTCCGCCGACGTGCCGCCGCGCCCGCGGTGTGTAGGGTGAGTGACTGCGAAGGGGAGTAGCCCCGCGAACCGGTCGTCGACACACTGGAGCCGCAACCGGCTCCCGGTGGCCGGGCCCACGCAGTGACTGCGCGGGCGGGCGAGACCTTCGGCCTTTGTCGACGACTGAGAACGCGTCGGCGGGGTCGAAGTCGTGCCGCCGCTCCCACGCCGGTCGTCGTCGAGGCCCGCCGGAGCGGAAAGGCTGACGATCAGCGTGTTGCACTTCGTTCTGCTCATCGCGTGCGCGGTGGCGATCTACCTTTCCTGCGAGTGGTTCGTCAACGCCGTGGAGTGGCTGGGGGAGCGGCTCAACGTGGGCCGGATGGCGGTGGGCACCATCCTCGCCGCCTTCGGCACCGCACTGCCCGAGTCCGTGGTGACCCTGGTCGCGGTGACCACCGGCGCCACCCCCGAGGCCAAGGACATCGGCGTGGGCGCCGCGATGGGCGGCCCGCTGGCGCTGGCCACCGTCGCCTACGGCGTGACCGGCACCATGCTGCTGCTCCAGCGGCGCAAGCGGCGCGCCGCCGCCGCGACGGGTGCGCCCGCCGCAGAGCCGGACGGGACGGCCGCCGACCCACGGCCGGAACAGGCGCTGGGCTCGGAGCGGGAGCTGCGGCGGCTGGCCAAGGACCAGAGCTGGTTCCTGCCGGTGTTCGTCGTCAAGGTCGCGCTCGGCCTGGTCGCCTTCGCCTTCAAGCCGGTGCTCGGCCTCGCGTTCTTCGCCGTGTACGCGGTCTACTTCTGGCGCGAGATCCGCGGCGGCCACGAGGAGGATGCGGAGGGCGTCGAGCTGGAGCCGCTGAAGTTCCAGCCCAAGGCGGCGTCCCCGGCGACCTGGGCGGTGGTCGCCCAGACCCAGGCGACCCTCGTGGTGATCTTCTTCGCCTCGCAGCTCTTCGTCCACCAACTGGACGCCATCGGCCCGATGCTCGGACTCTCCGCCTCGGTCACCGCGCTGCTGCTCTCGCCGGTCGCCACCGAACTGCCGGAGATCATGAACGCCGTGATCTGGGTGCGCCAGGGCAAGACCAAGCTGGCGCTGGCCAACATCTCCGGCGCCATGATGATCCAGGCCACCGTCCCCAGTGGCCTCGGCCTGCTCTTCACCCGCTGGCAGTTCGACACCGCACTGCTGTGGTCCGGCCTGATCACCATCGCGGCGATCGGCTACCTCCTGCTGACCATGCGCGCGCACCGGCTCACCCCCGGCCGGCTGGCCGCGGCGGCCGGGTTCTACGTGGTGTTCGGACTGGGGCTGATCCCGATCCTGCGGTGAGCGGCCGGCGGTCAGCGGGCCGGGGCGTGGTGGGCCAGCGCCGCGTGCGGGTCTGCCCCGCCGTCCTCCGGGGTGTGGTCGAGGTGGACGGTGGCCGCGGTCAGTCGCGGTACGCCGTGGATCAGCGCGTGCTCGGCCGCCACCGCGATCCGGTGCCCCCGGGCCAGGGTGAGCTGCGGGTCGAGGACGATGTCCGCCTCGGCCCGCAGCGCGTGGCCGATCCAGCGCATCCGCACCTGTCCCACGCCGCGGACGCCGGGCACGCCCCGCAGCGCCGCCTCGCCCGCCGCCACGAGCGCCGGGTCCACCGAGTCCATCAGCCGCCGGAACACCTCCCGTGCCGCGTCCTTGAGCACCAGCACGATCGCGACGGTGATCAGCAGACCGACGACCGGGTCCGCGGCCCGCCAGCCCACCGCCGAACCGCCCGCGCCCAGCAGCACCGCGAGCGACGTGAAGCCGTCGGTGCGCGCGTGCAGCCCGTCCGCGACCAGCGCGGCCGAGCCGATCCGGCGGCCGGTGCGGATGCGGTAGCGGGCCACCCACTCGTTGCCGAGGAAGCCGACCAGGGCGGCGGCCGCGACCGCCCACAGGTGCGATACGTCCCGCGGATGCAGCAGCCGGTCGACGGCCGCGTAGAGCGCGGGCACGGCGGACGCCGCGATGGTGAGCACGATGACCACCCCGGCCAGGTCCTCGGCCCGGCCGTAGCCGTAGGTGTAGCGGCGGGTGGCGGCCCGCCGGCCGAGGAGGAAGGCGACGCCGAGGGGGACCGCGGTGAGTGTGTCGGCGGCGTTGTGCAGGGCGTCGCCGAGCAGCGCCACCGAACCGGACAGGGCGAAGACGGCGGCCTGGACCACGGTGGTCAGCCCGAGGACCGCGAGCGAGAGCCACAGCGTGCGCAGGCCCTCCCGGGAGCCCTCCAGCGCCGGATCGACCTTGTCCCGGGCCTCGTGGCTGTGGGGGGTGACGGTGTGCGCCAGCCGGTGCCGCAGCCGGGCGGCGCGGGAGGCGCGGGAGGGGCCGGCGGGCCGGTGCGGCTCGTGGTCGTGGTGGTGGTGAGGTTGACCGTCGCCGTGGGAGTGGGGCTCGGAAACCGGCAGCTGCGCGTTCACGGGCATCGCACCTTCCCGACGTCCGGGGCGCGGCTTGTGCCGGGCGCCCTCGTCCCCCCATTATGTGCGTATGAGCGCACGCATGCACCTATCAGATGCGCACGGTGTGCAGGAGCCCGGCGACGGCACGCGGCTGGCCGTCGCCGTGGAGATCCTCGGGCTCCTCGCCGACCGCACCCGACTGACCCTGCTGTGGCGCCTCGGCGCCGGCGAGGCCGACGTCACCACCCTCACCGAGGCGTGCGGCGCCTCCCGCACCTCCGTCAGCCAGCACCTCGCCCGCCTCCGGCTGGCCGGACTGGTCACCACCCGCAAGGACGGCCGCCGGGCCGTCTACGCGCTGCGCCACGGCCACCTGCGCCGCCTGGTCGACGAGGCCCTCGGCGCCGCCGACCACCAGATCCGCCACCTGCCGCCGCACGACTGAGCCCGCGCCCTGCCCCGGCGGGCCGGGGCACTGGGGGAGAGCCCCGCTCCACCGACCGCTCAACCCGACCCCCGTGACCAGCAGTTGAGGCCGTGACCCGACCCCGCGCCGGCCCGCCCGTATCCTGACCGCGGCGGGAGCACGCACCACGGGAGGGGCCGTCATGCGGATCGGGGAACTGTCGGAACGCACCGGAACGCCGCGCCGGCTGCTGCGCTACTACGAGGAGCAGGGCCTGATCGTCGCCGCCCGCACCTCGAACGGCTACCGCGACTACGACGACCGTTTCGTGGACCGGGTGCTCCAGATCAGGGGCCTGCTCGACGCCGGCCTGCCGACCCGCATCATCAAGCAGATCCTGCCTTGCCTGGACAAGCCCCGGACCATCTACTTCCCCGACGCCACCCCGGAGATGATCTCCACCCTGGAGCACGAACGCGACCGGATGACCGACCGCATCGCCTGCCTGATCCGCAACCGCGACGCCATCGGCGCGTACCTCGACGCGGTCCTCTCCTACGACGGCGGCCCCGGGACCGGTCCGGGGGCGCCGGGCACCGACCGGGAGCGCGCCGGCCACGAGGAGCCCGCGGGGCGCTGAGGCCCGTGCCGGGACGGGTGCGGCACCGCGCCCGGCGCCGTCACCCCCAGGTCGCGGAGTCCGGATCGACGCCGTGCGCCCGGGCGTTGGCGAAGATCACGTCCCGCAGCCACCGGGTGAGGTCCGGCGCCAGGGCGTCGAAGTACTCCGCGTAGCCGGGGTCGTCGACGAACATCCGCCCGATGCAGGCGTGCATCGCGTGGGTGGTGTCGAAGTACCGCGAGAGCAGGGCGCGGTGCCGCTCGGCGAGGGCGTTCGCCGCGTCGGAGCCCGGGGTCACGCCGGCGCGCAGCGCAGCCGCGAGGTCGGCGTTGAGCGCCTCGGTCGAGGCCGCGACCTCCTGCCAGTCCTCCGGCGTCATCCGCGCGGCCCGTTCCGCGTACTGGCCCCACTGCGCGGTGTCGCCCCAGCGCTGCTCGGCCTCGTCCACCCAGGTCGGCTGCCAGTCGGCACCGAAGATCTCGACCTGCTCCTCCGGGGTCAGCCGCATGCCGGTCTTCGACGCCTCCAGCATCCGGTCGACCGCGCCGACCATCTTCTCCAGGCGGGCGATGCGCGCCACGAGCTGGGACCGCTGCCGGTGCAGGTGCGCGCGTGCATCGGCGTCCGGGTCGTCGAGGAGGCGGCCGATCTGGGCCAGCGGGAACCCGAGCTCCTTGTAGACCAGGATCCGGTGGATCCGGGCGACGTCGTCGCCGGAGTACACCCGGTACCCGGCCCAGGTGCGGCCGCTCGGGCGGGCCAGACCGATCGCGTCCCAGTGGTGCAGCGTCTTCACGCTGACCCCGACGAGCGCGGCCGTGCGTCCGACGGTGAGCCCGTCGGGACCGGCCCGGTCGGCGCCCTCCCAGATGATGGTCGGTTCCTCCTCGGGGGAATCAGGGGAACCACCGGGGGATTCACTCGTCATCGCTCCAGTGTTGCGCACCGGGCGCCACGGCGCGCAGCACCGCCGCGTCGGCGTCGCGGCCACCGGAGAGGCACCTCCCGGTGGGAAAACCCTTGGCGTCCTCGTGCGGGCCCGTTCTAGGGTGGGCGCGTTCGGACGACGGCCCAGGGCCGCCGTCGCTCAGCCGTCGAGGATTCGGGAGGTGGGTACTGATGACTGTCGCCACGAAGGGCGTTGCCCGCATGCAGAAGATCATCATTCCCCTTTCCGTGGTCTCCGGCTGACTCGACCTTCCGTTTCCCGCGCGTTGCGCGCACGGCCGGGACCGCTCCTTCTCGAAGGGCCTTCCCGTTGTTCGACCTCGACTTCCCCGCTGCCCGTCCGCTGACCGCCTATGGCTGGGACGAAGGCTTCGCGGAGAGTTTCCTCCCCCATGCCGGGCAGGGTTTCGTGCCCGGCCGCGTGGTCCGCGTCGACCGCGGCCGCGTGGACGCCGTCGTGCCGGACGGCACCGGCGTCCGCACCGTCCTGTTGGACACCGCCCTGGTGGCGACCGGCGATCCGACGCGGGTGCCGTGCACCGGCGACTGGGCCGTCGTCGACCTCCACAACGGTCGCGTCGGCGACCATCTCGACGGCGTGCTGCGGGCGTTGCTGCCCCGCCGCACGGCGATCCTGCGTTCGGCCTCGACCAAGCGTTCCGAGGGGCAGGTCCTCGCCGCGAACGTCGCGCACGCCGTCGTCGCGGTCTCCCTGGCCGAGGCGCTGGACCTCGACCGCGTCGAGCGGTTCGTCTCCCTGGTGTGGGAGAGCGGGGCGCAGCCCCTGGTGGCGCTCACCAAGGCGGACCTGGTGGCGGACCCGGCAGCGCTGGGCCACCTCGTCGCGGACGCCTCGGGCGCCGCCCCCGGTGTGCGGGTGCTGGCGGTCAGCGCGGCGACCGGCGCCGGCGTCGAGGAGCTGACCGCCGCGCTCGCCGGGGCCACCGCCGTCCTCCTGGGCCGGTCCGGCGCCGGCAAGTCCACCCTGGCCAACGCGCTCCACGGAGCGGACGTGCAGGACGTGCGGGCGGTCCGCGACCAGGACGGCAAGGGGCGGCACACCACCACGACCCGTGACCTGCTGGTGCTGCCCGGCGGTGGCGTCCTCATCGACACGCCGGGGCTGCGCGGCGTCGGCATGTGGGACGCGGCGGACGGGCTGGCCCGGACGTTCTCTGACGTGGAGGAGCTGGCCCGGCAGTGCCGGTTCCACGACTGCGCCCACGAGGCGGAGCCGGACTGCGCGGTCCTAGACGCCGTGGAGAACGGCGAGTTGGCGACCCGTCGGCTGGAGAGCTACCGCAAGCTCCAGCGGGAGAACCAGCGGATCGTGGCCAAGACCGACGTCCGCCTGCGCGCCGAGATCCGACGCGACTGGAAGCGCAAGCAGGCACTGGGCCGCCACATGATGGAACGGAAGCGAGGATCGGGCCTGGGCTAGGGGCGCGGCGGGACGCGGCGGGACGGGGCGGGCGCGCCGGGGCGCGGTAGGGCCGTGGCGCGTCGCCCCGGCCCGCGTCGCGGCCCGGCTCCCGGTTCGCCGTGGCGTCCTGTAACGCCGTTACGGGGCGCCGCCGCGTACCCCGGACGAGCGCGCGCCACGCGCCGACGTCCCGCGCGGCGGCGTGGTGTCCCGCCGTTGCGGGCGCGCTCCCGGGGCCGCGGGGGCCGCGGGGGTTCCGGCCTTCAGCGCGCGAACACCGCTCCCATCCAGGCGCCCATCACCAGGAGGCAGGCGAACAGTTCCACCAGCACGCTCAGGCCGATGGCGCGCAGGACCGTGCGCGTCGAGGCCCAGGCGTCGCCGTGGCCGCCGAGGCGGACGCGTTCGAGGACGTAGAGGCCGCCGAGCGCGCCCAGCGGGCACCCGATGACGGGCACCAGGAAGAACCCCGCGACGCCGGTCACGCCGGCGAGGAGCAGCGTGCGGTAGGGCGCGCCCGCCGCGCGCAGGTCGCGCGCCGGCAGCAGCCACTTGAGCACCTGGTTGAGGAGGAGGACGGCGGTGCCGGCCGTCAACACCGCCCAGGCGAGGGAGGACCGTTCCGCCGTCGCCCACCACAGCAGCCCGGCCCAGACCACCAGCGGCCCCGGGAGACCGGGGACCAGCACCCCGAGCACCCCGAGCAGCAGGACGAGGCCGACGCCGATCAGCTGCCAGGCGTTCATGCGCCCGCCCCGGCGACGCCGGCGCGCGGTCGTGCCCCGCACGGCGCATGCACGGCGCCGGTTCGCGCGCTGGGCTCTTTCCCGGCCGGCATGGCCCAAGCCTGCCGGAACCGGCCGGCCCGCGCTTCCTGGAATGCCCTTTTCGCGCCCTGTTTCGGCGGCCCGCGCCACGGGACAATGCGGCCCATGAGGCAGCAGGGGCCGGGCCGTGGCAGGGAGGACGACTGGTGGTGGCGGGAGCTGTACGGCGACGCCCCCGAGGCGGGCGGCGAGCACGCCGCGGGCCCGCCGACCGCCGCCTCCGACACCCTCGACGAGCGGATCGAGTCGGCGTTGCGGACGGTGGGCCGGCGCCGGGCCGCGGGCCCGTCGGCCGCCGCCGGCCCGCCGCAGACCGGCCCGGACCTGCGGCGCTCGCCCGACGCACCGCGGGTCCCGGACCCGCGCGTCGGGTGGGAGGCGCCGGAGCCACCCGCCGGGCCGGGACGGCCGGACCCGCCTGTCGCGCCCGCGGCCGGGGAACCGCGCGCCGGGGAAGGCGCCGCACCCGCGGCGTCGCCGTCCGGGGGCTTCGTCCCCAGCGGATTCGAGCCCCGGCCGTGGGAGCCGAGTGGATGGGAGCCGCGGCCCTGGGAGCTCCCGGGCAGTGCGGCGCCGTACCCGGCCGGCCCGGCAGAACCACCTCCGCCCCCGCTCGCGTGGCGCGCCACGTGGCCGGCCGCACCGCCCGTCGAGGCGCCGGACGTCGAGGTGGGCGACGGCGCGGGGGCGGACGCCGAGGCGACGGCCACCGAGCCGAGAGCCGCGGCGGACGGGGGCACGCAGGACAGCGACGCGCAGGGCAGGGCGACGGAGGGCAGGGGCGCACAGGACGGCGACGTGGAGCCCGCCGCCCCGTCGCCCGTCGCCCCCTCCTCACCGCCGACCGGCGCGCCCGCGTTCCCGACCAACTCGCCCTCGCCCGCGGCCGACTCGGGGGCGGCCCCCGGCACCTGCCCGCGGACCGCCCCGGAAGCCCTCGACGACTGGGTGCCCGACACCGTTCTGGACGGCGTCCGGTGCGGCGCCGTCGCGGTCCGTGCCGTGGCGCAGCGCGGCGCGGCCCCCCGTGGGCGGGGTGACGTGCGCGGCGAGGCGTTCCTCACCGCCCGGTTCGGGACGGGCCGGGACGCGCTGCTCCTGCTGGCCGTCGCCACCGGCCCGAGCACGACGGGGGCGGTCGCGCACCGTGCCGCCCGCGACGTCTGGGCCTGGGCGTCCGGCGCCGTCGGCGGCTGCTCCACCCAACTGGCGCAGGACCTGCGTGCGGGTCGGCGCGACGCGCTCAAGGCGGGGCTCCAGCGCCTCACGGACCGCGGCTACGGCAGGCTGCGCGCGCGTGCCGCGGACCTGGCGGCGGCGTCCGACGGCCAGGCGGCTGCGCTGCGCTGCCTGTTGGTGCCCGCCGACCCGGACTGTCGGACCCGGGTGTTCTTCGGCGTCGGCGCCGGTGGCCTCTTCCGGCTGCGCGACGGCGGCTGGGAGGATCTGGAACCCACCGTCACCGCACCGGCGGACGCACCACCCACCTCGCCCGCGCCGCAGGCACCCGGTGGTGCGGCGCCCCGCCCCGCGCCGTTCCGGTTCCGCGTCGTGACGGGCTGCCCGGGAGACGTGTTGCTGCTGTGCGGCGCGGGGCTGGCGGGACCGCTGAGCGGTGACCCGGACTTCGCCGCCCGACTCGCCGCCGCCTGGTCCGTGCCCGGACCGCCGGACCTGGCCGACTTCTTCACCGCCGTCCAACCCCGCGGCGCGGGCGACGCCGAGGACCGCACGGCCGTCGCGGTGTGGGAGCGGTAGCGGCCGGCGGACTCCCTCCCGCACCCGCCCGCCCGACCCGCCACGGTCCGCGCCCCAGGGGCACCGACGGGCCCCGATCCCCCGGAGGCGCCCCGCGTCCCCCCATGGGTTGATGGGAAGGAGCAACCAGGCGGCCGGGTACCGGGCGGCCGTTCGCCTGTGCGCCCCGCCGTCCCGTCCGCTCCCGCCGCACGCGCCCGCCCGCAGTCCGCTCCGCACGACCGTTCGCCCCGCCGATCGAGGAGGCTCCTCCCGTGGCCAAGCAGACCGTAGCCGAGCAGTTCATCGACATCCTGGTCCGGGCCGGGGTCCGGCGGCTCTACGGGGTCGTCGGGGACAGCCTGAACCCGGTGGTGGACGCCATCCGCCGCAACTCCGCCATCGACTGGATCCAGGTCCGGCACGAGGAGGCCGCCGCCTTCGCCGCGGGTGCGGAGGCGCAGCTCACCGGGAAGCTCGCGGCCTGCGCCGGATCCTGCGGGCCCGGGAACCTCCACCTGATCAACGGGCTCTACGACGCGCACCGCTCGATGGCCCCGGTGCTCGCGCTGGCCTCGCACATCCCGTCCAGCGAGATCGGCACCAGCTACTTCCAGGAGACGCACCCGGACCGGCTGTTCGCCGAGTGCAGCCACTACAGCGAGCTGATCTCCAACCCCCGGCAGATGCCGCGGGTGGTGCAGACCGCGATCCAGCACGCCGTGGGGCAGGGCGGCGTCGCGGTCGTCTCGCTGCCCGGGGACGTCGCCGCCGAAGCCGCGCCCGAACGCGCCGTCGAGCACGCCTTGGTCACCTCCCGGCCGTCGGTGCGGCCCGGGGACGACGAGATCGACGCCCTGGCCCGGATGGTCGACGAGGCCGACAAGGTCACGCTGTTCTGCGGCAGCGGGACGGCGGGCGCGCACGCCGAGGTGATGGAGTTCGCCGAGCGGGTGAAGGCGCCCGTGGGCCACGCGCTGCGCGGCAAGGAGTGGATCCAGTACGACAACCCGCACGACGTCGGGATGAGCGGACTGCTGGGCTACGGCGCGGCCTACGAGGCGACCCACGAGTGCGACCTGCTGATCCTGCTCGGCACGGACTTCCCGTACAGCGCCTTCCTCCCCGACGACGTGCGGATCGTCCAGGTGGACGTGCGGCCCGAGCACCTGGGCCGCCGCACCGCACTGGACCTCGCCGTGTGGGGCGACGTCCGGGAGACGCTGCGGTGCCTGATCCCCAAGGTGCGGGAGAAGGGCAACCGCACGTTCCTGGACCGGATGCTGAAGAAGCACGCGGACGCGCTGGAGGGGGTGGTCAAGGCGTACACCCGCAAGGTGGAGAAGCACGTGCCGATCCACCCGGAGTACGTGGCCTCGGTGCTCGACGAGGAGGCCGCCGCCGATGCGGTCTTCACCGTGGACACCGGGATGTGCAACGTCTGGGCGGCCCGGTACCTCACGCCGAACGGCAGCCGGCGGGTGATCGGTTCGTTCAGCCACGGCTCGATGGCCAACGCGCTGCCGCAGGCGATCGGCGCGCAGTTCATGGACCGCGGCCGGCAGGTCGTCTCCATGTCGGGGGACGGCGGCTTCTCGATGCTGATGGGCGACTTCCTGACGCTGGTCCAGTACGACCTGCCGGTGAAGGTGGTGCTCTTCAACAACTCCTCTTTGGGAATGGTGGAGTTGGAGATGATGGTGTCGGGAATGCCGGCGTACGGCACCACCAACCGCAACCCCGACTTCGCGGCGATCGCGCGGGCGGCCGGGGCGTACGGCGTGCGGGTGGAGAAGCCCAAGCAGGTGCGCGGGGCGCTGCGCGACGCGTTCCGGCACGAGGGGCCGGCGCTGGTCGACGTCGTCACCGACCCCAACGCGCTGTCCATCCCGCCGAAGATCAGCGCCGAGATGGTGTCGGGCTTCGCGCTCTCCGCCGGGAAGATCGTGCTGGCGGGCGGGGTGGGCCGGATGGTGCAGCTGGCGCGGTCCAACCTCCGGAACGTCCCGCGGGTGTGAGCACCCGAGGGACCGAGCACCGTGGCGCACGGGGAGCTCGGCCCGTCGGTGCCGGCGCGGCTCCGGACTCCCGTTCGGCGCCCGGCACTTCGGTGCGGCGCACCGCCCCGGCAGCCGGCCGACCGGTCCGCGGACCGGCGCGCTCCGGCCGGTCGCGGAACGCCTTCCCGCCACGCGTGATGAGGGCGCGTTCCGCGCGCGCGCCGCAGACCGCCCCGCCGGGGCCCGTGCGCCGGGCGTGCGCCGGCGGCGGCCAAGCGGAAGCATGGCGGCGGGCCCGATGGGAATGCTGACCGTGAGGCTGTTCGAGGCAGAGCGCTGGTGGTTCGTTGGGGGCGGGGGAGAGCATGCGTCAGCCTGTGCGACGCGAGGACCGGAACAGACGGCGGCGAGCGGACGGGGGGAGCGGGGGCGCGGCGGTCGCGGAGCGGCCGACCCGCGCGCTGGAACGGAAGGTGCGACAGGCCGATCTCCAGGCCGTCGGCGAAGTCCGCAGGGAGCTGCGGGAGTTACTGTGCCGCTGGGTGCCGCCGGACGGCGAGGCCCCGGCGGACCCCGAGGTGGCGGCGCTGCTGACCAGCGAATTGATCACCAACGCCCTGCTGCACACCGAGGGCGGTGCGGTGGTCACGGCGTGGGTCACCGACCGGCTGCGGGTGGAGGTGCGGGACTGTGCCGAGCGTCGCCCCGAGCCGCGGGAGCCGTCGGCCGACGGGACGTCCGGGCGGGGGCTGATGCTGGTGCGGGCCCTGTCGGACGCGTGGGGCATCCGGTCCGAGGGGGGCGGCAAGTGCGTGTGGTTCGAGTTGGGCGGCGGACCGGCCTGACGCGGAGCCGGGAGTGGGGTCGGCGCGGTCCGCCGGCGTTCAGCCGAACTGCCTCTCGATCTCGGCGAGTTTCTCCTCCAGGGAGTCCAGCCGCGGGATCGTCTGGGTCTCGTCCTCCGTGGTGAGGTCCACGGCGCCGCGTTGACCGGGCGCGGATCCGTCCGCGTCGGCGCCGGACACGGCCTTGAGGGCCGGGCGCGGCCGCTTGACCGGTTCGCCGGGGTTCCGGGGTGCCGGGTCGGCGGGCCCGGCGGGGTCCGGACCGGCCGACGGGGTTTTCTCCGTGGCGGGCGCCGCGGGCACCGCCGGTGCGCCCACCGTGACGGCGACCTGACGCGCCCCGCCCCTGCCCCACGACCGGTGCTGCCGGTTGAGGGCCTTGATGCGGGCCCGTTCGAGCCTGTCCTGCTCCCGCCTGCGCAGCCGGCCCTGCACCTTCTCCCGCTTGTCCTCGCGGACCTCCTCGACCGCCTCGTCCAGGGTGCGCACACCCTCCAGCAGCATCAGCGACCAGGCCGCGAAGGTCTCGCGGGGCGCCCGCAGCCAGCGCACGATGCGGATCTGCGGCAGCGGCCGGGGCACCAGGCCCTGCTCGCGCAGCGCCGCCCGGCGGGTCTGCTTCAGCGCCCGGTCGAAGAGGACCGCCGCGGACAGGGACATGCCGGCGAAGAACTGCGGTGCGCCGGCGTGGTCCAGGCCGCGCGGGGCGTGCACCCAGTTGAACCACGCGGCGGCGCCGGCGAACGTCCACACCAGCAACCGCGAGCCGAGCGCCGCATCGCCGTGGCTGGCCTCGCGCACCGCCAGGACGGAGCAGAACATCGCCGCACCGTCGAGCCCGAACGGGACCAGGTACTCCCAGCCGCCGGTCAGCCCGAGGTTCTGCACGCCGAAGCCGACCAGGCCGTGGAAGGACAGTGCCGCGGCCACCGCGGCGCAGCAGAACAGCAGCACGTAGGAGGCGGAGGCGAAGACGGTCTCCTTGCGGCGGCGGCGCTCCTCGCTGCGTTCCCAGGAGTCGTCGGTACCGGCCCGCCGGTCCGCGCGGCGCCCGCGCAGCAGGAGGACGGCGGCGGTCATGACGCCGGCGAGCAGCAGAAGAGCCGGAATCAGCCAATTCAGCGATATGTCGGTCATTCTCATTCCGGGACCCCTTGCTCAGGTTGCGGCGCTTACGCGGATTCGCGAGGCGCGCGCCATCCTGGCGGAACCGGACCCGGCCGCACGGGATTTCCGAGCAAGAGAACGCCAAGGGGTGCCGGAGCGGTCAGTTGAGCGACCGGGGGTTCGAACTACCGTCCCCGGCAGGGGAGTTCCGTGCGAAGTGCGGTCACTCCTGCGGGTGGTGGGTGGGTCAGGAGGTTGCGGTGAGGCGGCTGATGCGCTCCGCATCGCAGGTGCGCGGGCAGGTGACGCAGGTGTCCTCGGGCCGCAGCGTGTAGTACATGCAGCAACTGGCCCGGTCGCGGGTGGACAGCGCCGCGCCGTCCGGCCCGGTCAGCTCGCGGAAGCCGGCGCCGGCCGCGTACGGGGCGGTGGCCCCCGGCAGCAGCCGCGCCAGCTCGCTGACGGCCCGCCGCTCCTCGCCCAGCAGGTGCCCGACGTACCAGAGGCCTTCGACGATCTCGTCGGAGGCCATGCCCCACAGGGCCCGCGGGCCGCGCCGCATCCGGGTGCGGAAACCGTCCAGCACGGGCCCCAGGTGGGCGGCGACCGCGGCACGGAGCTCGGCGCGCAGGGCCTCCTCGTCCGGCACCACCCGGGCGCCGGGCAGGGTCGCCGCCGGGTCGTCCGGGAGACATCCGAAAGAGCCCGCGCGTACGGCCATCCGGCCCAGCTCGCGGTGGAAGCGGACATCGCCCGCGGACAGGTGCGGCACCCGGCGGTGCAGGAACCACGGGACGGTGATCAGCAGGCAGGCCGGCCAGGCGTAGCGGTGCAGCGCGAAGCTCGCGACCACGTCGGGGCGGGCGGACCGGCCGTAGTCCCGCGTGATCCGGGCCGCCTCGTCGGCGAGGAAGACGTCCAGCGCGGGCCCGGCCGCGAGCGTCACCCGCAGGTCCGGGAACACCTCGGCGAGCCGGGCGTAGGCGTCCGCCACGGGGTGGGCGGTGGGCGGGGCGGCGGGCGCGGCAGCAACGGCAGGGGACATGCGGGGGACCACCGAATCGCGATCGTTGGCAGGTAAGGCTTACCTTATCCGACATCTCTACCCGTGCCCGCTGAGGTGTGAACCCGAGCGACGGACGCTTATGGTGCTGGCAGCCGTCAGCAGGAGGAACCGTCATGGAGCAGGGCACAGCGGAGCCGCAGCCGGAGACCCGGGTGTGGTTGCCCGCGCAGGCCGTCTCCGGCGGGCCGACCGGCGTGCGGGACCGGGCTGCCGGCCCCGGGACCGGCGGGTCCGGCACGGTGCCGCCCGGCCCGCGGCCGCGCCGGCACTCGGTGCGCGGCCAGGTCCTGGCGGCGCTGCGCCGGGCGCTGACCGCCGGGGAACTGCTGCCCGGCGAGGTCTACTCCGCCCCGGTCCTCGCCGAACGCTACGGCGTCTCCGCGACCCCGGTCCGGGAGGCCATGCAGCAGCTCGCGGGGGAGGGCGCCGTCGAGGTCGTGCCCAACCGCGGCTTCCGGGTCTGCGAGCGCAGCTCCCGCGACCTCGCCGAGCTCTCCGAGGTCCGCACGATGCTGGAGCTGCCGGCCATCGTCCGACTGGCCAGGGCGGTGCCCCCGGAGCGCTGGGAGGAACTGCGTCCGCTGGCCGAGGACGGGGTGGCGGCCGCCGCCCGCGGCGACCGGGCCGGGTACGCCGAGGCCGACCACGCCTTCCACCAGGCATTGATCGCGCTCACCGGGAACCGCCGGCTCACCCAGGTCACCGGTGACCTGCTGCGCCGCGCGCAGTGGGCGGCGGGCGGCGGGGGACGGCCCGGCACGGCCGCCCTGCTGGCCGACGCCTCCGAGCACACCGCCCTGCTCGACGCGCTGCTCGCCCAGGAGCACGGGGTCGTCGAGCGGATCGCCCGCGCGCACCTGTCGGCGGCCCGGCACCGGCACTGAGGCGGGCGCGGCCCGGCGGCTCGCCGGGGCGGGGCGGCCTCAGAAGGCGGGCAGCAGCTCCGCCAGGGGCAGCGCCGAGACGTCGGCGGCGGGCCGGGAGACGTACAGCTCGGCGTGGTAGAAGCCGTCGGCCTCCTTGCCGCCGACGGTCAGTCCGCGGCGCGCCAGTGCCTCGACGGCCGCCCGCCGCTCGGCCTCGTCGGCGAACCGCCGCTGCCGGAACGTCCGGGTGGTGAGCCGCTCGGTGACCAGCCCGGCCCGCGCCAGCAGCGTCGAGACCGGCCGGTAGGACACCGTGCGCAGCACGAACGCGGCGACCCAGGGCGGTGTCGAGACGCAGTCGAAGAGCCGGGCGAAGGTGCGTGCGGTGATGTAGCCGACGCCGCCGGTGACGGTGATCAGCTCGGTGCCGTCCAGCGCCCGGCACAGCTCCGGGGACGCGGCCTCGTCCTCCAGGTTCGCCGCGAAGCCGCGGTCGAGCAGCCCGGCCGCCACCGCGTAGCCGACCGCGTGCTCCGCCGCGTCGATGCCGGTGATCCGGGCCGCTCCGGGCCGGCGCCGGGCCGCGTAGAAGGCCCGGTCCGCCTGGGCCAGCCGGTCGCCCCCGGGGGTGTCCGGGCCGGTGCCGGCGTAGCGCCGGTAGAGGTCGTCGAGGGTCAGCTCGTGGTTGAACAGCGCCGCGTTGACCCCGTACGAGCAGCACAGGTCGACGACGCGCAGCGGCGGAAGCCCTGCGGTGTCGCCGCGGCGGCGCTGCAGGGCGTCGGCCAGGGCGCGGAACACCGCCTGGCCGTGCTGCGGGATCTGGTACTCCAAGGGTTGCAGCGTGCTGTAGTACCGGCGCGGATCGGGGCAGTTGTAGATCGCCTCGAAATGCGCCTTGCCCCAGTCGGTTCCGGTGCCGGTGTGGGCCACTCCTGCCACGGTGGGCCTCCTGAAGGCTCTGCCAGAGGGAAGCTGGACGCGGACCAGCATCCAGGCCGCGCCGCCGCGCCGCAGTGCGACTTGTGGCCATTCTCGGGGCAGGTGGGACGCGGCGCTACCGACCGCTCGGCGCCCGGCCGTCGACCGGCAGCCACCGGGGTCCGGCCGATCCGCCGCCGGCAGGGCCCGGATCCGGCCATTCGATCCGGGGCGCGGCATGGCCGAGGTCGGGTGGTTGACGGCCATCCGACGGACGGAGCCGGTCCGGCCCCGGGAGCCGGGCCGCTCCGTGGCCGTGGCCGCGGAGCGGATCCGACGGACGGGCGCTAGCTCCCCGTGCTCCCCAGCGGGGGCTCCGCCTCCTCCGGCGGGGGCGGCGGGAGCTGGCCGGCGAGCCAGGTGGGGACGCCGCCCATGAGCCGGAACAGCCGGGCGGCCTCGGTGCGCAGGCGGACCGCCTCGTCCTCCGGGGCGGCGTCGGCCAGTGCCGCCAGCGCCGGTGCGGTGCCGACCAGGAAGCCCAGCTCCTCGCGGATCCGCAGGGACTCCGCGAAGCCGTGCCGGGCCTCCGCCAACTCCCCGTCGCGCAGGGCCAGTCCTGCCAGGTGCCGCCAGGTGAAGGAGAGCAGCAGGGCGTCGCCGTGGGCGGTGGCGCCGGCGTGCGCGCGGCGGTAGGCGGCGCGGGCGGAGTCGGGACTGTCGGCGACGTGCTCGGCCATCAGGCCGCGGCGGAAGTCCAGCAGCGGGCGGCCGGCGGTGCCGGGGGCGAGCAGCGCGGCGGCCCGACCCAGCGCCGAGCGGGCCTCGTCGGCGCGGTCGCGGACCCCCAACACCGTGGATGTGTAGGCGAGTTGGCCGCGTTCGCAGGCGGCGCCGCCGCGTTCGTCGTCGTCGCCGGCCAGGGCCTCCGCGGTGCGCAGGGCGTCCTCCGCCTCGGCCCAGCCGGTGGCGGTGAACATGCAGCGCTCGACCAGCAGGGCGGCGCGGCGCAGGGCGGCGGGCGCCTGCCGGGCCGCGAGCGGCTCCAGGAGGGCGGCGGCGTCGAGCCAGCAGCCGCGGGAGCGCAGCCGCCACACGGCGCGGTCGAGGGGGTCGTCGCCGGCGGGGGCGGCCGCCGACGGTGCGGATGCCGGCCGTGGTGCCGGGACCGGTACCTGATCCACGGACCTCATGGAATCCGCGGGATCCGCGGATCCGGACATGGCGGTATCCGCCACAGTGCCCTCCCCGAGCGCGCCATTGAGACGGGAATGCAGGATGCTGTGGGCGCATCTCAGCACGAATTCCGTCGCCGGGCCAAGGGGGCGGGTGAAAGATTTCACAATCGCGCGGGGTGGGATCGGTGGCCGGTATGCGGTGGTTCGGCCGTGGTGCGGGCCGGGGCGACGGCCCGGTGCGGCAACGCCGTTGACGCGACGCCGCCCGATCGGGGGACCCCGGACGGCGTACCGCCGGCGGCGGTCGCGCGGCGTGCGTCGGGCCCGGCGCGCACGTCGCACCGGGCCCGACAAGTCGCCGCCTTGAGGAGGCGTCAGCTCATCCGCAACGCCAGGAAGAAGTCCAACTTGTCCTCCAGGCGCGAGAGGTCACGGCCGGTCAGCTGCTCGATCCGGCCCACGCGGTAGCGCAGGGTGTTGACGTGCAGGTGCAGGCGGGTCGCGCAGCGCGTCCAGGAGCCGTCGCAGTCGAGGAACGCCTCCAGCGTGGGGATCAGCTCGGCGCGGTGGCGGCGGTCGTAGTCCCGCAGCGGGTCCAGGAGCCGGGCGGTGAAGGCCCGGCGGACGTCGTCGGGGACGAACGGCAGCAGCAGGACGTGCGAGGCCAGCTCCTCGTGACCGGCGGCGCAGACCCGGCCGGGGCGGGCGGCGGCGACCCGCCGGGCGTGCCGGGCCTCCTCCAGGGCGCCGCGCAGCCCCTCGGCGGAGTGCACGGAGGCGCTGACGCCGATGGTGAGCCGGCCGTCGCCGTCCAGGCCGCGGCCCAGCGGCTCCTGGATGACGCGCAGCAGGTGGTCGGCGTGCAGGCCGTCCGTCATGGCGGCCTCGGTGGAGTCCTCCGCGACGGCGGGCAGCGGCACCAGCGCGACCGCCTCGTCGCCGGTGTGCGCCACCGCGATCCGGTCCGACGGCTCGGGCCCGAAGGTGCCGGGGTCGACCAGCACCTCCTCCAGCAGGCTCTGTGCCACCGGGCCGCCGGGCACGTCGCCGCCCTCCCACTCGACCCGGGCCACCACGATCTGCCAGTGCGGGGCGGCACCCAGGCCGGGCAGCAGCACCGGCGCGGCCACCCGCAGCCGGGCGGCGATCTCGGCCGGCGGCGCGCCCGTCTGGACCAGCTCCAGGACCTCCTGGGCGAGCCGGCGGCGGACCGTGCGGGCGGCGTCCCGGCGGTCCCGCTCGACGGCGATCAGCTGGGTGACGCCGTGCAGCAGGTCCAGCCGCTCCTCGGACCAGTCGCCGGCGTCCGCCTCGACGGCCAGCAGCCAGTCGCTGAGCAGGGTCTGCCGCAGGTCACGGCTCTCGTAGCGGATCGGGAAGAGCGAGTAGGTGGCGCCGGCCAGGCCGATCCGGTGCGGGCCGCGGCGGCCGCTGCGGGCGGCCGCCAGGTGCTCGCCGGCCAGTCGTGCGGCGAGCTCCGCCGGCAGCTCCGGCCCGGCGCCGGCCAGGCTGGAGCCGGCGATCTGCCGGCCGATGGGGGAGAGCACCCAGGCGCGCAGGTCCAGGTCGGATCCGAGCAGGTCCAGGACCACCTCGGGGCCGCCGCCGGCCGGGCCGGCGGTCATCATCCGCCGGTGCCGGTCCACCACGGCGGCCAGGTCGCCGGCCCGCTCGCTGGAGACCTGGCGGACCACGTGCTCGGTGATCGAGGCGAACGAGACCGTCTCGTTCACCGAGAAGAGCGGCAGCCGGTGCCGGGTGCAGGCCGTCACCAGGTCGTCGGGGATGGCGCCCAGCTCGGCCTCGCCGGCCGCGAGGCCGGCGACGCCGGCGGAGGCCAGGATGCGGACGAACCGCTCGGAATCCTCGGCTTCCCGGCGCCAGGCCAGGCCGGTGAGCACCAGCTCGCCGCCGGAGAGGTACCGGCTGGGGTCCCGCAGGTCGGTGGTCATCACGCCACGGACGGTGCGGTCCAGCTCTTCCTCGCCCCCCAGGAGTTGGAGGCCCAGGGAATGTGTGTCCAGGAGTGCGCGGAGCCGCATGACCTCGCCCGCCGTTCTGTGCTGTCTCGTGTTGCCGGTGGAATGCCGCGAGGTTTTGATCCCTCGTCTTTCGTTCGAATCTACAAGACGGGCAGCGTGGCCAGCCAACCGCTTCATGGTTTCGGTGACTGCACCGGGTGGGGCCACAGCGCGTTCACTAAGCCCAACCGCGTTAACAAGACATGAACGACGCCATGGCGCCGAGGGCCGAAGGTCCCGACCATGAGCAGCGAACGACCCCATTTCGTAGAAGAGGCCAACCATGGACTTCCTTCGCCCCGCCAGCTGGGAGGAGGCGCTCGCCGCCAAGGCAGAGCACCCTACCGCTGTGCCCATCGCGGGCGGTACGGACGTGATGGTCGAGATCAATTTCGACCACCGCCGCCCGGAGTACCTGCTCGACCTGAACCGGATCGCCGATCTGGGTGAGTGGGAGGTCGGGGAGAAGACCGTACGCCTGGGCGCGTCCGTCCCGTACACCAAGATCATGGAGAACCTGCGGGCCGAGCTGCCGGGCCTGGCCCTGGCGTCGCACACCGTCGCCTCCCCGCAGATCCGCAACCGAGGCGGCGTCGGCGGCAACCTCGGCTGTGCCTCGCCGGCCGGTGACGCCCACCCCGCACTGCTCTCCGCCGGCTGCGAGGTCGAGGTCGAGTCCGCCGCGCGCGGGGTCCGCATGATCCCGATCGACGAGTTCTACCTCGGCGTCAAGCGGAACGCCCTCCAGCAGGACGAGCTGATCCGCGCCGTGCACCTGCCCAAGGCCGACGGCCCGCAGCAGTTCTCCAAGGTCGGCACCCGCAACGCGATGGTCATCGCGGTGTGCGCCTTCGGCATCGCGCTGCACCCCGAGACCCGCACGGTCCGCACCGGCATCGGTTCGGCCGCACCCACCCCCATTCGGGCCAAGGAGGCCGAGCAGTTCCTCGGCGCGGCGCTGGACGAGGGCGGCTTCTGGGAGTCGGGGGCCCCGATCCCGCCGTCCGTCGCCAAGCAGTTCGCGCAGCTCGCCTCGGGGGCCTGCAACCCGATCGACGACGTGCGCGGCAGCGCCAAGTACCGCCGGCACGCGGTGGGCATCATGGCGCGCCGCACCCTCGGCTGGACCTGGGAGTCCTACCGGGGCAACGCCCATGGCACCAAGGGAGGCGCACAGTGCGCGTGAACTTCACCGTCAACGGCCGCAAGCAAGAGGCCGACGACGTCTGGGAAGGCGAGAGCCTGCTGTACGTCCTCCGCGAGCGGATGGGCCTGCCGGGCTCGAAGAACGCCTGCGAGCAGGGCGAGTGCGGCTCCTGCACGGTCCGTCTGGACGGGGTGCCGGTGTGCTCCTGCCTGGTCGCGGCCGGGCAGGTCGAGGGCCGTGAGGTGGTGACCGTCGAGGGCCTGGCCGACTTCGCCAAGCAGCGCGCCGAGCACGGCGGCTGCGCCTCCGGGGCCTGCGGGACGAGCCTGCAGGACGCCCAGCAGTGGCAGTCCAAGCCGGCCGCCTCGCGGACCGGCGAGAACGGCGAACTCGCGCCGATCCAGCAGGCGTTCATCGACGCCGGCGCGGTCCAGTGCGGATTCTGCACCCCGGGCCTGCTGGTCGCCGCCGACGAGTTGTTGGAGCGCAACGCCTCGCCGTCGGACTCCGACATCCGCGAGGCGCTGTCGGGCAACCTGTGCCGCTGCACGGGTTACGAGAAGATCCTCGACGCGGTCCGGCTGGCGGCCGCCCGCGGCGAGAACCAGACCGCGGGACAGGGGGCCTGATCATGGCTGGTGCCACCCGTACACCCACCAACCTCACCCAGGGCGGCAAGACCGACGCCGGTATCGGCGCGTCCACGCTCCGCCCGGACGGCACCTTGAAGGTGACCGGCGAGTTCGCCTACTCCTCGGACATGTGGCACGAGGACATGCTGTGGGGCTTCACGCTCCGCTCCACCGAGGCGCACGCCGAGATCGTCTCCATCGACACCGCCGAGGCGCTCGCGACCTCCGGCGTCTACGCCGTCCTCACCTACGACGACCTGCCCACCGAGGTGAAGAACTACGGCCTGGAGATCCAGGACACGCCGGTTCTCGCGCACGGCAAGGTGCGGCACCACGGCGAGCCGGTGGCGCTGGTCGCCGCCGACCACCCGGAGACCGCGCGCCGCGCGGCCGCCAAGATCAAGATCGAGTACAAGCAGCTGCCGCTGGTCACCGACGAGGCCAGTGCGCTCGCCGCGGACGCGCCGCTGATCCACGAGGGGCGCGACGACCACCACATCGGGCACGTCCCGCACCCCAACATCGTCCACCGCCAGCCGATCGTCCGCGGCGACGCCACCGAGGCCGCCAAGAAGGCCGACGTCATCGTCTCCGGCGAGTACGTCTTCGGCATGCAGGACCAGGCATTCCTCGGCCCGGAGTCCGGCCTCGCGGTGCCCGGTGAGGACGGCGGCGTCGACCTCTACGTCGCCACCCAGTGGCTGCACTCCGACCTCCGCCAGATCGCCCCGGTCCTCGGCCTGCCCGAGGAGAAGGTGCGGATGACGCTGTCCGGCGTCGGCGGCGCCTTCGGCGGCCGCGAGGACCTGTCGATGCAGGTCCACGCCTGCCTGCTGGCCCTGCGCACCGACAAGCCGGTCAAGATCGTCTACAACCGGTTCGAGTCGTTCTTCGGGCACGTCCACCGGCACCCGGCCAAGCTCTGGTACGAGCACGGCGCCACCAAGGACGGCAAGCTCACCCACATGAAGTGCCGGATCGTGCTGGACGGCGGCGCCTACGCGTCGGCCTCCCCGGCCGTCGTCGGCAACGCCTCCTCGCTCGCGGCCGGCCCGTACGTCATCGACGACGTGGAGATCGAGGCGATCGCCCTCTACTCCAACAACCCGCCGTGCGGCGCGATGCGCGGCTTCGGCGCGGTCCAGGCGTGCTTCGCCTACGAGGCGCAGATGGACAAGCTCGCCGCCAAGCTCGGCCTGGACCCGGTCGAGTTCCGGCAGCTCAACGCCATGGAGCAGGGCACGCTCATGCCCACCGGGCAGGAGGTCGACTCGCCCGCTCCGGTCGCCGAACTCCTGCGCCGGATCAAGGCGATGCCGCTGCCGCCCGAGCAGCAGTGGCTGGCGGCCGGCGAGGGTGCCGACGTCCGGGCGCTGCCCGGCGGTCTGTCCAACACCACCCATGGCGAGGGCGTCGTCCGCGGCGTCGGCTACGCCGTCGGCATCAAGAACGTCGGCTTCTCCGAGGGCTTCGACGACTACTCCACCGCCCGGGTGCGCCTGGAGGTCATCGCCGGCGAGGCGGTGGCCACCGTGCACACCGCGATGGCGGAGGTCGGTCAGGGCGGCGTCACCGTGCACGCCCAGATCGCCCGCACCGAGCTCGGCGTCCAGCAGGTCACCATCCACCCGGCCGACACCCAGGTCGGCTCCGCAGGTTCCACCTCCGCCTCCCGGCAGACGTACATGACCGGCGGCGCGGTGAAGAACACCTGCGAGGCCGTCCGGGAGAAGGCCCTGGAGCTCGGCCGCCGCAAGTTCGGCACGTACCACCCCGCGTGGGCCACCGCCGAACTGCTCCTGGAGAGCGGCAAGGTCGTCACCGACGGCGGCGAGGTCCTGGCCGACCTCGTCGACGTCCTGGAGGCCGAGGCGATCGACCTGGAGCTGGAGTTCCGGCACCGGCCCACCGAGGCGTTCGACCTCACCACCGGCCAGGGCTTCGGCCACGTCCAGTACTCCTTCGCCGCGCACCGCGCGGTGGTCGAGGTGGACACCGAGCTGGGCCTGGTCAAGGTCATCGAACTGGCCTGCGCCCAGGACGTCGGCAAGGCGCTCAACCCGCTCTCCGTCGTCGGCCAGATCCAGGGTGGCACCACCCAGGGCCTGGGCGTGGCGGTGATGGAGGAGATCATCGTCGACCCCAAGACGGCGAAGGTGCGCAACCCCTCCTTCACGGACTACCTGATCCCCACCATCCTCGACACCCCGACCATCCCGGTCGACGTGCTCGAACTCGCCGACGAGCACGCCCCGTACGGGCTGCGCGGCATCGGCGAGGCCCCCACCCTGTCGTCCACTCCGGCCGTCCTCGCGGCGATCCGGAACGCGACCGGGTTGGAGCTCAACAAGACCCCGGTACGTCCCGAGCACCTGACGGGCACGTAACGGAGCACCGCCTGGGGGCCGCCTCCCCAGGCCCCCAAACCCTCCGGGCGGTGCGCGAACAAGGGGTGTCCTGTCCGTCCTCCTCAGCGCACCGCCCGGAGTCTTCCCCGCACCACACGGCACCACCGCATCACCCAGCACCACCGCACCACCGCACCACACGGCACCACCGCATCACCCAGCACCACGTCGCACCACACCCCGACTGACCTGCGACAGCTCGATGCAGTCAGTACCCGTTCGTCTCGGGCCGTCCCCCGGGTCGTGCAGCCGAATATCCATCCCAAATCTCGCCGCCTCGGCGGGGGCCCCTATGAACCTTGGGAGTAAGGCACCATGACCCAGCAGTCCACGGAGCCGAGGACCACGGCGGAAGACGCGGGTGACGGCTCACGCCAGCCCGCCGGCCGTTCCTGGCTCGACCGGTACTTCCACATCTCCGAAAGAGGGACGTCCCTCGCGCGGGAGACGCGCGGCGGCATCACCACCTTCATGGCGATGTGTTACATCCTCCTGCTGAACCCCGTGATCCTGGGCTCGGTTCAGGACGTCAAGAACAACACCCTGGCCCACGGCGCGCTGGTCACCGCCACCGCGTTGGGCGCCGCGGTCTGCACCCTGCTGATGGGCTTCGTCGGCAAGGTCCCGCTGGCCCTCGCCGCCGGCCTCAACGTCTCGGCGGCACTGACCACGCAGGTGGTCCCGCACATGACCTGGCCGCAGGCCATGGGCATGTGCGTGATGTACGGCGTCGTCATCTGCCTCCTGGTCGTCACCGGGCTCCGCGAGATGGTCATGAACGCCATCCCGCTCGCCCTGAAGCACGCGATCACCATGGGCATCGGCATGTTCGTCGCGCTCCTGGGCCTGGTGAAGGCCGGGTTCGTGGGGATAGGACACCCGGGCAGCCCGGTCACCCTGGGCATCGACGGCAAGCTGGCCGGCTGGCCGGTCCTGTTCTTCTGCATCACCCTGCTGCTGATCTTCATGCTGCAGGCCCGCAAGATCCCCGGCGCCATCCTCATCGGCATCGTCGTCGGCTCCGCGCTCTCCATCGGCGCCACCAAGTTCGGCGGGCTGACCGCCAAGGACTGGGGCGGTACGTCCCCCACGATGGACGGCAGTGCCGTCTCCATGCCGGACTTCGGACTCTTCGGGCACGTGGAGTTCGGCGGTTGGGGATCCATCGGGGCACTCAGCGTCACCATGATCGTCTTCACCCTGGTGCTGGCCGGCTTCTTCGACGCCATGGCCACGATCATCGGTGTCGGCACCGAGGCGAAGCTCGCCGACGACAAGGGCCGGATGCCGGGCCTGTCCAAGGCGCTGTTCGTCGACGGTGCGGGCGGTGCGATCGGCGGTCTGACCGGTGGTTCCGGCCAGACGGTCTTCATCGAGTCGGCCAGTGGCGTCGGTGAGGGCGCCCGGACCGGTCTGTCCTCCGTGATCACCGGTCTGCTCTTCGCGGCCTGCCTGTTCTTCACGCCGGTGACCCAGCTCGTGCCGGCCCAGGTCGCCGCCGCGGCACTGGTCGTCATCGGGTCGATGATGATGAGTGTGGCCGGCCACGTGGACTGGAGTGACCGGGCGACCTCGATCCCGGTGTTCCTTACCGTTGCCCTGATGCCGTTCACTTACCAGATCACCACCGGCGTCGGTGCCGGCGTCATCGCCTACACCGCCATCAAGGCGGCCCAGGGCAAGTGGCGCGAGATCGGTGCCTTCATGTGGGTGCTGACCGGCATCTTCCTCGTCTACTTCTCGCTCCATCCGATCGAGCAGTGGCTGGGCGTCAAATAACGCCCGCCGGCTCCCTCCCGTAAGGAGACCGACATGCTGGACATCGCCGACGAGCTGAACCGGTGGGTCGAGCAGGGACGCACGTTCGCGGTGGCCACCGTGGTGGCCACCAACGGCAGCGCCCCCCGCCAGCCCGGCGCCGCGCTCGCCGTCGACAGTGACGGCACGGCGATCGGGTCGGTCTCCGGTGGATGCGTGGAGGGAGCCGTTTACGAGTTGTGCCAGGAGGCGTTGCAGACCGGCCAGTCGGTCCTGGAGCGCTTCGGCTACAGCGATGAGGATGCCTTCGCCGTGGGCCTGACCTGCGGCGGGATCATCGACATCTTCATCACACCGGTACGGGCGAGCGCCCCCGGCGCCGCCGACAGCGGCCCCGCGGGGGACGTGGTGGACAGCAACGCCGCACCGCTCGCCGCCGCGCTGGCCGCCGCCTCCTCGGGTGAGGCGGCGGCGGTCGCGCGGATCATCGAGGGGCCGGCCGACCTGCTGGGCCGCGCCCTGCTCGTGCGCCCCGACGGCAGCCACACCGGCAGCCTCGGCGGCCACCCCGCCCTGGACCGCACCGCGGTCGAGGAGACCCGAGCCCTGCTGGACGCCGGCCGGACCACGACGCTGGAGATCGGCGCGGACGGCTCCCAGTGCGGTCAGCCGGTGGTCCTCCTCGTCGAGTCCTCCGTGCCCGCCCCGCGCATGATCGTCTTCGGGGCGATCGACTTCGCGTCCGCGCTGGTGCGGGTCGGCAAGTTCCTCAACTACCACGTCACCGTCTGCGACGCCCGCCCCGTCTTCGCCACCCGGACCCGCTTCCCGGACGCGGACGAGATCGTCGTCGACTGGCCGCACCGCTACCTCGACTCCCAGGACCTCGACTCCCGCGCGGTGCTCTGCGTCCTCACCCACGACGCCAAGTTCGACGTCCCCCTGCTGGAACGGGCGCTCAAGCTCCCGGTCGCCTACGTCGGGGCGATGGGCTCCCGCCGCACCCACCTGGACCGCCAGCAGCGGCTGCGGGACGTCGGACTCACCGAGCTCGAACTGAACCGCCTGCGCTCGCCGATAGGGCTGGACCTGGGCGCCCGGACGCCCGAGGAGACCGCGCTCTCCATCGCCGCCGAGATCGTCGCCAACCGGCGCGGCGGCACCGGCTCCCCGCTGACCGGCGCGCACACCCCGATCCACCACGAGGCCCCCCGTACCGTGGGCCGGATCGGAGAAGTTGCCTGACGTAACGTCAGAAGTGTTGTGTACCAAGCCCGTTGGTGCACGACACCCCGTCCCGCACGGGCGGCGCCGACCGAACACGCGGCGCCCGCGGGACGCACGAGACCTACGGGACCGGCGTACCTGACGGCGCCGGACCCGGGGGAGGGCGAACCTGTGGTTCGCAACGGCACGGGCGCGGCGCTGTGTGGGGGCCGCGCCCGTGCCGGTTCGTTTTCCGCCCGTCCGCCCGGGTGCCCGTCCGCCCGCCCATCGGATCCGCCCGGGGCCGCGCCGCCCGGCGCCGTCCCCGCCGCCGGGTGTGCCCGTCCGCCCCGTCGCGCGATTGCTCTCCCGGCCGCCCGGAACGCGGCACGCGAAAAGGGAATTGCCGCGGCCCGCGCCGCTTATCGAGAACGGCCCGGACGGGAGTCGCGCGACGCACCTCGCGCCCCGCATTGACCGCCTCGGCCGAAAGGATGACGGGAAATCCGGGAACGTATGGCAAGATGGGCCACCGAGGCCGCCTTCGTCGAGGGCGTCCGGCGATGTCCGCGCGAGCGAGGAGGTGATCGGGATGAGTCCCGAAGGAAGTCCTTGCCGCAGCGCTGCTCTCTGCTGATCGCGCCGTTCGCCGCGTGATCGCGGCTGTTCCCCGCACTGCTGTGTGCACTCACCGGTGATTCCCGGGCGCTTCGTGCTGCCCGTCGGACCGGGCTGAACCGTATTTCCACCACGGCCCTTCCGTGCTGCCTTTTTGCCGGTGCACGCCTTTTCCCCGGTATTTTTCCGTAATTCTCAGCGCCCGCGCGCACCGGCCATTTCGGCCTGCCCGGAAACAATTCCGCCGGAACTCCGAGTTCTTCGAATTCCGTGGTTCGACGGCGGTCGGTCCGGCCTGCCCGCATGCGCGTCAGGAGGTTTCGCCATGACCACGATGACCACGCCGCCCACCCGAGGGACGCTCGCTCCGCCGGGCCGGGGCTCCCGCCGCGAGCGCCGGGCCGCCGAGCTTCAGACGCGCACCCGGCGCGTCGCCGCCCGGCTCGCGGAGTTCAGCGCCCGCCCCGCCGAGCAGGTCCTGTGCGACCTCGGCAGCACCCCGAGCGGCCTCACCCACCGCGAGGCCGCGCTGCGGCGGGAGCGCGACGGCGCCAACGCCATCGCGCAGGAGCGCCCGCCGCGCTGGTACGCACAGCTCGCCAGGGCGTTCTGGAACCCGTTCATCCTGGTGCTCGCCGTCCTGGTCGCCGTGATGTACGGCCAGTGGCTCCAGGTCGCCGACACCGAGCCGTTCGACCCGAAGATCGCCATCCTCGGCGCGATGGTGCTGATCAGCGCCGGACTGCGGTTCTGGCAGGAGTACCGGTCCGGCAGCGCGGCCGCCGCGCTGCGGGCCCTGGTCACCACGACCACCGCGGTGCAGCGCCGGGCCGGCCGCGGCCGGCTGCCGGCCACCCTTGAGATCCCCATGGCCGACGTGGCCACCGGCGACGTCGTCAAGCTGGCCGCCGGCGACCTCGTCCCGGCCGACCTGCGCCTGCTCACCGCCAAGGACCTGATGGTCAGTCAGGCCGCCCTGTCCGGCGAGTCGTTGCCGGTCGCCAAGGCCGACACCCGACCGGCCACCGACCGCGGCCAGGACGCCACCGGCGACCCGGTCGAGGCCGACAACCTCGTCCTGACCGGCACCTCCGTCACCTCCGGCAGCGCCACCGGCGTCGTCATCGCCATCGGCGCGGACACCTACCTCGGCTCCATGGCCGGTGCGCTGGCCGGCGAGCGCCCGGAGACCAGCTTCGACACCGGCGTGAAGAAGGTCAGCTTCCTGCTGATCCGCTTCATGATGGTGATGGTCCCGGTGGTGTTCCTCATCAACGGGCTCACCAAGGGCGACTGGGCGGAGGCGTTCACCTTCGCGGTGGCGGTCGCGGTCGGCCTCACCCCCGAGATGCTGCCGATGGTCGTCACCACCAACCTGGCGCGCGGCGCCGTCGCGCTCTCCCGCCGCAAGGTCGTCGTCAAGCACCTCAACGCCATCCAGAACCTCGGTGCCATGGACGTGCTGTGCACCGACAAGACCGGCACCCTCACCGAGGACCGGATCGTGCTGGACCGCTACCTCGACGTGCACGGCCGGTCCGACGGCGAGGTCCTCGAACTCGCCTACCTCAACAGCCACTTCCAGACCGGGCTGCGCAACCTGATGGACCAGGCCGTCATCGACCGGATGCACGAGGCCGAGGAGGTTGTCGTCGACGCCCGCTTCACGCTGGTCGACGAGATCCCCTTCGACTTCGCGCGCCGCCGGATGTCGGTCGTGCTGCGCCGCAACGACCTCGACGGCCCCGCCGCCGAGCACCTGCTGATCACCAAGGGGGCCGTGGAGGAGGTCCTCGACCGCTGCGAGAGGGTGGCGTACGCCGGCGACGCCGTCGAACTCACCGACGCCCTGCGGGACACCGTGCTGCGCACCGCCGAGGACCACGGCCGGCAGGGCCTGCGGGTGCTGGCGGTGGCGACCCGCACGCTGCCCGTCGACCCCGACGCCGCGGCGGACGACGCCGCCACCTACACCGTCGCGGACGAGGCCGGGCTCACCCTGATCGGCTTCCTCGCCTTCCTCGACCCGCCGAAGCAGGACGCCGCCGAGGCGCTGCGGGCGCTCGCCGACAACGGCGTCGCGGTCAAGGTCGTCACCGGCGACGGGGAACTGGTCGCCGCCCGGGTCTGCGAGCAGGTCGGCATCGACCCCGGCACCCCGGTCACCGGCGCCGAGATCGACGCCCTCGACGACCTCGAACTCCTCGACCGGGCCCGCACGGCGACCCTGTTCGCGAAGGTCAACCCGGTGCAGAAGGCCCGGATCGTGCGCGCTCTGCAGGCGGACGGGCACACCGTCGGGTTCCTCGGCGACGGCATCAACGACGCCGCCGCACTGCGCGACGCCGACGTCGGCATCTCCGTCGACACCGCCGTCGACATCGCCAAGGAGTCCGCCGACATCATCCTGCTGGAGAAGGACCTCACCGTCCTCGGCCAGGGCGTGCTGCGCGGCCGGCTGACCTTCGGCAACACCATCAAGTACCTGAAGCTGACCGCCTCGTCGAACTTCGGCAACGTCTTCTCGGTGCTCGTCGCCTCGGCGTTCATCCCGTTCCAGCCGATGCTCGCGCTCCAACTGCTCGTGCAGAACCTCTGCTACGACGTCTCCCAACTGGCCACGCCCTGGGACCGGATGGACGCAGACTACCTGCGCACCCCGCGCAAGTGGGACGCCCGGGGCATCCGCCGCTTCATGCTCGTCCTCGGCCCGACCAGCTCCGTCTTCGACGTCACCACCTTCGCCCTGATGTGGTACGTCTTCGGCGCCAACAGCGAGGTCCACCAGGCGCTGTTCCAGTCCGGCTGGTTCGTCGAGGGCCTGCTCACCCAGACCCTCGTCGTGCACATGCTGCGGACCCGCCGGATCCCGTTCGTCCAGTCCCGCGCCACCTGGCCGGTGCTGCTGATGACCGCACTGGTGATGGGCGTCGGCCTGTGGCTGCCGTTCTCGCCGCTGGCCGGGGCGCTGGGCATGCAGGCACTGCCGCTGGCCTACTTCCCGTGGCTGGCCGCGACGTTGGCGGCGTACTGCCTGCTCACGCAGGGGGTCAAGGGATGGTACATCCGCCGGTTCGGCGAGTGGCTCTGAGCCCTCGCGGGGCCCCGTGCCCGCGGCGTCCGGCCCTACCGGCCGGGCGTCACGGGCACGGGGCCTCCCCGTCCCCCGGCGGCCGGGCGTGCCGCAGCCCCCGCACCGCCCGCGACGCCAGCGGCAGCACCGCGGCGAACGCGGACACCACCCCGGCGACCGCCACCACCCGGAACCCGCCGTACGCCCGGGCCAGCGGCCCCACCCACAACTGCCCCACCGGGATCGCCGCGTACGCCAGCAGATCGCCGGTGGCCGCGACCCGGGACAGCGCGTGCGCCGGGACGTGCTCCTGGAGCGAGGTGTCCCAGGCGATGCCCGTCACGCAGACCCCGAGCCCGGCGGCGAAGCCACCCGCGACCAGCCAGGGCGCGTCCCACCGCGCGCCGAGCACCAGCAGCGGCACCGCCCCCAGCGCACCCGCCGCCAGCCCCCACGCCAGCAGCCGGCCGACCACCAGCCGGTACAGCACCGCCCCGCTCACCAGCAGCCCGACGCCCCGGGCACTGAGCACCAGCCCCCAGACAGCCCGGCCGGCGGTCCGCTCGGTCAGTGCCGGGCCCAGGATCTGCCAGGTCCCGGTCTGCACCAGATTGATCACGAAGAACGAGAGCGTCGCCGGCCCCGCCCACCGGACCCGCCCGAACTCGCGCCAGCCGCCGCGCACCGCCGCCCACACCGGCCCCACCGCCCGCGCCGGCCGCGCCCCGTCACCCGGCAGTCGGGCCAGACACCCGGCGGCGACCGCGAAGCTCACCGCGTCGCAGACGATCGCCGGCCCGCTGCCGACCGCCACCACCAGCCCGCCCGACAGGCTCGGCCCCAGCACCTTGGCGGCGTTGCGGACCGTGCTCAACAGCGCATTCGCCGGCCGCAGCGCCGCGGCGCCGACCACCTCCGGAACCAGGCCGCGCAGCGCCGGCGTGGTGAACGCCGCGCACACCCCGCCCAGCACCTCCAGTCCGGCCACCGACGGCAGCGCGTAGCGCCCGGTCAACAGCAGCCCGGCGACCGCTCCTTGGGCGGCCGCCGACCCCAGGTTCGCCGCCACCAGCACGGTCCGGCGCCGGAACCGGTCCGCGGTCACCCCGCCCACCACCAAGAACGCCAGCATCGGCAGCATCCGGGCGGCCAGCACCACCCCGAGGTCGCCGGGGCGGCCGCCCGAGCCGTCCAGCACCGCGAAGGCCAGGGCCACCGGCGCCATCGCACTGCCCAGCAGCGACACCGCCTGCCCGGTCAGGAACCAGCGGAAGCCCGGGTACGAGAGCGGGGACGACGGCGGGGACACAGCGCTCCGGGCGGGCGGCCCCGGCCGGGCGGCGGGAGCGGGCACGCGGGCGGGGCCGGAGGCGGCGTGGGGGTCGGGGTCCATGAGCCGGAGTCTGCGGGGCCCGGCGCGGAGACCTATGCTTTCGGCCTCGGGCGAAAGGTCCGGGCCCGGCGAACCGGCGGACGCCGCGTCCGCACACCCCGCGTCCGCACCCACCGCGTCCGCCCGCACCGCGACCCCGAGCACCGCGGACGCCGGGCCGGCGGACCCCTACCCCGGAGGGAGGCCGCAACCGATGGCAGTACTGCGCCTGAGCCCGCTCGCCCTCGCCCGCTCCCGCTTCGCGCTCTCACCGCTCGCCGAAACCCTCGGCACGGTGATCGCCCTCGCCCGGCCGGGCCCCGCCCCCTGGTTCGCGGCCTGGCACGCCCGCCACCTGCCGGCCCTTACCGCCGTCGGGGCCGCCGACCCGTTCGCCCGCGGCCTGATCGGACTGGTCAGCTCGACGACCTGGCTGCCCCGCTGCGTGGCGATCCCCCCGCCGAACGGCCTGCGCACCACCCTCGCCGACGAGTTGGCCGCGGTCCGCACCCTCCCCGACGCCGCCTTCCGCGCCGCGCTGGAGACCTCCGCGGCCCACCCGCACCCCCGCCACGCGGCCCGCCACCACCGCCACCGCGACCTGTCCTGGCTCACCGGGCACGCCTGGGCCGACCGCACCGCCGACCTGCTCCAGTGCCTGTGGCGCACGCACGTCGCCCCGGACTGGACCCGCCGCTGCACCCTCCTGGAACGCGACGTCGCCCACCGGGCCGGACTGCTCGCCACCCGCGGCTGGCCCGGCGCCCTCGACCAGATGAGCCGCCACAGCACCTGGGAGGGCCCGGACGCCATCCGCTTCGGGCGGCGCCCCGGCCCGGACCGCGTCATCGGCGACGCCGGCATGCTCTTCGTCCCGGTGAGCCTGGCCACCGGCACCTGGCTCTGCGAGGGCCCACCCGGCCACCACGCCCAGGTCTACCCGGCCCGCGGCGCCGCCACCGTGCACGCCCTCCCGCAACACACCACCACCCCCGGAGGGGCCCTCGCCCGCCTGGTGGGCACCGGTCGCGCCGGCCTCCTGCACGCCCTCCGACAGCCCGCCACCAGCACCGAACTCGCCGCCCGGCTCCAGCAGTCCCTGGGCACCGTCGGCGGCCACCTGGCGGTCCTGCGAGACGCCGGCCTCGTCGTCGGCATCCGGGTCGGCCGGCGGGTGGTGTACCGGCGCACCGAACGCGGCGACCTACTGGTGGGCGACGCCGAGCCGGACGCGGGCCGTGCGGCCGACGGGCTGAATCCCGCCCCCGGCGGAGAAAACGGGATGAGCACGACGCACCCGCCCGGTTAGCGTCGCCCGTGTGACCACGAGCCACCGTACCGACCTGACCCTCCGCACCATCCCGGACGCCGACCTCGACCAGGCCGTCGACCTCACCGCCCTCGCCTTCCACCTGAAGCTCGACGGCAAGGGCCGCGCCCACCAGAGCGAGGTGCTGCGCGACGCCCTCCGGATCGGTGCCTACGACGACGGCACACTGGCCGGCATGGCCGCCGCCCACCGCCTGAGGATCGCCGTCCCGGGCGGCCAACTCCCCGTTGCCGCACTGGACTTCGTCTCCGTCGCGGCCACCCACCGGCGGCGCGGCGCCCTGACCGGACTGCTCACCGAACTGTGGCGGCACTGCGCGACCGAACGGCTCCCGCTGGCCTGCCTCTGGGCCTCCGAGAGCGCGATCTACGGCAGGTTCGGCTTCGGCGCCGCCACCGAGGCGTACCGCCTGGAAATCGACTCCGGCCGCCCCCTGGCGCTCCGCATCGCCCCCGACGACCGTCCACTGCGCCTGCTCGACCCGGCCGACGCCCCGGCCGTGCTCGGCGCGTTCCACGAGGAGCAACTGACCGCGGGCGCCGGGCGGTTCAGCCGCGACCCCGCATGGTGGCGCCGGCACGTCCTGGGCCTGGAGCACGCCGACGACGACGAGGACGACTACGGCCCCCTGCGGGTGGTGGTGCTGGGAGCCGCCGGCGAGCACCCCGCCGGCTACGCCCTCTACCGCACCCGCGGCGCCGACGGCCACGCCCCCGGCGCGGTCGACGTCCAGGAACTGGCCGCCGCCTCCGCCCCGGCCGCCGCCGCATTGTGGACGTACCTCGCCGGCATCGACCTGACCAGCGCCGTCCACGCCTCCACCCGGCCCGTCGACGACCCCCTGCTGCAGTTCGCCGCCGACCGGGACCAGGTGCGGGTCACCCGACAGGAACCCTGCCTGTGGCTGCGGCTGGTGGACGTGGGTGCCGCCCTGACCGCCCGCTCCTGGGCCGCCCCGGTGGACGTCGTCCTCGACGTCCGCGACGCCGCCCTGCCCGCCAACGACGGACGCTTCCGCCTGACCGCCGGCCGACCCGGCACCGCCGCCTCCTGGACGCCGACCACCGATGCCGCCGATGTCGCCCTGGACGTGCGGGAGTTGGGGGCCTGCTACCTGGGCGGGGTGCCGTTGCGCCGACTCGTCCAGGCGGGGTTGGCCCGCGAACGCACCCCGGGCGCGGTCCGCCGCCTGGACGCCGCGTTGGAGACCGAACGGCTGCCGTTCACCGGAGAGGACTACTGAGCCGCCCGCCGTACTACCGCGCCGGCCGGAGCGCCGCCATCAGCAGCACGTCGTGCCGGGCCCCGTCCCAGTACAGGGCCTCGCGCAGCCGGCCCTCCACCACGAAACCGCACGCCTCGTAGGCGCGCCGGGCCCGCTCGTTGTAGGTGAAGACCTCCAACTGGACGCGGTGCAGGCCCACATGGTCGAAGGCGTGGTCGAGCAGCAGCCGGATCGCCTCCGGCCCCAGGCCGCGGCCGGTGGCGCCGGGGACCAGGGCGATCCGGAAGGAGCCGTGGGCGTTGTCCCGGTCGATCTGACTCAGCGCCAGGTCGCCCAGGTAGGCGCCGGTCTCCCGGTCCTCGATGGCCAGATCCAGCCGGTCGGTGCGCTCCGCGCAGGTAGCGATCCACGCCCCGAGCTCCGCCCGGCTCCAGTCGCGGTGGGTGCCGGTCAGGCGCCTGGTCTCCGGATCTTGAAAGGCGGCGTGGAAGGCGTCCGCGTGCCGCTCGGCGAGCGGCACCAGCCGGATCCGGCCGCCTTCGAGGACGGGCTTCGCGGCGAGTGCGCTGGCGTCGATCATGGGTGGATGATGGCCGGGTCGCGGCAGGCGCGGCAAGGGAATTGACTCGCGGGCGACGCCGTTGACGCCAGTGGCCTACGGGGGCCGTGGCCCGAGGGGCCGGGGAGGGGCGCGCGTGGAACTCCAACAGGTGCACTGTTTCGTCGTGGTCGCGGAGGAAGGGCACCTCAGGCGGGCCGCCGAGCGCCTGGGCCTGCCGCGGTCGGCCGTGGCGCACCGCATCCGCGAACTGGAACGCGAGCTGCGGACCGAGCTGTTCGACCCCGCACTGCCGGAGCCGCGGCTGACCGCCGCCGGAGACCGCTTCCTCCCGGAGGCCCGGATGCTGCTCGCCGCCGAGGAACGCGCCCGCGCCGTACTCGCGCACCGCACCGTCGCCGCGCCGTCGGGCGCCCCGCCGCGCACCCTGCGCCTGGGCACCAGCCCGGGCCTGGCCGGGCACCTGGACCGGGTGCTCGACGCGCTCGCCAGGATCGCCCCGCAGCTCGCCGTCGAGCCGGTCACCGCACCGGCCCCGGAGCGGCCGGCGCTGGTCGCGTCCGGAGCGCTGGACGCCGCCTTCGTCCGCGGCCCGGCCCCCGGACCCGCCCGGGACGGGCTCCGCCACGTCCCCCTCTGGCAGGACCCCCTGGTCGCCGCCGTCCCCGCCCGCCACCCGCTGGCCGCCTCGCCGGGCACCATCAGCCTCGCCGAACTCGCCGGCGTGCCCCTGGTCCTCACCGACCGCGACGCCAACCCGCCGCTGGTCGACCTGGTCACCGCCGCCTTCCACGACGTCGGATTCACACCCCTGCCGGGCCCCCGGCACGGCTCGCTGGAGGCCACCTTGGCCGCGATCGGCGCCGGTGCCACGGCCGCGGGGCTGTGGACCGTCGTCTACGACACCTACGCCCGCCGGCTGTCCGCGCCCGGCGTGCGCTACCTGCCGTTCCGCAACCCGGGCATGGAGTTGACCACCTCCCTGGTGGTCCGTCGCGCCAACCCGCCCGACGGCGTCGACGCGTTGCTGCGGGCCTGCGCGGCGGCGGGGGAGACCGGCGCACCGGCGGCCCATCGCTGACCGCCCGGCCCGTCGGTCCGGCGCCGTCCGTCGCCGTCCCGGCCGTCCGCCAGGATGACCGTTGCTGACGCAAAACCGCTGCTTGAACCCCTGATGGGGGTCTCGACTGCCAGACTCCATGCCACCTTGCGGACGTCCTCGGGGGCGTCCCCCGCACCGGGCACACCGAGCACAGGAGAGAGCATGCGGACACCGATGACGATCGCGGACTTCCTCGACCGGGCCGAGTTGGGGTTCCGCACCGGCCCGGGCGTGATCGACGAGCCGCAGCAGCCCGCTCCGCCGGTGCCCACCTCCACCTACGGGCGGTTCGCCGAACGCGTCCGCGCCTGGCAAGCGGGCCTGGACGCCCTCGGCGTCGGCGAGGGCGAACGCGTCGCGGTGGCCAGCCACAACTCCGCCCGGCTGCTGGAACTGCTGTTCGCGGTCCCGATGAGCGGCCGGATCTGCGTCCCGGTGAACTTCCGCCTCAAGCCCGAGGAAGTCGCCTACGTGGTCGAACAGAGCGGCTCCACGGTCCTCCTCGTCGACCCGGAACTGGACGCCGCCCTCGCCCACGTCAAGGCGCGCCACCGCTTCGTCCTCGGCGAGCAGACCGAGACCGAGCTGATGCGGTTCGGCGTGGCACCGCGTCCCTGGTCGCGCCCGGACGAGGACGCCACCGCGACGATCAACTACACCTCGGGCACCACCGCCCGCCCCAAGGGTGTGGAGCTGACCCACCGCAACATCTGGGTGAACGGCATGACCTTCGGCCTGCACACCCGCGCCTGGGAGCGCGACGTCTACCTGCACACGCTGCCGATGTTCCACTGCAACGGCTGGGGCATGCCCTACGTGATGGCCGGCCTGGGCGCCAAGCAGGTGGTGCTGCGCAAGGTCGACGGCACCGAGATCCTCCGCCGCGTCGAGGAACACGGCGTCACCCTCATGTGCGGCGCCCCGACGGTCTGGAACATGGTGCTGGACGCGGCGGTCACCTGGCAGGGCGCCGTACCCGGCCGGGACCGCGTCCGCATCGTGTGCGCCGGCGCCCCGCCGCCCAGCCGGACCATCCAGCGCGTGGAGGAGGAACTGGGCTGGGAGTTCACCCAGCTCTACGGCCTCACCGAGACCTCGCCGTTCCTCACCTTCAACCGCACCCGGCCCGCCGACCTCGGCCTCCCCGCCGAGGAGCGGGCCCGCAAGCTCTCCAGGGCGGGCCTGCCCGCCCTGGGCGTCAAGCTCGCGCTCTCGGACGCCGGCGAGGTCCTGGCCCGCTCGAACACCGTGCTCAAGGGGTACTGGGAGAAGCCGGAGGAGACCGTGGAGGCGCTGGCGGACGGTTGGTTCCACACCGGCGACGGCGGCACCTTCGACGAGGCCGACAGCCATCTGACGATCTCCGACCGGAAGAAGGACGTCATCATCACCGGCGGTGAGAACGTGTCGTCCATCGAGGTGGAGGACACCATCTTCAGCCACCCGGCCGTCGCCGAGGTCGCGGTCATCGGCGTACCGCACGAGAAGTGGGGCGAGACGATCAAGGCCCTGGTCGTCCTCGCCGAAGGGGCGACGGCGGAGGAGGCCGACATCATCGCCCACTGCAAGCAGCACCTGGCCGGCTACAAGGCCCCGACCTCGGTGGAGTTCCGGGACGCCATCCCGCGCACCGCCACCGGCAAGATCCAGAAGTTCAAGCTGCGCCAGCCCTACTGGGCCGGATTCGACCGGGGCGTCAACTGACGGCACGCCGGTGACCTGCTCCGGAGGGGCGGGCCGGGGATCCCTCGCCCGACCGCTGACCGGCAGTTCACCACCGTCGGCGGTGAACTGCCGAGGAGCACCAGCCGTAGCCCGGGCCGCGAAGACCCGGGCTGCGGTGCGAACTTCGAAACGTTCGGGCGCGAAGCGCGCATCCCGGTTCCCGGACGCGCGCCGCCCCGCAGTTTCCCGCTCAGTTGTGAGCGGTGCGACGACCCCGCCGGTACAGCAGGACGCCACCCATCAACAGCCCGGCGCTGGTCGCGATGGCCAGCCCGGTCTCCGCCCCACCGGTCTTCGCCAGCTGCGGGCGAACCGGGACGTTGCGGTGCTGCCGGTGCTCAGGCGCCGCGATCGGGGCGGCCGGCAGGTGGTGCCGGGCCACGGGGGCCTCGTGGTGCACCTGCGGCTTGCTCTCCTGCATCCTGTGCCGGTGGTGCCGCACGTGGACCTTCGACACGTTGGCGCAGCGGTTGCCGAAGGCCGGGTTGAGCGCTCCGACCACGTCCACCGTGTTGCCGCACACGTTCACCGGGACGTGCACGGGCACCTGGATCTGGTTGCCGGAAAGGACACCCGGAGAGCCGGCAGCGGTGCCCTCCGATCCGGCGTCGGCCGCGGACGCTCCCGCTCCTGCGAGCAGCAGGCCGCCCGTGGCAACCGAAGCGGCAATGACCTTTTTGATCACGAGACTCCTCCTTGACAGTGCGGTCACATCCGCGGACCGCACACCACACAACGACGCTGAACGCAGAAAGATCCGAATGCACCATTTCGATCACTCTTTCAGCTTGATGTGTATGCCTACTCGGTGGAATGCGCAGGTAGATATTTTTGTATGGCAATGCATTTCTCATGATGAGTGGGTCACCGAAAAATAATCGCGAAAAAAGCCCGCCGTAATAGCGGCGAGCTTTAGGGAAACCGCGTAAATCAAAAGCCCCACGGGGCGAGCCGCCGGTGATCCGCCGCCCGTGGGCCGCGGAGCGGAGCTCGACGCGGCCGTCGCGACGGCGCCGGAGGACGGGGTGCGGGGCCGGCCGGAACGGATCCGGCTGCCCGGCCCGGGGCGGGCGTCGACGTCCCGCCCCTGCCGGGGCGCCCTGAACCGGAATGTCCCCGGTCCCGCCGGTGTCCCGGGTCTCCTCGGGGCACCCCGGCCGGTTCGGGGACGTCAGTTCCGGGTGAGCAGCGGCAGTCGACCCACGTGCAGCGGGCCGAGGTCGCTGGCGACCTTCAGGGGGTCGCCGAGGACTCCGGTGACGCCCGGACCGGTCCCGTCGGCGTAAGCGGGTGCGGAAAGGACCCCGGTGAGGGCGAGGGCCCCCAACAGGGCGGCAAGGGCACGGCGCATATCGGCTCCTGCTCCATTCGTCGTGGTGGCGTGAACTGGCACCGGCCACCCTGACAGCAGTGCGGCACGGAAAACCGGAAGACGCTGCGCCGCGGAGGACTTGGCCGAGGTAATTCGGCTGAACAGGGGAATTTTCGGCGGGCGGCCACTTCACCTGAAGGCCCTCGGTGCCGCAAATTCGGTGCGCGCCAAGGAAATCACGAAATCTCGATCATACAATCCGGCGCGTCGTTCAACGACTTCACGCACATTTCGTATTAGCCTCCTCAACTGTACGAAGTCGTTACATAACGACCTCAACCGCTCAATTCACCGGAGAAGAAATGCGCAAGCTTCACAAGGCTGTTGTCGTGGCCGCCGTCCTCGGCAGCGTCAGCTTCCTCGGCGCCAGCACCGCCAACGCCGACGGCGAGGAGGGCGGCGGCAAGGCCCGCTTCGACATCAAGCAGAGCGCCTCGTGTCGGTCGCACGACACCAACGTCGACATCCTCGGCGAGGTCGGGATCGCCAACGGCCTGGGCGGCAACCTCCTCGGTGGCGAGGGCTCGCCGGGCGCGCAGAGCACCCACATGGGTTCGTCGATGGGCTGCAGCAACGGCGCATTCAGCAAGTAACCGGAACGAAGAGGGGTCCCGGCGTCCACACGGACGCCGGGACCCCTCTTTTCTTTTCGCTTCCGTCCGGGCGCCGTTCGCCCGGTGGCCCCGGCGCCGTCGGACACTGCCCGACCAACGGGCCCGGAAAGAAGGGAAGTTGCGTGTCCGTCACCCCGGCGTGCACCGCCTCCCGGACCAGAGGCGGCGAGCCGGCGGGCGACGGATGACGGACGGCACCGACACGCAGAAGCGGGGCCGGTCGCCGAACGGCGTGCCGACCCCGCCGAGTCGTCATCGGGCGCGGGCTCGCCGCCACCCGGTCAACGACCGCGTGTGCCTCAGAAGTCGACGCGCGGCCGCTCGAAGCCCTTGGGCAGCAGGAAGTGGTTGGAGCAGTTCATGCGCGGACCGATGTCCGTGTGCTCCCGGCCCTCCAGGCCGGACTCGGGCCACACCACGCGCTGCCGGGCGGCCGTCGAACAACGCTGCATCTGCCGGATGACGACGCGGTCGCCGTCCTTGGTGCGGTAGGTCCCCTCGGTCTTGTGGACGCAGGTTCTGTCGCCGGCGACGCCACGGTCGCAGTTGGCGCCGTCCGCGGCGTGTGCCTGGGGGGCGATGACGCTGGCCGCGGTGAGGCCGCCCATCAGTGCCACGATGGTGGCGATCTTCTTCCGACTGAACATGTACTGCGTTCCTTTGTGATCGAGGCTGGGCGCGGGGCACCGCGAACGGGCCCGCGCCCGGGCCCTGGACATGCCGAAAGGGGTTCCGGTGCCCGGACCCGTAGGCCGGACACCAGAACCCCGAGGTGTTACTTGTTGAGGGCGGAGTTGTTGCAGCCCATCCGCGAGCCCTGGTGGGTGCCCTGCTTGCCGGGGGAACCCTCACCGTTGAGGGCGTTGCCCAACACGCCGTTCAGCAGCCCGACCTGGCCGAGGACGTTGAGGTTCATGTCGTGCGACCGGCACATGGTGTGCTGCCCGATCTTCACGTCCTCGTGACGCTTCTCGGCGGACTGCTGGGCGGGCGCCTGCTGGACGGTCGCCTGGGGGGCGACCTGCGGCGCGGGCGCCTGCTGGACCGGGATCTGCTGCATCGGGGCCTGGGGGGCGGCCTGCGGGGCGGGCGCCTGCTGGACCGGCGCCTGCTGCACCGGAACCTGCGGGGCGGCCTGCGGGGCAGGAGCCTGCTGGACCGGCTGCGGGGCGGCCTGCGGAGCCGGAGCCTGCGGGGCGGCCGCCTGGGGGGCGGCCTGCGGAGCGGCCTCCTGGTCACCGCGCTCGCCGCCGGACGAAGATGCCCCGGCGGCCGAGACGGCCCAGGCGTTGGCCTGCGGGCCGTACCCGTCAGCGAAGCTGACTCCGGCACCGGCGGTGGCGAGGCAGCCGATGGCTGCGACGACGATGGCGACTCTCTCAAGTTTGCGCATGGAACCTTTGATCCTTGGTTGCGTGGACGGGGATGATGCCGCGACTGCTAAGTGTGAGGATATGCACACTCAACGTAATCAATCGTGGATTTCGCCCCTACACTTCCCGTGTCGTTCCCGCAACAGGAGGAACTCTCCCTTCGCGTCCGTGATGCGTCGAACCCGGCGTGCTCCACCGTCCCGGATGGCGAGCGGCGAACTCCCGTGCGGCATTCCCGACGATTGCCCGGAGGTGCTCAACGAGCTTGCTGAGCACGCGAATTGAGGTCGCAGCGGGGCAATGGAAAACCGACTGTCGATTCGCGTGACGGCCCGCTCGGCATTGCCGCCGGACCCCTCTTCTGTGCTCTGCGGAAGGTGAACGACGTGGGCCCCCAATAGGGGCACGGGAGTGGATCGATACTCACCCGATTGCCGTGAGTGTCACCACCGCCGGCGCCTGCGGAAAAGTCATGCCGGCGGGATTGCCGGTCATGCGAAGTGGGGCGCGGTCGCGACGCTCGATACCCCTCTCCGGTGTGACTATCGGGGTTCCATAAAGACGGCACGGGGTGCGGAAAACTCGCAGGTCCAGGCGCCTTCTGTCGCCTTTTTTCGTCTTTCGACACAGGGCGCGCAACGGAGTGGAACCCCCAGATTGGCGACTGCTAGTGTGCGCGCAGTCACAGCCAGCAATTAGGGCTTAAGCAAAGGTACGAAGGGTCGAGGGTTCCATGCGCAAGCTTCACCAGGTCATGATCGTCGCGGCTGCGGCCGGCGGTCTGTCGGCCGCCGGTGCCGGAATTGGCACCGCCTACGCCCACGATGGCGGCAGGATGCACAAGAACGATCTCTTCCGCCCGTACCAGGAGTGCAGCCCGCAGACCTTCGCCGAGGCCAATCTCCCGATCGGCGTGCTCGCCGTTCCCGAGACCTTGGGCACCACCTGCGGTCAGTTCAACCACGCTTTCACCAAGTAAGGCGCGTCGGGCGATCGCGCCCGGCACCGCTCGCGGGCCCTTCGGGAAATCCTTCCCGAAGGGCCCGCTCGCTTGTGGCGGAACAATTGCCCCGGGCCGGTGCGGCCGAATGGGTGATTCGCCGCGAGGAGCTGGCGTGCGGCCCGGCCCGTTGAATGCCCAAGTGGTCCGGAACTTGCCATGGTTGCAAGGGTCAAGTCCGCTTCGTCGGGTCGTATCATCCGGCGCGTCGCCCAGCAACTGTGAGTCTTTCGTATTAACTATCAGCAACTGCACGAAGTCGATCGGTAACCGATCGTTTCCGCTCACATGGAGAAGAAATGCGCAAGCTTCACAAGGTTGCTGTCGTGGCCGTCGCGCTGGGCAGCGTTGGCTTCTTCGGTGCCGGCACCTCGTACGCCATGGGTGGTTCGGGCATGGGTATCGGCCAGGGCTCCCAGTGCCGGACCCACGACCTGAACGTCGACGTCCTCGGCGAGGTCGGCATCCTCAACGGGGTGTTGTCCAACGCGCTCAACGGAGAGGGCTCGCCCGGCGCGCAGGCCACCCCGATCGGCTCGGGGATCGGCTGCAACAACAGCGCCGGCAAGTAACCGAGGGGGTCTGGCGGCCGGCTCACGGGCTCGGGCGCCAGACCCCTTCCGGCATCCCAGGGCCCGGGCGCAGGCCCGTTCGCGGTGCATCGCGCCCTGGCCTCGATCACAAAGGAACGCAGTTCATGTTCAGTCGGAAGAAGACCGCAGTCGTCGTGGCATTGATGGGCGGCCTCACCGCGGCCGGCCTCGTGGTTCCCCAGGCGCACGCCGATGCCACCGGGCTCTGCACCCGTGACATCCAAGGCAACGTCACCTGCCTCCAGCGGACCACCGGTACCAATGAGGACGGCAATTACACCCTCAACCAGCAGCAGAGCTGCGTGCCGACGTCGCCGGTGACGCTTCCGGCTCACGGACTGCTCAACCCTGGGACCACGCAGGTCGGCCCGGCCATCACGTGCAACAACTCGGCACCGGTGCCTGCCGGCGACCACATGGCCCCGATGGACTGAGCTGCTGCCGAGGAGCCGGGGGCGGCGTCCGGCGCGCGAGCGCCGGCGTCGCGCCGGTTGGAGGGCGGTCTGCTTCCCACCCCGTCGGAACGAGGGGTGACGGCGCGGCGCACCCCGTCAAAAGGCGCATGGCCGGACCGAGTTGCCCGAGGTCCGGCCATGCGCCGCGTGCGGGATGCGGATGTGCCGGCGCAAGCCAAAGGCCCCGGAACCGAGTTGGTGGCTCGGTGCCGGGACCGGATCAGTGCCAGCGCGGGGGAGCGGGCGTCAGAAGGCGTTGTTGTCGCACCGCAGGTTCGCGCCCATGTGGGTCGGCTGCGAACCGGGGGAGCCCTCGCCGTTGAGGGCGTTGCCCAGGGTGCCGTTGAGGAGGCCGGCGGCGCCCAGGACGTCGACGTTCATGTCGTGCGACCGGCACTCGGTGCCCTGCCCGAGGCCGATGTCGTGCCCCGGCTCGCCGTGGGCTTGGGCGGTGCCTGCGCTGAAGGCGCCGACGCTGCCGAGGGCGGCGGCAGCCACGATGGCGGCCTTGTGGAACTTGCGCATTTCTTCTCCGGTGATCGAGCGGTTGTGAGGTGTTGGGCGGGCGGCTTCGGCCGGTTCCGGGGCCGCACATGGAGTGCCGTGCCCCGACGCCGGTGGCCCGGAAGGGGAAGCGCCCTGGAGTGGTCCTGGCGGGTCAGGCCATGCGGGGCAGGTCGAGCGCACCCAGCGGAGGAGCTGCCAGTCGCCCGAGCCCGACCGGGTTCACCTGCGGGACGTCCGGCGAAACCAGCGGGTTGACCAGCGGATTGACCTGGGGGTTGATCTGCGGGTTGACCTGCGGAGCGGGTTGCGGTGAGAAGACCTGCGGAACGGCGACCTGCGGCGCGACCTGCGGCGTCACCTGGGGGGCCGCCTGGGGCGCGACCTGCGGGGCGGCCTGCGGTGCGGCCTGGGGAGCCGCCTGCGGGGCGGACTGCGGGCCCCCCGGGGAGGTGGACGCCTCCGCGGCACCGCGCGACGTGGCCCAGGCGCTGGCGTGCGGGCCGCCGAACTGCGGTCCGTACTGCTGTGAGGCGGGTGCCTGGGGGGCGGGCTGCTGGGCGTACTGCGGCGCGGGCTGGGGGGCCGCCGGCTGTGGTGCGGGGGCGTACTGCTGCGGGGCCGGTGCCTGGGGGGCGGGCTGCTGGGCGTACTGCGGCGCGGGTTGCGGGGCCGCCGGCTGTGGTGCGGGGGCGTACTGCTGCGGGGCCGGTGCCTGGGGGGCGGGCTGCTGGGCGTACTGCGGCGCGGGCTGGGGGGCCGCCGGCTGTGGTGCGGGGGCGTACTGCTGCGGAGCCGGGGCTTGCGGAACGGTGGGCGTGGTGGCGCCGTTGTACCCGGCCGGAGCATCGGCATAACTCACGCCGGCGCCGATGGTGGACAGACCGCCAGCCGCTGCGACGACGAGCGCGATCTGATGAAGCTTGCGCATGGAACCCTCGGCCCTTCATTACCTGTATGGAAAACTGATTACTTATCGCTGACGCGAGTGTGCGAACAGAGGTAATCCCGGACTTCACGCCTTGCGCACCACGTGCAAATCCAGGACGGAAGCCTTCCGTCGGACCGTGACAACGCCAATCGTGAGGCCCTCCAACGGCCTTCGGCAGCGACGGCGCAGCCCGTCACCTCTCCTCCGCATCGCGTCGGACGACCTCGTCGACATGGTTGCCGCAGGCCGCTCCGGCGCCCGGACGAAGAGGTACCGGTCGGTGGCCCATGGGTCCATTCGCTGTTCTCTCCCAGCGAGGAACGGTGAATTGTCGCCGCCAGTAACGGGAATCAAGGGATGGTCACCCATTTGCCCGCCGGCATACATCAGTTGGAGTGTCGGCGCCGCTGCCGGCGCAGCGAGCCATCACGGCGGCGGGGTGTGCGCTCGTCAACATCGGTATGTTTATCGGTAATTACTCGACGGGTGGCGCGGCGGCACACTCGGAAAAAGAACGCAAAAAAGGTTCTCGACGCCGGCCTTGCGGCTCGGCGTCGAGAACCCTATGGGTGACCTGTGCGGTACCTAGCGGCTCAGAATGCGCTGTTGTTGCAGCCCATGGTCGAGCCCAGGTGAGTCGACTGCGCACCCGGCGAGCCCTCGCCGTTGAGCGCGTTGCCCAGCAGGCCGTTGAGGACGCCGACCTCGCCGAGGACGTCGACGTTCAGGTCGTGCGACCGGCACTGGGAACCCTGCTTGATGTCGAACTGGCCGCCGCCCTGGCCGCCGAAGGCAAACGCGTTGCCGGCGCCGAGGAAGCTGATGCTACCGAGAGCGGCAGCCACGACGGCGGCCTTGTGAAGCTTGCGCATTTCTTCTCCGGAAGTTTGAGCCGATGTGGACTGCGATCCGCAGATGTGATCTGCGATGTACCGACTTCGTACAGTTGGGAAGGCTAATACGAAATACCAATCGACCTTGAGCGACGCGCCGGAATATGCGACGGAAAAAACGGAAGTTGCCCCGGAACCTGAGCAGTTAAGGGCCGGGGTTGAGCGGGAACGGGCCGAGACGCGGGCGGTGTTGCCTCTTTATTGGTGAGGAGCGGGGGCGGATGGCCGGTCGTTCACGAAGGCCCTTCGAGGAAATTCCCCCGAAGGGCCCACGGTGGCAGGGCCGCTGCCGCCGCCTTACCTGGCAGTCGCGAAGGCGTTGGCCTGGGTGTTGTTCTGGGTGCAGGAGAAGCCGTGGGTCTCAGGCGTGGCCAGCAGACCGATCGGCACGTTGGCGTCGAGCAACGACTGCGGGCTGCACTCCTGGTACGGGCGGAAGAGGTTGTTCTGGTCCTGCGGACCGGACTGCGGCAGCAGCCGTGCCACCTGCGGCGAAAGCTGCGGGTTGAGCTGCGGGTTGAGCTGTGGCGACACCTGCGGGCCGGCCTGCGGACCGGCGGGCTGCTGCGGGGCCGCCTGCTGCGGGCCGCCGTGCGTCCCGTAGGTGTGGGCGGTGGCGCCCGAGGCGGTCCAGGCGGCGGCCTGGGGGCTGTCCGGTTGGGGAGCGGTGGGCGTCGCGGCGCCGTTGTACCCGGCCGGCGCGTCGGCCTGGCTGGCGCCGGCGCCGATGGTGGACAGACCGCCAGCCGCTGCGACGACCAGCGCGATCTGCTGAAGCTTGCGCATGGAACCCTCGGCCCTTCATTGCCTGTATGGAAAACTGATTATTTATCGCTGTGTTGAGTGCGCGAACGTGAATTCCCCGGGATTCGACGTGTGCGTGCCCTGCGTGAACCACGGGGGAAGTCTCCCGAGGGACCGTGGCCACGCCGATCGTGAAGTCGCCCACGCGGTCCAGGAGTCGATGGACCGGACCACCGCCACTCCTTCGATTCGCGCCGAACGCCTGTCGACATCGATTCCGCGGGACGCCCACCACCGGGGAGGAAAGGGCCGTCCCGGCCGGCGGACCCACGAGGTCCATTCGCTGTTCTCTCCCAGCGAGGAACGGTGAATCCCCGCTCCCGGTAACGGGAATCACGGCACGGTCACCCATTTGCCCACCGGTGTGCGACCTTCGAGGCGGTGGCGCCCTTGCCTTCGTGCGGTGAGGTGTTCTCGACCCGCAGGGGTGGGCTGAATGGTTTATATGACGTTCCGAAGCCGTCGTGTTCGACGCGGGGAAGGAATGGAGAGGGGCCGGCCCGGCATTGCGGTGGTCGGGGAGTGCGGCCAGGGGAGGTGACGGTCAGCGTGGAAGGGCTGACAACACGCTGACCGTCGCTGTTCTCCCACCTGAAAGAACGCCGTCATCCTAAGCCACGGATGTGCTCGCGGAGCTGGCTGCGGGCGGATGCGTGTGGCGGGGGAGCCGAGGATGATCAGCCGGGCTCGTGCAGGTTTTCGTGTGGTGTTCTTGTCCAACTGGCCAAGGAATTCAGTCTGTTGTTGTGCGGGTGGTGCGGTGGCGGGGAGGAATTTCCGGGAGTTCCGTGTCGTGGCCGGTGGGGGCCGTCCTTGTGGTGTCGCGGATATCGTCCGGGCGAATGGGAGCATGATGCATGCCCATTCGACGGCTGACGCGCTTGCATCGACGACCTGAGTCGGGGCGCGCGCTGATGCTGATTCCGCTCGGACTGATCGCCGCGGTCCTGGTGGCGGATGCCCTTTCGCCGGCGGAAGTCCACCTCAGACCCTTGCTGGTCGCCGCCCCCGCCCTCACCGCCGCCTTCGCCGGTCCCGGTCCGACCGCACTCATGGGCGGTCTGGCGGTGGCGGCCGAGTTCGGCGTCGCCGCGGGCCAGGGAGCCCTGGGCACCGGGAACTTCGTCGCGCAGATCAGCGCCCTGATCGTGGTGTCGGGGTTGGTGTTCCTGTTCACGGTGGTGCGGGAGCGCAGCGAGCGGCGGCTGTCGCGGAGTCGTTCGGTGGCGGCGGTGGCGCAGAAGGTGCTGTTGCGGCCGTTGCCGGTGCGCAGTGGGGACTTGGAGTTCGCTTCGCTGTACGTGGCGGCGGAGGAGGAGGCGGCGATGGGGGGCGACCTGTTCGCCGCGGTGCGGACGGCCGTCAGCACCCGGTTGATCGTCGGGGACGTCCGTGGCAAGGGGCTCCCGGCGTACAGTCACACGGCGCTGATCCTCGGTGCCTTCCGGGCGGCGGCGCACCGTCAGGCCACGTTGCCCCGGCTCGCGCGCCATTTGGACGGCGCGGTCCGCTGGGACAGCAGTCAGTGGGACACGGCTCCCGCGCGGCCGGCCGCCGGTTGCACGTCGGATGCCGCCCCGGCCGATGTCGATGCCGATGTCGATGCCGATGTCGATGCCGACTGCGATGTCGGGGAACTGTTCGCCACGGTCGCGCTCTTCGACATTCCCGACGGGCGTCCCGAGCTGAGTGCGATCAGCTGTGGGCACCCGCCCGCGCTGCTGCTGCGGGACGGCCGGGCCCACAGCCTTGCTCCCGGGCGCTGCGCCCTGCCCCTCGGGCTGGGGACCTTCGACGGCCCGCAGGACTACGACGTCGACACCTTCCCGTTCCTCCCCGGTGACCTGCTGCTCCTCTACACGGACGGGGTGATCGAGGCGCGCAACGCGAACGGTGACTTCTATCCGTTGAGCGAACGGGCCGGCGCCTGGAGCGGCAGCAGCCCCCGGTACGTGCTCCGCCGACTGCGCGAGGACCTCCTCGCCCACGCCGGTGGCCGCCTCGCCGACGACGCCGCGGTGGTCGCGGTCCGCCGGCTGCCGCCGCCCGAGACGTCGGGTCGCTGACGTCAGGCCGGTGACCTCGGCCGGTCGGTCGCGCGGCATACGGGTGAGGCGGTGGAAGGCCCGGTCCGCCCGGTGTCGCTGACGGTGCGGCAGTGGGGTCGGGGGAGCGGTCTCGGAAGGTTCGCGCGGCGGGCCCGGGCGTTCGGCCGGCGGAGCCGACGAGGCGTCACCTCGGCTACTGCAAACGTGAGGCGGGCCCTCCGCCGCCGGCCGCAACGCCTGTGGGCTGCGCTCTTCGCCCTGCGGAGCGCGGGGTGGCGGGCGGTCTCGGGTCACGGATGCCAGCGCCGATGAGCGGTGTCCGGCATATCGGATTAACCTCCGATATTAGCGCGATGTGGATCTTTTGATGCTCGCGGCACTCGACCCAAGGAGGAGAAATGCGCAAGCTTCACAAGGCTGCTGTGGTGGCGGCCGCCCTCGGTAGTCTCGGTTTTCTCGGCGTCGGCACCGCCAATGCCCAGGGCGCTACGGCAATGGGCGGCCATGGATGCTACGGCCAGGACCTGAACCTCGACATTCTCGGCCAGGTCGGGATTCTCAACGGGCTGCTGGGCAACGCCCTCAACGGTCAGGGAAACCCGGGCGCGCAGATCAGTCCCATGGGCACCTTTTGTGGTGGTCACGGCGACTGAGCACATCGGGTAGCCGCGCAGGTCACCGCAACGGGTCTCGGTGCCCGGGCCACTGGTCCGGGCACCGAGACCCTTTTCGGTCTCCGTGCCCTCCCCGTCGCGTCTTTCTTCGTGCGGCGAACGGGTGGGCGGGCCGGGGGTCACGCGGGGCCGTTCGACGCCATGCTGTACCTGGCGCGCACCGGTGGCTCGCGGGGTGGTTCTCCCGTGCCGTGGGCCATCGTGCGGGTGGACGGCAGCGATGGCTGAAGACGGGCTCGTTGGGAGCGGCTGATGAAGGTGTTGGTGGATCTGTCGGGGCAGGCGCCGCCGGAGGGCGGCGGGTCGGCGGCTCCCTCGGTGACGAGGGGGCGCGGCGAGGCCCGGCTGACGTTCCGTGGGGGCGGTGAGGGCGTCGCGTCGCCCGCCCCGCAGACCCGTGCCGTTCTGGAGGGGGAGCACCGGTGACCGATCACCCGCACGGCGAGCTGTCGTACGCGAGCGGGGCGGCGGACCGGCCGCTGCTCGGCCGGACCATCGGCGCCGACCTGGCCCGCACCATCGCCCGCTTCGGCGCTCGCGAGGCGCTGGTCGAGGTGGCCGGCGGTCGCCGCTGGACCTACGCCGAACTGGGCCGCGCGATCGACGAGGTGGCGCTCGGGCTGCTCGCCAAGGGCGTCGGCAAGGGCGACCGGGTCGGCATCTGGGCACCGAACTGCGCCGAGTGGGTCCTCGTCCAGTACGCCACCGCCCGGATCGGCGCGATCCTGGTCAACGTCAACCCCGCCTACCGGGTCCACGAGCTGGCGTACGTCCTGCGGCAGGCCGGGGTGACCGTGCTGGTCTCCGCCGTCACGCACAAGACCAGCGACTACCGGCGGATGATCGAGCAGGTGCGCGCCGACTGCCCGGCGCTGCGCGACGTGGTCTACCTCGGCGACCCGACCTGGGGCGGGCTGCTGGCCGCCGGTGCGGCGGTCCCGCACACCCGGCTCGCCGCCTGTGAGAAGACGCTGACCGCCGACGACCCGGTCAACATCCAGTACACCTCGGGCACCACCGGCTTCCCCAAGGGTGCGACCCTCTCGCACCACAACATCCTCAACAACGGCTACTGGGTCGCCGAGACGCTCGGCTACACCGAGCACGACCGGGTCTGCCTGCCGGTGCCCTTCTACCACTGCTTCGGCATGGTGATGGGCAATCTCGGCATCACCACGCACGGGGCCTGCATCGTCATCCCGGCGCCCTCCTTCGAGCCGGCCGCCACCCTGCGCGCCGTCCAGGACGAGCGCTGCACCTCGCTCTACGGCGTGCCCACCATGTTCATCGCCGAGTTGAACCTGCCGGACTTCGCCGACTACGACCTCTCCTCGCTGCGCACCGGCATCATGGCCGGCTCGCCCTGCCCGGAGGAGGTGATGAAGCGGGTCGTCTCCGAGATGCACATGGCCGAGGTGTCGATCTGTTACGGCATGACCGAGACCTCCCCGGTCTCCACCCAGACGCGGCGGGACGACGACCTCGTCCACCGCACCGCGACCGTCGGCCGGGTGCTGCCGCACATCGAGGTCAAGGTCGTGGACCCGACGAGCGGGGCGACGGTACCCCGCGGCACCCCGGGCGAGCTGTGCACCCGCGGCTACGGCGTGATGCTCGGCTACTGGGAGGACCCCGAGCGCACCGCCGAGGTCATCGACCGGGCGCGTTGGATGCACACCGGGGACCTGGCGGTGATGAACGACGACGGCTACGTCCGGATCGTCGGCCGGAGCAAGGACATGATCATCAGGGGTGGTGAGAACGTCTACCCGCGGGAGATCGAGGAGTTCCTCTACTCCCACCCCAAGATCGCCGACGTCCAGGTCGTCGGTGTCCCGGACGAGAAGTACGGGGAGGAGATCGCGGCCTGCGTCATCCTCCGCGACCCCGCCGACCCCCTCACCCGCGACGAACTGGCCCGCTACTGCCGTTCCCGGTTGGCGCACTACAAGGTGCCGCGCTACCTGGAGATCACCGACGCCTTCCCGATGACCGTCAGCGGCAAGGTCCGCAAGGTCGAACTCCGGGAGAGGCTCGCGGCGAAGTGGGGGACGGCGCCCCCGCCGGCGGTGCCGGGAAGCGCCGCCGCGTCGGCCCGGCAGGACACCCTGGACACGGTGTGACGCGTTGAGCGGTGCGGGACCCAACGCGCCCTGTCCCACGGGCAGTTCGACCAGATCCGGCCGTCGGCCCGCGGTGGCCGGGCCGCCGTCGGCCCGTGCCGGACCGGCCGATAGGGTCCTGACCTGGCCCGTTCCCGGTTCCGGGGAGGGGCAAAAGGCCGTCAACCAGGCCAAAATTCAAGGCCGTTCACCAGGACGGATATCCCGCGGGATTCCCGTCAAGAGGGGACATTCATGACCCGTATCGCACGTTGGGCGACCACTGCCGCCGCCGTGGCCGCCGCCCTGGGGAGCTTCGCCGCCCCCGCCTACGCCGACGTCGTCCAGCCCGGCACTCCGGACGGTCCCACCCGCGAGGTGCTCACCGCCGGCTGCGCGAGCGGCGAGGACGCGGCGACCGTGGCGCCGACCGTGGTCGACGCCGACAGTGCCGCCAGCTTCTACCGCTGCGACCCGGTCACGCACCGGGTGGCGGCCCAGGACGGGCACGCGACCTGCGCGCCCGGCGGTCTCTTCGACTGGAACCGGGGGCTGTGCGAACCGGCCGCCACGGTGCCCGAGATGGCGACCCGGCTGACCGCCGGCAAGGCCACCCTGTCCACCAAGCCGCTGAAGGTCATCGGACTGCACGCCACCCTGGTGCGGGCCCGTGCCGCCGGCCCGCAGGACGCGATCTGGAACGCCACCATCACCTTCAAGGACACCACCGGCAAGGTGCTGTGCGTGGCGAAGACGGACGTCGCCGGTCGGGCGTCCTGTGACGCCGACCGGCCGCGCTCGGGTGCCGAGGTGCTCAGCGGCGGCTACACCGCCGAGTACGCCGGCAACGGTGCGGTGAACGGCGGCTATGACACCGTCGCCCGGGCCACCGCGCAGGGCGGCATCCGCGCCGTCCTGCCGCCCCAGGTCTGACGGACCGTCCGCAGTGGTGCCCCGCGGTCGCCTCTGACCGGTCCGGCACGGCCGCCCGCGCGGGCGACCGCGCCGGACCGGTCCCGGTGGGAGGAGTGACCGCGGGGCACCGTGCCGCCTGGCGGGCCGCGGCCCGGTCAGCGGCGCTCGCCCGGCCAGTCCAGCAGGAGCCGTTGGGCGCGCGGGAGCGAGGCGACGACCAGGTCGTAGGAGTCCTCGATCAGCTCCCGCACCATCCGGTCCGGGAGCGTTCCGGTCAGCGAAACGGTGTTCCAGTGGCGCTTGTTGAGGTGGTAGCCGGGGATCACCTCGGGGTGTGCAGCCCGCAGTCGCTGGGCCAGCTCCGGGTCGCACTTGAGGCTGACGGTCAGCGGCGCCGCGTCCAGTGACGTCAGCGCGAAGACCTTGCCCCCGACCTTGAACGTGGAGACCTCGGGGTGCCGGGGGAAGGGGTTCTCCTCGGTCGCGCCGTTGAACTCCAGACAGGCGGCGCGGAGGGCTTTCGCATCGATCACCGGCACATTATGGCCCGGGCCACCGACATCGTTGACGGGGCGTCATATCAGGCCGGTGCGACCGCTTCCCGGCGCATGCAGACCCGCGGCCAGCGATCCAGCCCCAGCTCCGCCTCGTGGGCGCGGATCGCCCGCAGGCCCGGCGTCAACGCGGCGTCGGCGAGCCGGCGGAACCCGAGCCGGGCGTAGTACGGGGCGTTCCACGGCACGTCGGCGAAGGTGGTCAGGGTCAGCGCGGGGAGGGCGCCGTCCCGCTCGGCCCGGTCGATCAGCGCCCGGCCGATGCCGCGCCGGGACCGCTCCGGGTGGACGGAGACCTGCTCGACGTGGCAGCAGCCGTCGACCGGGTCCCAGAGGAGGTAGCCGCGCGGCACCTCGCCCGCCCCCGCGCCGTCGTACGCGGCGAGGGCCCGACCGGCCCGCTGGTACTGCGCCAGCACGTCCAGCGGCGGCGGTTCGTCGTCCGCGATCCGCGCCATGCCGAGTGCGCGGAACGGCTCCCCGGCGGCGCGTTCGAGGGCGCGCAGGGCGGGCAGGTCGGCGGAGTCCGGAACACGGATGATCATCAGGCCAGTGTCGCGGGTCGCGGCGCCCGGGGCGAACGGGTTTCCGCCGCGGGGGCGCCGCGGCGGAACGCCGGGCTCAGCCCGGCGGCCGGGCGCCCTGGGTGATCAGTTCGTCGGCCGCGTCGTTGACCGGCTGCGGGGTGCCGGTGAGGTCCATGACGAACAGCGGGACGTGCAGCTCGTCGGCGCGGGAGCGGGCGTCGCGGGCGTAGCCGGCCAGGGAGAAGAAGACCGCGACCGCGGAGTCCGCCAGGCCGTTGAGCCAGACGCACTCGATCTCGCGCAGGGCGGTGGCCCGCGTCGTCGGATCGACCTGGGCGACCACGCCGCTGCCCCGCAGGTCGATGCCGGCGGCGGTCCGCTCCTGGGCGCGGGCGACGTCGGTGAAGCCCAGCCACTTCAGGTACTGCGCGGCCGCGGTGATGCAGTCCCGCGCGGTCCGGATGGTCACCGGGCGGAACGCCGGGCGCTGCGGCGGCGGGCCGGTGGCCGGTCGGGGGCGTGCCGGCGGCGCGGCGGCGGGGGCCGCCTCGGGCAGTTCGGGCGGGAGCGGTGCGACGGGCGTCGGGGTGACCGGTACCCGCACGACCGTGCCGCAGGCGCACCCGCTCTCCGGCGCCGGCCAGGCGTCCTGGCGCCCGCAGACCTCGCACCGCACGTCCACCCAGGACGCTTCCCAGGTGCGGTGCAGTATCTCGACCGGCACGCCACCGCGCAGCACCGGCAGTGTCAGTGGGGCGCCGCAGGCGCAGGGGAAGGTCGGCGGGGTGAAGGCGTTCTCGCGGCGGCACGTAGGGCACCGCACCGGCACGCTGTCGGCCATGGTCGGCTCCAGGCAGGTCGGGCAGGCTGTCGGTCGGCTCTGCTTGCCGTCCATGGTCTCGCCCCGGGCGCCTGCCGGGGGCGGGAATGCGCCGAGAGGTCACGGTGGGGCGCGGGGGAGGGGGCGCGTGGGGGGCGCGGACATGCCACAGGGCCCGGAATCCGTGACCGTACGGAGTTCCGGGCCCTGTGAGTGGTTCCCGTCCGACAGTACGGGAGCTGGGCGCGACGGGACATTCCCCCAGCTACCGCTGGGAGATACCCCCGCACCGTCGGACGGAGTCTGTGGGAGGGGTGGATGGTGCGGGGTGGGCAGCAGGCGGGCTCCGCGGCGGGGAGGCGGCTCGCCCTCCTTGACGGGCGAGCCTGCCACCGCACTGGAATCTCCCCGGGATCCCGCGGAGCTCCGCGCTACTTCCCCGTACCGGCCGACCACCCCTCAACGGGCCGACCGGTACGGGTGCGCAAGGTGACTGACCTCCCGTCAGTCCTCGCGCAGCTCGCGGACGCGCGCCTCGACGCGCTTGCCGTAGTCCTGGTCGGCGGCGTGGAAGTGCGCGAGGTTCTTCTCGATCACGTCGTCGCGGCTGACCTGCGAGAGACCGCCGGCGATGTTCTCCACCAGGCGCTTCTTCTCGTCCTCGGACATCAGGCGGTAGAGCTCACCGGCCTGGAAGAAGTCGTCGTCCTTGGTGTGCGCCGGGGCCTCGTGGGTGCCGACGTAGCCGGAGACGGCCAGCGGGGCCGACAGCGGCTGGTCGGTCTGGGCCGGACCGTCGTACGAGTTGGGCTCGTAGTTCTTGGCGTGGCGGTCGTAGGCGTTCGACGCCATGAGGCCGTCCCGGCCGTAGTTGTTGGCGGTGGTCGCCTTGGGGGCGTTGACCGCGAGCTGGGTGTGGTTGACGCCCAGGCGGTAGCGGTGCGCGTCCGCGTAGGCGAACAGCCGGCCCTGGAGCATCTTGTCCGGGGAGGGACCGATGCCGGGGACGAAGTTGTTCGGCGAGAACGCGGACTGCTCGACCTCGGCGAAGACGTTGTCGGGGTTGCGGTCCAGGACCATCCGGCCGACCCGCTGCAGCGGGTAGTCCGAGTGCGGCCACACCTTCGTCAGGTCGAACGGGTTGAAGCGGTAGTTGGCCGCCTCGGCCGCCGGCATGACCTGCACGTACAGGGTCCAGGAGGGGTACACGCCCCGCTCGATGGACTGCAGCAGGTCGGTCTGGTGGCTGTTGGCGTCCTTGCCGACGAGCTCGGCGCCCTGGTCGGCGGAGAGGCTGCGGACGCCCTGGTTCGTCTTGAAGTGGTACTTGACGAAGAACGCCTCGCCCTCGGCGTTGGTCCACTGGTAGGTGTGGGAGCCGTAGCCGTTCATGTGGCGGTAGGAGGCCGGGATGCCGCGGTCGCCCATGAGCCAGGTGACCTGGTGGGTGGCCTCGGGGGCGTGCGCCCAGAAGTCCCAGACGTTGTCCGCCTCCTGCTTGCCCGTGAAGGGGTCGCGCTTCTGCGAGTGGATGAAGTCGGGGAACTTGATCGGGTCCTTGATGAAGAACACCGGGGTGTTGTTGCCGACGAGGTCGTAGTTACCCTCTTCGGTGTAGAACTTCACCGCGAAGCCGCGCGGGTCCCGGACGGCGTCCGCGCCACCGAGGCTGTCGGCCACGGTCGAGAAGCGGATGAAGAGCTCGGTCCGCTTGCCGACGGTGTTGAGGAAGTCGGCCCGGGTGAAGCCGGTGACGTCGTCGGTCACCTCGAAGTAGCCGTACGCGCCGGAGCCACGGGCGTGGACGACGCGCTCCGGGATGCGCTCGCGGTTGAAGCGCGCGAGCTTCTCCAGCAGGTGCTGGTCCTGGAGGATGATCGGGCCGCCGACGCCGGCGGTGGCGGAGTTCTGGTTGTCGGCGACGGGGGCGCCAGCCTCCGTAGTGAGAAAGCGCGCCGTCAGCGTGGGCTTCGACATGGTGACCTTCCGTACGAGAGCGCGGAAGTTGGCTTCCGCATGTCGGAGCGTAGAAAGCGCTCCGACCAAACGTCAACAGTTTGTTGAAACAATCTGTGGTGCTGAGGTGCGGGTATTCCGGACGGCGGCCGCGCCTGGGCGCGACAGGACAGGTGTCAGCGCGACCACCGCCCGGAAGCTTGTTTTCGCGGGCCCGGGAGAACCCTGCGGCGACGGGCTCAGGTCCCGTACGCGCGAGTCGGCACCGGGTCCACCGGCACTGGGTCGTACGCGTCCGCCGCGTGTGCGGTGCGGACCTCCACCAGCACCGGGCGGCGGGTGGAGGCGGCCTCCTTGCGGGCCCACTCGACCGCCGAGCGGAACTCCGCCGGGTCCAGCACGTCCCGGCCCGCGCAGCCGTACGCCTCGGCGAGCTTCACCGGGTCGGTGAACGGATCGGCCTCCGCGGGGTCCCCGAGCAGCACCACCAAGAACGGCACTTCGTACTGTGCCGCCGCGGCCAGCTCGCCGGCCGTCAGCGGGAAACCGCTGCCGTCCACGACCACCACGACCTCCGCCGACCGCTCGCCCCGGGAGTCCAGGGCCGTGCGGACCCCGATCGCGGTCGGCACCTCCCAGCCCGGCGGGCCGCTGCGACGGGGCACGCGGTGCCGCTGCGCGGCGTCGCCGCCGACCGCACCGACCTCCGGCAGACCGCTCACGACGTAGGTGTCCGCCGCCGGCCGGGCGGCGAAGACCTCGGCGAGCTCCGCCAGGGCCCAGCGGGTCCCGGCGTCCGCCGGGTCGGGCGGGACGACCAGGGGAACCACCGCTCCCGGTGCCGGAGACCCGACGCCGTCCACCAGGGCCGGGCCGGCACCGGGAGCGGAGGGGGGGACCGGAACGGGGCCGCACACGATCTCCGCCGCGGCCAGATCGGCCGGGATGTCGATCAGTACGGGCCCGGGCCGGCCCTCCCGCGCGATGCGGAACGCCTCACGGAAAGCGCCCGGGATCCGCGCGGGGTCCTCGATCCGCTCGGCACGCTTGGTGACGGCACCGGCCAGCCGGACCAGGTCCGGCGGTCGGTACCCCGCGTGCCGCAGCGGTACGGCGGGGGCCTGCGGTGCGGACGCCTCCCGACCGGTGACGCACACCAGCGGGACGGCGTCCTGCTGCGCCGCGTACAGGCCGCTGAGCAACCGGACCGCCCCGGGTCCGGCCGCCACCGCGGCCACGCCGACCTTCCCGGTCGTCCGGGCCCAGCCGTCGGCCATGTGCGTGGCGCCCTCGGCGTGGCCCGCCGACAGGTGGGCGATGCCACCGGTCCGCTCCATCGCCGCGTACAGCGGCAGCAGCGCGGAGCCGGGGCAACCGAAGACGGTGTCGACGCCCTCGTCCTTCATGATCTCAACGGCCGCCCGTACGGCGGGAAGGCGACGTGCCCCCATGATCGGGTCTCAGCCCTTGAGGTCGTAACCGGAGAGGCGTTCCACGCCGCGCAGGAGGGCGGAGTGGTCCAGGCCGCCGTCGCCCTGGGCGCGCAGGGAGGCGACGAGGGAGGCGACGACGGAGCCGACG